>JANOCQ010000269.1:0-29119 GCA_031412255.1 Paracoccaceae bacterium | reverse complement strand
CGGGGGTGTGAAACCCCCGGACCCGCCGCCCGACCAAAGGAACCAACATGGCAGATTTCGACACCATCATCATCGGCGCCGGCCCCGGCGGTTACGTCGCCGCCATCCGTGCCGCCCAGCTGGGTCAGAAGGTCGCCTGCGTCGAGGGGCGCGAGACCTTGGGCGGCACCTGCCTCAACGTCGGCTGCATCCCGTCGAAGGCGATGCTCCACGCCACCCACATGCTGCACGAAACGCATGAGAACTTCGAAAATATGGGCCTGATGGGCGCAGCCCCCATGGTCGACTGGGCCAAGATGCAGGCCTACAAGGACGACGTGGTGACCGGCAACACCAAGGGGATCGAGTTCCTGTTCAAGAAGAACAAGATCACCTGGATCAAAGGCTGGGCCACCATCCCCGCCGCAGGCCAGGTCAAGGTCGGCGACGAAGTCCATACCGCGAAGAACATCGTCATCGCCACCGGGTCCGAGGCCTCCAGCCTCCCCGGCGTCCAAGTGGACGAGAAAACCGTCGTCACCTCCACCGGCGCGCTGACCCTAAAGTCCGTGCCGAAGTCGATGGTCGTCATCGGTGCAGGCGTCATCGGGCTCGAGATGGGCAGCGTCTACGCCCGCCTCGGCACGCAAGTCACCGTGGTCGAATACCTCGACGCCATCACCCCCGGCATGGACGCCGAAGTCGCCAAGACCTTCCAGCGCATCCTGACCAAGCAGGGCCTGAAGTTCGTCCTCGGCGCCGCCGTCCAGTCGGTCACCAAGACCGCCGGCGGAGCCACCGTCTCCTATAAGTTGAAGAAGAACGACAGCGAAGCCTCGCTGGAAGCCGAGATCGTCCTCGTCGCCACCGGCCGCAAGCCCTACACCGCCGGCCTCGGGCTGGAGGCTCTGGGCGTCGAGATGGGCCCCCGCGGCACAATCAAGACCGACGACCACTGGCAGACCAGCATCCCCGGCCTCTACGCCATCGGCGACGCCATCGCCGGACCGATGCTCGCCCACAAGGCCGAGGATGAAGGCATGGCCGTGGCCGAGGTCCTGTCCGGCAAGCATGGCCACGTCAATTACGGCGTCATCCCCGGCGTGATCTACACCACGCCCGAAGTCGCCAACGTGGGCCTCTCCGAGGAACAGCTTAAGGCCGAAGGCCGCGCCTACAAGGTCGGCAAGTTCCCCTTCATGGGCAACGCCCGCGCCAAAGCCGTCTTCCAGGCTGAAGGCTTCGTGAAGATCCTGACCGACGCCGCCACCGACCGCATCCTCGGCGCGCATATCATCGGGCCGCAGGCAGGCGACCTGATCCACGAGGTTTGCGTCGCGATGGAATTCGGCGCCAGCGCCCAGGACCTGGCCCTCACCTGCCACGCCCACCCCACTTGGTCTGAAGCCGTCCGCGAAGCCGCCCTTGCCTGCGGCGACGGCGCGATCCACGCTTGAGGGGCCACGCCTGACCAACCGCTCGTCGTTCGACTTCGTCTCCTCTTCTCTGGGGTCCAGCCACCAGCGAGGAGTGACGAAGTCATCGACGAGCGGCTAGACCCCCCGCAACCGCGCCAGCGTTAGCCCTACCGCCCGCAACTCCCGGCTCCCCGGACGCAGCATCGCAAGCCCCCGCGCCAGCCACCCCAAGGGTGCCATCCACAAAGCCAGCCGCCGGACTGCCGCCATCCCCCCGTGAGGCGCTGACACCGCATAGGCCCCCAGCGCCGCCTCAAGCCAGCGCGGCTCCTCGGGCCAAACCGTAAAGGCGGTCTGAGCGAACATCACCACATCCGCCGCTTGCCAGAACCCGGCCCGCGACGCCCGCCGGAACCGCTCCAGATCAATGAACCGCGCCGCGCGCCCATCCCAGCACACGTCCCGCACCGCAGGCCGCCCATGCGCCATACCAGCCCAGTGCAACCGCCCCAGCGCCCGCCCCGCCTCCTCGAAGGCCCGCAGCTTCTCCGCCAGATCCAGACCCGGATCGCGCACCACCTCGGGCAGGATCGGCCCCGCGTCCGGCATCAGAACCCAGTCCGCGCCCTCGGCCACCACGCCCGTCACCGGCAACCCTGCTGCCGCCGCCTCGCGCAACCCTGCCCGTTCCGCCGCGAAGGCTCGCTCCGGATCGCCCTTCTGCACCCGCAGCCGCCCCGACAGCCGCTCCACCCGCTTCAGCCAGAACCGCCGCCCATCGCCCAACACCAGAAGGCGCACCCGCTTTGGCGAATCCGTCAAGGCCCGGGTTAGGGCCGCCTCAAGCTCGGGATCGGACTTCACGTGTTCCATCGGCAGGTCTCTACTGCCAAACCGCAATGGACGCAAAACCCGTCACCGGTCCTGCACCCCAACCGCCTGCTCTTTTCAGAAATACTCCCGCCGGAGGCATCCGCGCCTTCCGCAAGGCGCAATGCCTCAGTCGAAGAACCCCGGTCCCGCGCGCCCCAGCAACTCCTCAGCCAGCGCCTTGCCAATGCCCGCCCCGTCCGACACCGGCCCCCGGCGCTCCCCGCTGATCGAAGCCGACCCATCCGGCCGCAGGATTTCCCCCCGCAGCCAAAGCTGATCCCCTTCGATCACCGAAAGCCCCGCTATCGGCGTCTCGCAGGACCCGTCCAGCGTCGCGAGGAAACCCCGCTCCGCCGCCAGCCGCAGCCCGGTCTCGCCATCATGGATCGCCGCCAACAAACCCGCCACCCGCGCATCCGAAGACCGCCGCTCGATCCCGATCGCCCCTTGGGCCACCGCCGGCAGCATCTCTTCCGGAGCAATCGCCCCACGCGCAACCCCGGCCATCCCCAGCCGCGTCAGCCCCGCCATCGCCAGGAACGTCGCGTCCGCCACCCGCACCTCCAGCTTGCGCATCCGGGTCTGCACGTTCCCCCGGAACTCGACCAGCTTCAGGTCCGGCCGCCGCAGCGCCAGTTGCGCCCGCCGCCGCAACGACGACGACCCGACCGTGGCCCCCTGCGGCAGCTCCGCAATCGACCCGTAATGCGGCGAGACGAACGCATCCCGCACATCCGCCCGCTTCAGATAGCAGTCCAGCACCAGCCCGTCGGGCTGCAAGGTCGGCATGTCCTTCATCGAATGGACCGCGATGTCGATCCCGCCGTCGAGTAATGCTTCCTCGATCTCGCGGGTGAAAAGGCCTTTCCCCCCAATCTCGCGCAAAGCCTTGTCCTGGATCTGGTCGCCCGTAACCTTGATCACCACGATCTCGAACGCCACTTCGGGCAGGCCAAAAGCCTCCATCAGACAGCGCCGGGTTTCATGCGCCTGCCACAAGGCCAGGGGCGAACCACGGGTACCGATCTTCAGCGGGCGGGCGGGGGTGGGCAGATCATCGCTCATGGCGCTAGGCTTACCCGTGTCACGCGCGCCTGACAACTCTTGACAACGAAGGCCCCACAGCCGACCCATTGGCCGACACGAAAGGACCAAAGATGACCAAGACAATCCTGCGCGCGCTCAAGGGCGAGGTGCTGCCCACCCCGCCGATCTGGATGATGCGCCAGGCTGGCCGCTACCTGCCGGAATACCGCGAGACCCGCGCCAAGGCCGGCGATTTCCTCTCGCTCTGCTACAACCCCGAGCTTGCGGCCGCGGTCACCCTGCAGCCGATCCGCCGCTACGGCTTTGACGCGGCCATCCTTTTCGCCGACATCCTCCTCCTCCCCCAGGCCCTGGGCCCGAAGCTTTGGTTCGAGACCGGCGAAGGCCCGCGGATGGAGACGACGGACACCCCCGGCCAGGTCGCGAACCTGAAGCCGACCGACGCGATCCACGAGACGCTGAACCCGGTCTACGAGACGATCCGCATCCTCGCCCGCGAACTCCCGGCCGAGACAACGCTGATCGGCTTTGCCGGTGCTCCCTGGACCGTCGCCACCTACATGATCGCGGGCAAAGGCTCCAAGGACCAGGCTGCGGCCCACGTCCTGAAAGCCCATGACCGCCCCACCTTTCAGGCGTTGATCAACCGGATCACCGAGGCCACCATCGAATACCTCTCAGCCCAAATCGACGCCGGGGTCGAAGTGGTGAAGCTCTTCGACAGTTGGGCCGGAAGCCTGAAAGGCCAGGATTTCCGCGACTTCGCAGAAGCTCCTGCCGCGGCCATCATCTCCGCCCTCAAGGCCCGTCACCCCGGCATCCCGATCATCGCCTTCCCGCGTGAGGCCGCCCAAGGCTACATCGGCTTTGCCCACCGCACCGGCGCGGATTGCGTCGCCATCGACAACTCGGTCAGCCCGGAATGGGCCGCTGCCAACGTCCAGATCGACGGCTGCGTGCAAGGCAACCTCGCCCCCGAGCACATGGTGACCGGTGGCCAGGCGCTGATCGCCGCGACCCAGCACGTCGTCCGCGCCTTCTCCAAGGGCCCGCACATCTTCAACCTTGGCCACGGAATCACGCCCGAAGCGAACCCCGACCACGTCCAGCTGATGATCGACACGATCCGCGGAACCTGACCGCCGTCCCCGATGCCATGATCGTGGGGTGGGGCAGCAGTGCCCACCCTACCCCTCCGCCCCGTTCCCAGCGTCGTGCCCCGATGGACTTCCTCTGGATTCCCGTCACCCTTGCCGCAGCATTAGCCCAGACCGGCCGCAACGCCGCCCAGCGCGGGCTGACGGAACGGCTTGGCACCCTTGGCGCCACCAATGTCCGCTTTCTCTACGGCCTGCCCTTCGCCTGCGCCTTCCTCGTCCTGGCGCTCTGGGCCAGCGGCTCGGCTCTGCCCACCCTGACCCCCGGCGCCCTGACCTTCACCGCCCTCGGTGCCCTGGCCCAGATCGCCGCCACCGCCCTGATGCTGCAGGCGATGCGCACGCAAGGCTTCGGCATCGTCACCGCCTGGCTCAAGATCGAGCCCGTCCTCGTCGCCCTCATCGGCTGGGCCGTGCTGGGAGAGCCCCTTACCCTCCCGATGCTCGCCGCCATCACGGTCGCCGTCGCGGGCGTCCTCGTCATGACGACGAGACCGGGCCAGGGCCGCAGCCTCCTGACCGACCTCCGCCCCGCCACCCTGGGCCTCCTCGCCGGCCTCGCCTTCGGCCTTTCCGCCATCGGCTTCCGCGGCGCGATCACCGCCCTGCCCGATGGCAGCTTCCTGATCCGCGCGCTGACCATCCTCGCCCTCTCCCTCGCGCTGCAAACCCTCGCTCTCGGAGCCTGGCTCGCCCTCAGGGACCGCGCCGCCCTCACCGGCAGCGTCCGGGCCTTCCTGCCCTCCCTCGCCGCCGGCTTCCTTGGGGCCCTCGCCTCCGCCTTCTGGTTCACCGGCTTTGCCCTGACCACCGCCGCCAACGTCCGCACCCTTGCGCTGGTCGAGGTGGTCCTCGCCCTTCTCGTTGCCCGCATCGCCTTTGGCCAACGCGCCACCCGCCGGCAACTCCTCGGCATCGCGATCCTCCTGGGCGGAGTCCTCCTCCTACTGCGCGCCCAGGCCTAGCCTTCCAGCGCCAGCCGCGCCTCCACCACCCGCACCAGGTGCGCCGCCACGGTCTCAACGTTCGCCACCGTGATCAGGTCCCAAAGCGCCGGCAGCAGCCAGACCGCCTCATAGGCCGTCGGCAACATCCGGACCCCGTCCAGATCGGCCCACAGGCTGTAGTGCAGTTGCCGCGACATAGCCCCCCAGCCTTTGCCACCGAACCCAAGGTTCAACAACATCCGTCCCCGCGGCAGGACAGCTTCCAATTGCTCCAGATCGGCACTCACCTTCCGCACCGCGCCCCCAAACCGCAGTTGCAAGGCTCCGATCACCGCCTTCCGCAACCGGCCCGGCGGCACCGGCACGGCCTCCTCAAACGACGCCACATGCGGCAGCGGCGGCCCTGACGCCTCCCCCACCAGCCCCTGCATCCGAGCAAACTCCGCGATCCCGCCCGGCTCGGCCGCAAGCCTTGCCAGCGACTTCACGCTCTGAAACCGCAGATCCGCCCCCGCCAAGGCAGAAGCCTCAGTCCGTGCCACCAGCGGTAGACGCGCCACAAGCGCGTCCCGCCCCGCCTGCGCCAGTTGGTCAGTCACCTGCGCCTCTGCCAGGTCCGACAGCTGATCCGCATAGTCCAGCCGGTCCACTCCGCTGAAGCCGTCCAGCACAGCCAGTCGCCGCAACACAAACGTCGAGGGACAGGCCCTCGGCAGCGGAAAGCCTTGTCCCGCCTCTTCTCGCCGATGCGCTCTCAGCGCCGCCGTCCTGTCCATCCTGCACCCCTCAAGCACCAGAACAGATCAGCGCATAGATCCCGTCAAATCAAGCTGTCGAGGCCCGGACCACTGCCTGCCAGAAGCCGGAGGCGTGGCAGCGATCCCACCGCGTCTTTCACCTTGCCCAAATATCCTCGGGCGGTTCGGGGGGCGAAGCGTCCCCGATACCGAGCCGTCTTGCGTCCTTCACGCAAGACGGTGAGACAAAGGTCTTCGCGCGACTGCGCTCCATTCAGCAACCGCTCCGTCGATAGGCGACTGCTCCGCAACACCTTAACCAACCCCTAACGCCCGCGACCAACCCCTTGAAATCCATGACGTATGACCGATTTCCACTGTGGACACTCACACGACCTCGCCTCGGTCCAACCGTCCCAGCACTGCCTCCGCCCCGGCCAGCACTGCCTCCCGGTGGCCCGCGTCCATCCCGTCCCAGACCCGGTACATCTGCCCCGTCCGCGGGTTGCCCCGGAACCGTTCCCGATGCCGGTCCAGGAAATGCCAGTAAAGCAGGTTGAAGGGGCAGGCCCGCTCGCCCACCTTCTCCTTCACCCGGTACCGGCATCCCCCGCAGTGGTCCGACATCCGGTCGATATAGGCGCCGCTGGAGACATAGGGCTTCGACCCCAGAAGCCCCCCATCCGCAAACTGGCTCATCCCGATGGTGTTCGGAGCCTCCACCCATTCGAAGGCATCGACGTAGACCGACAGGTACCACTCATGCACCGCGGCCGGGTCCACCCCCGACAGCAACGCGAAATTCCCCGTCACCATCAGCCGCTGGATATGGTGGGCATAGGCCAGGTCGCGCGTCTGCCCGATGGCGGCCTTCATGCAGGCCATCCCCGTTTCCGCCCCCCAGTAGACTCCCGGCAGCGGGCGCGCATGTTCCAGCGCGTTCCCCTGCAGATAGACCGGCCCCTTCAGCGCCCAGATCCCCCGCACATACTCCCGCCAGCCGATGACCTGCCGGATGAACCCCTCCGCCGCCGCAATGGGGATCCTCCCGGCCTTCCAAGCCTCTTCCACGGCCCGGCACACCTCCAGCGGCCCCAGAAGCCCGATGTTCATGTAAGGCGAGATCAACGCATGGCTAAGATACGCCTCCCCCTCCAGCATCGCGTCCTGCTCCGCCCCGAACCGCGCAAGCCGCTCCTCGACAAACTCGGACAGGGCCTGGAGCGCCCCCGCTCGGTCTGTCGCCCACCGAAACGGCCTGAGCCGTCCGAAATGCAGGAAGCGTGCCTCGACCAGTGTGAGCACCTCCTCCACCACCGCATCCGGCGCGAAGTCTCGCGGCCGCGGACGCAGGAGGTCCGACTTCGCCGGCTTTCGGTTGTCGTGGTCAAAGTTCCACTGGCCCCCGGCGGGCTGATCCCCCTCCATCAAGAGCCCGGTCTTTCGGCGCATCTCGCGGTAGAACCACTCCATCCGCAGCTGCTTCCGGCCCTCGGCCCAGGCCGCGAACTCGGCCTCGGAACAGACGAACCGGTCATCCTCCAGCAGCCGCACCGGCACCGGCAGCGCTTCCAGATCCTGCAACACCCGCCATTCCCCAGGTTTTGTCGCCAGCACCTCCGACGCCCCGAACTCCGCCGCCCGCCGCAGCAACTCGCCGGAAATCGACTGCGCATTTTCCGGATCGTCCAGCCGGGAATAGGCGACCTGCCAGCCCCCCGCCCGAAGGGCGACGGCAAACTTCCGCATCGCCGACAGGATCAGCGCGATCTTCTGCGGATGGTGTGGCACGCTGGTGCCTTCACCCATCACCTCCGCCATTACCACGACGTCCCGCGCCTTGTCCGCGGCCTTCAGCGCCGCCACGTCCGCTGTCAGCTGGTCGCCAAGGACAAGAACCAGCCTCACCACGGCACGACCTCACCCTTCCAGTCGAAGAACTGACCCGAGTCCGCCGGCCCCAGCCCCTCCAGCACGCGCAACAGGTTCCCCGCCGCCACCTCCGCCGCGACCGCCGGATGCCCCGCCCTCAGGCTCGGCGCCAACCCCGTCGCCACCGTCCCTGGATGAAGGGCCACGAAGACCGACTGCGGATGCGTCCGCCGCGCCTCGATGGACGCCGTCCGCACCAGCTGGTTCAGTGCCGCCTTCGCCGCCCGGTAGCCATACCAACCCCCAAGCGCATTGTCCCCGATCGACCCCACCCGCGCCGAAAGCACCGCCAGTCGCGATACCCGGTCGCGTGGCAGCAACGGCAGCGCATGTTTCATCACCAGCGCCGGTCCCACCGCGTTGACTGCGAACTGACAAGCCAGCCCCTCCGCCGTCACCGACCGCAAGCTCTTCTCTGGCCCGACGCCCCCCAGCACCAAAGCCCCCGTCGCCACGATCACCAGATCGAACCCGGGCTCCAGCCTGCCCAGCGCCGCCGCAACCGAGCCCTCATCCGTCACGTCCAGCCCGTCGCCCGACCGCGACAGCCCGACGACGTCGCCGCGGCCGGCCAAAGCCGCCACCAGCGCCGCCCCGATCCCGCCCGAGGCCCCCACCACCAATGCCCGCATGTCGCCTCCTGGCCGACGCCTGAGATAGCGCCCAACCGCTCCGCGCCCATGCTTTCCCTTCGGAAAATATCTCCGCCGAAGGCTCCGTCCTCTCCCAAAGCACGCCGCCCGGCGATCCTCCGCGGCAGCGCCGGTGCGCGGGGTTCGATGCCCCGCGCACCGGCTCCCGTTCGGGAAAACGCCCCTGCAACAAGGTTAAGTCCACACTAATGCGAACCAGCAAGCCATTGATATTGCTAAGATAGAAACCCTGCCCGCGCGTGGGCAGCCCTCAGACGACGATCTCACGCGGGACGATGAAATCGACCGTCACACCGGACCCAAAGGTGACGTCCCCCCAGTCCACGACGTCGAAATCGACCACCAGCGTCGCCCCAGTCGGATACCGGGCAAACTCCGGGTTCGAAGGCGGATGGGCCACCAGCCGGGCTGCGAATTCGGCGATGCCCGGGTTGTGCCCGATCATCATCACCACGTCCGCCTTGCCATGCCGCAGCACCGCCATCATCACATCCGGCCCGGCATGATAAAGCGCCGGCTTCAGCTCCAGCACCGGCGCCCCTGGCAAGGCCGGTGCGATCCCGGAAAAGGTCTTCCGGGTGCGCTCTGCATCGGAACACAGGACCTCTCCCGGCACATAGTCCCGGCTGGCGAGCCACTGCCCCAGGTCCGCCGCCGCAGCCTTGCCGCGGTCGTTCAGCGGGCGGTCATGGTCGGGAGTCAGCGGGTCGTCCCAGGAAGATTTCGCATGCCGCGTCAGGATCAACCGCTTCATCTGTGGAACTGCCTCATATGATACCCCGACTGTTCTGGCAGTCTTGCATAGCTTTGCGACACCGGGCAAGCGCGGCGCACAAGGCAGCCGGCCGACAGGCACTCCGCCCCTTCCGGTTGGTCCAGGAAAGCATGGCAGGCGGCCAAGTCATAGCCCGCCCCGGTCAGCGCATCAACCGGACATGCGGCCCGGCAGGGGGCGACACAAGTATCGCAGGGCCGGACAACCGGGGGCGGCACTTCCACCACCTCCTTCAAAGCCAAGGCCCCGCGAAAGCTGACCATCAGCCCCTGCCCGGCATGAACCAGCAGCCGCACCGGGCTGTCCCAGACCCGCCCCGTCCGCAGCGCCCACTGGTAGAACGGATGATACGGCGGCCCCCCGAACGGAAAAAGCGCCTTCGCTCCAAGGTCGCAGGCAATCCGACCGATCACCCGTCGCGACCAGCGGTCCACCGGGTCGGGGGCGCCGTCCCACTCCGGTTGGTCCTGAAGATTGGCCCAGAACCCCGGTTCCTTCGGCCCGAGCATAAGAAGTGTCCGCGTCCCAGCCGGAAGACCTTCTTCGTCTCCGGCCACCACGAAACCACCCAGAATCTCCAACTGCTTCCCGGCCAGCCGAGCCTTCAGGGCCGCAGAGGGAGTGTTGGAGCCCAACTCATCCTCGCCGGTCTCTTGTCCTGTCATTCCAGCCCCACCGTCATGCTTTGCGCCCTCTTTTCCGGTTCTGGCACAGGGGTGCGGAAAATCCGGTCCCAAACCGACAGGACGAAGCCGTAATTGCTTCCATGCCGCGCTGGTTGACGAATGGCATGCACTTGCATTTCTGGGCTGACCCGCAGCAACCGGAAGCTCTGGTCCTATCCGCCCTCACCGAGCGAGGTCGGGTGATTGAACCGTGCTGTTCCAAAAGACGTCCCAACAAGTCTGATATTCATGGTCACGCGCCGGACCCGAAACCTGGACGCGGGCAAAGTTGTTGGGGGTGCGGATTGTTGCAGCCATACGGCCCTCCAACCCACACCAGACAGAATCCAGACGCTTTAAAGACAGAAAAAGGCATCTCTGGTTCAGTCTGTTGATCCACCGAACGCGGAGCACGCTTTTAACGACGCGCGTGCGGTTTCACCCGGGGTTCTGTCGACCGGATCTGACTGCCAGCACCATGGTCGGTAAAGAGCTCCAGCAGGCAGGCATTTGGCACCTTGCCATCCATGATGGTGACCGCCCGCGTCCCCTGCTTGATTGCCATCAGCGCGGTTTCCGTCTTCGGGATCATCCCCCCCGAGATCACCCCCTCCGCCGTCATCTGGCGGATCTCCTCTGGCGTGATCTGGGTCATCACTTCCCCCGCAGCGTTCTTCACACCCGGTACGTCGGTCAAAAGAAGCAGTCGGTCCGCCTGCAATGCACCGGCGATGGCCCCCGCCGCCGTGTCGCCGTTCACGTTGAAGGTCTCGTTGTCCTTCATGCCCGTTGCCACGGGAGCCACCACCGGGATGATCCCGGCGTTGTAAAGGTCGCGCAGGACCTGGACGTTCATCTCCACCGGCCGGCCGACATACCCCAGTTCCGGGTCGTCCGCCTCGCAGACCATCAGGTCATCATCCTTGCCGGAAATCCCCACTGCCCGCCCGCCGGCATCCATGATCGCCTGCACGATCCGCTTGTTCACGAGGCCCGACAGTATCATTTCAACCACCTGCACAGTGGCCTTGTCCGTTACCCGCTTGCCACGAACGAATTCGGATTTTATCCCAAGCTTTTCAAGCATCTCGTTGATCATGGGCCCACCGCCATGGACCACCACGGGATGCACGCCCACCTGCTTCATCAGCACGATGTCGCGGGCGAATTCCGCCATCGCCGCGTCGTCGCCCATCGCGTTGCCGCCGAACTTGACCACGACAACCGCGCCCTCGAACCGCTGGAGATACGGCAGCGCTTCGGACAGCATCTTGGCGGTCGTCTTGGCGTCTGCGGGGGTCAGGGTCTGCTGCTTCATCGGGGCCTCCGTGTCTTCGCGCCGCATATGCCTTTTCCGCCCCCCCGCCAAGTCATATTGGCCAAGCCTTGCCTTCCCTGTGGGGAAGGATAGCCTTCCCCATAAAAGGAGCCCGCAATGTCCGAACAGAGAACCCTGGTCCTGACCGGCGCAAGTCGCGGGATCGGCCATGCCACAGTCAAGCGGTTTTCGGCCGAAGGTTGGCGGGTCCTGACCTGCTCGCGCCAGCCCTTCGATCCGCGCTGCCCCTGGCCGGGGGGCGAGGAGAACCATATCGAAATCGACCTTGCCGACCCAAACAAGACCATTGCAGCCATCGAGACGATCAAGCAGAAGGTCGGCGGTCGTATCCATGCCCTTGTGAATAATGCCGGAATCAGCCCAAAAGGCCCCGGTGGCGCGCGGCTCAACACCATGACCACCGACCTGCGCACCTGGGGTCATGTCTTCCACGTCAACTTCTTTGCCCCCGTGATCCTTGCCCGGGGCCTGAAGGACGAATTGACGGCCACCAAGGGTTCCATCGTCAACGTCACCTCCATCGCGGGGGTCCGCGTCCACCCCTTCGCGGGGGCGGCCTATGCCACGTCCAAGGCCGCCCTTGCAGCGCTGACGCGGGAAATGGCGCATGACTTCGGGCCCTTGGGCGTCCGTGTGAACGCCATTGCACCCGGGGAAGTCGAGACCGCTATCCTGTCCCCCGGCACGGACAAGATCGTCGAGCAACTGCCGATGCGCCGTCTTGGCCAGCCCAAGGAGGTAGCGGATGCAATCTGGTTTCTGTGTTCCGACCAGTCCAGCTACATTTCGGGCGCCGAAATCGAGGTCAACGGCGCGCAACACGTCTGACCTTTGTGATTGACGATGCGCTCTGGCATAAGCAGCGCAGGAGGTCCGAAATGCTGGACAACACTGACGACATTCATCCGCTGTTCCACGGTGCCCCCAAGGGACTGGAGTTCCGCAAGCTGCGCAAACGCCTTGTCCAACAGGTCCGCGAGGCCATTGACACCTATGGCATGGCGCGGGCCGGCGACCGGTGGCTGGTCTGTCTGTCCGGCGGCAAAGACAGCTATACCCTGCTCGCCGTCCTGCACGAACTGAAGTGGCGGGGCCTTTTGCCCGTCGATCTTCTGGCCTGCAACCTGGATCAGGGCCAGCCCAACTTCCCGGCGACGGTCCTGCCGGAGTTTCTGACGACGAAGGGCGTGCCGCATCGGATCGAATATCAGGACACCTATTCGGTCGTCATCGACAAGATCAAGCCGGGCGGGACGATGTGTTCGCTTTGCTCACGGCTGCGGCGCGGAAATCTCTACCGCATCGCGCGCGAGGAGGAATGTTCTACTGTCGTCCTCGGCCATCACCGCGACGATATCCTTGAGACATTCTTCATGAACCTCTTCCACGGGGGGCGACTGGCTTCGATGCCTCCGCGCCTGCTGAACGAGGACGGAGACCTGTTCGTCGCCCGCCCGCTGGCCTTCGTGTCCGAAACGGATTGCGAGAAGTTCGCGCAAGCAATGGGCTATCCAATCATCCCCTGCGACCTGTGCGGCAGTCAGGACGGCTTGCAGCGCGCCCAGGTGAAGAAGCTTCTGGACGAGTGGGAAGCACGCACTCCCGGCCGCCGACAGGTGATGTTCCGGTCGCTGATGAATGTGCGTCCCTCGCATCTTGCCGATCCGGCGCTGTTCGACTTTGCGGGCCTTGCCGCAATGCTGGCAGATGGCGAAAATTCTACGCAACTTTCAGGCGAGCATTAAGGAACCGATCATGAACACTCGGCTAGCCTGACCCCCAGAACGCGGGCTTATCCCGCAAACTGCAGGGGACGGCCGGCATGATGTTTGCACTTCCGAAGGGCTCTGAGACGCCTTGGCAACTGGTTTCCCTGCTGCCGGTTCTTGGCCTTGTTGCCTACTGGGCGGGGGGGGAGATTGCGCTTGTCGGATTGTCGGCTGCCCTTCCGCTTGGGGTGCTGGCATATCGCTTTCTCCCGGATCGACACAGGCCGATGGCCATGTCGGATCAAGTCATCCGACAACTTGACGCCGCGCTCGCAGAGGTTCCTGGAAAAGGCGGTTCGACAGGCTGCCTGGTGATCCAGTTCGACGATCCTGGGCATCTGGCCGACAGGCTGGGGCGCGCGCGTCAGTGTGAGGTTCTGGCTGCCTGCATCGCCAGACTCAGGGGCGCGCTGCGGCCGGGAGACATGCTTTTCGCGATGGAAGATGGAAGCTTGGCCGTAACACTCTGGGTGACGCCGCGCCTCGACGCCGAGATCATGGTGCGCATCGCGGCACGTCTGCACCTGGTGGTGCAGCAGCCGCTAGACCTGTCAGAAGGCCCGGTGCAAGTGACCTGCTCGATCGGTTTTTGCCATGATCGTCAGCTTCGCAAACCCACTGGTCGGCTGCTTCTGGATGCGGCTCAGGTCGCGGCAGATGAGGCCGCGCGCCACCGACCCGGTGCACTCCGCGGCTATTCGGACGACCTGGCCCGCGCCCGTTCTGACCGTGATGCCCTGCGGGCAGGTTTCTCGCACGCCGTCGACCGGGGCGAAATCAGGGCCTGGTTCCAGCCCCAGGTCTCGACTGACAGCGGCGAGGTTTCCGGGCTTGAAGCCTTGGTGCGCTGGCACCATCCCGAGCGCGGCGTCATGGCCCCAGGCTCTTTCCTGCCCGCAATCGAAGGGTCCGATCTAATGGAGCTTCTCGGGCAGACAATGCTGACGCAGTCCCTGGCGACGGTGGCCGAGTTGGATCGAAGGGGGCTGCATGTGCCGACTGTTGCCGTCAATTTCTCGGCCCACGAGCTGCGTGATCCGCAACTGCCCGACCGGTTGCGCTGGACGCTGGACCGTTTCCGGCTGTCGCCTTCGCGCCTGACCGTCGAGGTTCTGGAATCGGTGGTGGCAGGGGATGGCGACGAGGTCATCGCCTCGAACATCAGTCGAATCGGTGGCATGGGCTGCGCAGTCGATCTGGATGATTTCGGGACCGGCAACGCCTCGATCACCGCCATCCGCCGTTTTGCCTTGAACCGTCTGAAGATCGACCGAAGCTTCGTGCGGGAGGTTGATCAAAGCCGCGACCAGCAGAAACTGGTCACTGCGATCCTTTCACTCGCCGAACGACTGGGACTGGACACGCTGGCAGAAGGCGTGGAGACCCCGGCGGAACACGCATACTTGGCCCAGTTGGGTTGCGGACATGTGCAAGGTTATGTCGTCGCCAAGCCGATGCCGGTGGAGGACCTGGTTGCCTGGCTCGGCGAGCACCGCGAAAGACACCGCGAGGCGATCCGGATTGGCGTGAAAGCCCGTTGAGTGCTGGTGGGGCCGGACTGCGTGAGATGGTATCACTGCCCAGAGGGTAGCCGACAACCCTCGGTCCACACGCTTGGAATTGATCGCCTTGCCGACCACGCTTTGGGCGAAACTGCTTGACCTTTGTCTGGCCCTGTCGTTGAAGCACCGCTGATCCGATGATCGGCATGGTGGCGGGCAAATGGAAGAGCAGAACAACAAGAACCTGATCTTGGCGATGGTTCTCAGCGCGGTGGTGATGATCGTCTGGTTCATCTTCTTTCCGCCGCCGGAGCCTCCCGTCCAGACTGCCACGACCGCCGAGCCTGCGACCGAGCCAGTGGCAACGGTCCCAACTGAGACCCAGCCGACCCAGACCGAAGCAGATCCCGTCCCCGAAGCCCCCCGTCTGACAATCGACACGCCCAAACTCGTCGGCACTCTGTCGCTGCGTGGCGGGCGGATCGACGACCTTTCGCTCAAGACCTACCGCGAGCAACTTGCCCCGGATTCGCCGACGGTTCGTCTCCTGTCGCCCGTCGGTGAAGAACTCGCCTACTACTCAGTGTTCGGATGGCTGCCCGGAACCGGTCTTGAAGCCGCCGATGTGCCGGATGCAAACACCGCCTGGACTGCAACGTCCGGCGCGACACTTGCGCCCGGCAAGCCGGTCATGCTGCGCTGGGAAAACAGCAAGGGACTAACCTTCCAGCGGGAGATAGCGGTCGACGAGGACTTCATGTTCACGGTGACCGACACCGTCCAGAACGGCTCCGGCACCGCGGTGGCTCTGCAGCCCTACGGAATCGTAGCCCGCCACGGTCTGCCGAAGCTGCAGAACATCTTCGTTGTTCATGAAGGCGCGATCCAACGGATCGATGGCGAGTTGACCGAGACCGACTACAAGGACGTCGCCGAACTTGAAGTCGATGCGCGTGAAGGCTTTCCCGCCGAGGTCACCGATGCGACCACCGACGGTTGGATCGGCTTTACCGATCACTACTGGATGACAACGCTCGTGCCCGAACAGGGCAAACCGTTCAAGTCGGTGTTGAAATACGTCCCCTCTGCCGGCATCTATCAAGCCGAGGTGCGCCAGCCCGTGGTTTCGGTTGATCCTGGTGCATCGGCGACCTCGTCTATTCGCTTCTTCGCGGGTGCGAAGGAATGGGCAACCATCCGGGCCTATGAAAACGAGGGCGGCATACCCGGATTCATCGATTCGATCGACTGGGGCTGGTTCTATTTCCTGACAAAGCCGATCTTCGCCGTCTTGCACTGGCTGAACGTGCACATCGGCAACATGGGCATTGCCATCATCGCGCTTACCTTCTTCCTCAAGTTCCTCGTGCTGCCACTGGCCTACAAGTCCTACGTTTCTATGGCGCGGATGAAGGAACTTCAGCCCGACATGGAATCGCTGAATGAACGTGCGGGCGATGATCGCCAGAAGCTGCAGCGCGAAATGATGCAGCTTTACAAGGACAAGAAGGTAAACCCCGCAGCGGGCTGTCTGCCGATCCTGATCCAGATTCCTATCTTCTTTGCGCTTTACAAGGTGATCTTCGTCACCATCGAACTGCGCCACGCGCCCTTCTTTGGCTGGCTCAAGGATCTGTCGGCACCGGATCCGTCGTCGCTTTACAATTTCTTCGGCCTTCTGCCCTGGGATGCCCCGGCGCAGGGCACGGTCCTGCACCTGATCTTCATCGGGGTGCTTCCGATCCTTCTGGGCATCACCATGTGGCTGCAGCAGAAACTGAACCCCGCACCTACCGACCCGGTGCAGGCCTCAATCTTCGCCTGGATGCCTTGGGTATTCATGTTCATGCTCGGCGGATTCGCCAGCGGGCTGGTGGTTTACTGGATCACCAACAACACCATCACCTTCATGCAGCAGTACCTCATCATGTGGAGTCACGGTAAGCGTCCGGACATATTCGGCAACATCCGCACGGCCAAGGCCACCAAGATCGAGGCGAAGGCAAAACCTGCCTCACCCGATCCCGCCACGCCCAAGAAGGGCAAGAAGTGAGTGACCGGGGCGGAGGGCGCGTCGCACAGCTGATGCGCCACCCGATCAAGTCCGCCGGCTATGAACCGGTCGCCGACGTCGTACTGAGCGAAGGAGCGGCTTTTCCGTTCGACCGGATCTGGGCGGTTGCACATGCGGCGGCCCGGCTGTCAGAGCCTCCCACATGGGCTCCGAAACTTAATTTCCTGCGCGGCTGGGGCTCGGCTGAATTGATGGCGATTGCCTGTACTTCGGATGCGGCAGCGGCTCGGGTAACGCTTCGCCACCCACGGCGCCCCACGGAAAGCTTCTGTCCGGATGAACCGGAAGATGCCCAGCGACTTATCAACTGGCTTCGTCCGCTTTGGCCCGAAACTCGACCCGATCCCGCCCGCATCATCCGTGTCCCGGGTCAGGCCCTGACGGATCAGGATCAGCCGTTCGTTTCGATAAACTCGGTTTCGTCGCTGACGGACCTGTCCGCGCGCATGGGAACAAGACTTTCACCACACCGTTTCCGTGGCAATATCTGGGTGGATGGCTGGGCACCCTGGGCCGAACTGGATTTGATCGGTCAGGAATTCACGGTCGGGAAAGCGCGCCTGCGGATCGAAGAGCCGATCGGCCGTTGCCGTGCCACCGGATCGAACCCCGAGACCGGCGAGCAGGACGCAGATATCATGGGCAGTCTGGAAAGCGGTTTTGGCCACACCGACTTTGGCGTCTTTGCCCGGGTGATCGCAGGTGGTGGCGTCGCCATAGGAGACGAGGTGCGCTGATGGCAATGACCTTTACCCAGACAACCGAGCCCGAGGACGAGGCGCGTGAAGCCGGGCGGTTGCTGTTCGCAGGTCCCGTGACCTTTGTGAAGGGCGTGGTGGCGATGTCCGGCCTTCCCCCCGCCGACCGGCTTGAGGTCTGTTTTGCAGGAAGGTCCAATGTCGGGAAGTCCAGCCTGATCAATGCGCTGACCGGCCGCAAGACGCTAGCGCGGGCCTCGAACACTCCTGGCCGTACCCAGGAAATCAATTACTTCGCCTTGGGCGAGGAACGCTACCTGGTGGACCTTCCGGGCTATGGCTATGCCGAGGCTCCTGTCGCGGTGGTGGCAAAGTGGCAGGCGCTGCTGCGGCAGTATCTCTCGGGTCGCGTGACCCTGCGTCGGGCCTTCGTTCTGATCGACGCACGACATGGGGTCAAAGCGGTGGACGACGAGATATTGAAGCTGCTCGACCGATCGGCCGTGACCTTTCAGGCGGTCCTGACCAAGGTCGACAAGATCAACCGGCAGGAACGCGAGGCGGTGATCGAGCAGGTCAAGGGCGCGCTGGGCAAGCATCCAGCAGCTTATCCGGAGATCGTGGTGACAAGTTCGGAAAAGGGCGAGGGGATCGAGACCCTTCGCGCGATTATCGCGACGATGGAGTAACCCTAGCGGGACGAGTCGTGGTCGGGATCTGCGCCCGGAACCGGGTCGTAGCCCTGCCCGCCCCAAGGGTGGCAGCGGCAGATCCGGTGCACCGTCAGGTAACTGCCCTTCAGCGCACCATGCTGTTCCAGCGCCCCAATTGCATAGGCAGAACAGGTCGGCTGAAATCGGCAACCATGGCCCACCCAGGGCGAGAGCAAAAGGCGGTAGGCGCGTACGGGCAGCGCCACGAGATGCGCAAGTGGCGTCATGTCCGTCCCCGGTGAACGGTCCGCAAAGCCTGTTCCAGGTCAAGCCGCAGGTCTGCATAGGAACGCGAAACGGTGGCCTCTGGCCTTGCCACCAGGACGTAATCCCAGCCCGACACTGCCTGGTGGCTCAGCACTTCGCGCGCGAGCGCCCGAAGGCGGCGCTTGGCACGGTTGCGCAGCACGGCATTGCCAATTTTCTTCGAGGCTGTGAAACCGATGCGGGATTGCGGGTCGCCATCTGACCGGTCCCGGGCCTGCAGCAGAAATCCGGCGGTGCCCTGCCTTCTTGCCGACGCAGCCTTCAGGTAATCCGTGCGCTTTGTCAGCACGCAAAGCGAAACCGCCGGAGAGCGGTCAGGCGCTTCGGCTGCGATGCCTTGGCCTTGCGTCTCCGGCGGTGTCATATGCTTACCCTGACGCCCTTAAGGGCGCGAGATCAGGCGGTCAGCTTGTGGCGGCCTTTGGCGCGGCGGGCTGCAAGAACCAGACGGCCATTCTTGGTGGCCATGCGCGCACGAAAGCCGTGGCGGCGCTTGCGAACCAGGTTCGACGGTTGAAAGGTGCGCTTCATCGCGGCTCTCCATTAGACTTGACCCGAACCCGGTGGATTCGAGGGCCCGTAACTTGAAGACCGTCCTTTACGGGCGGTTTGGCCCCAAGTCAACGCAGGCGACGCGGATTTCCTGCAACATTTCACTTAGGCCGACGGGGAAATGTTTCAGTTCCCGCAGGAATGCCACGTGTCCCATCAAGGCCGCGTGAAACCCCTGTCGCCCAGGCCCGTCCTGGGCCATGGTCTTACCCATGCAAGGACCTGACATGCCGCCTGCCGCCGCCCCATCCAATGCCCATTCCTGGCTGAAGCGTCTGCCTATCCTCCTGATACTTGCGGCGGCCGTCCTGGGCGCTGCCGCGCTCCGCGATGAGCTGAGCTTTGACACCCTGGCCCGCCACCGCGAGGAACTTCTGGCCTTTCGCGATGCGCATTACCTGTGGGCTGTCATGGGGTTCGTGGTGGCCTATGTCGGGATCGTGGCCCTCAGCCTGCCTGGAGGGACGGTGGCGACGCTTGCGGGCGGGTTCCTGTTCGGGCTTTTTCCCGGCGTCCTTTACAACGTTGCGGGTGCGGGCACCGGGGCGGTTCTGGTCTTTCTCGCCGCCCGCACCGGATTTGGCGACGCGCTTGCGCAAAAGCTTGAGCGAACCGGCGGCAAGGCCGCCAGGTTGCAGGCGGCCCTGCACAAGAACGAGTGGTCGGTTCTGTTCCTGATGCGCCTGGTGCCGTTGGTGCCATTCTTTATCGCCAATCTGATCCCGGCGTTCGTCGGTACGAGCCTGATCCGCTTTGCTATCTCGACTTTTCTCGGGATCATTCCGGGGACGTTTGTCTTCACCTCGGTCGGATCGGGGCTTGGGGAGGTCTTCGCGCGCGGCGGAGCGCCGGACCTGAGCATAATCTTTACCGTGCCGGTTCTGCTGCCGCTTTTGGGACTCGCCGCCCTGGCAGCGTTGCCGATGCTGGTTCGTGCCATCAAGGGAGGTCGCTGATTGCCCCGGATCGAGACGGATATCTGCGTGATTGGCGCCGGATCAGGCGGGCTGTCGGTTGCGGCCGGCGCGGTGCAGATGGGCGCGCGCGTCGTGCTCATTGAGGCGGACGAGATGGGCGGCGACTGCCTGAACACTGGTTGTGTTCCATCTAAGGCATTTATCGCTGCCGCGAAGGCGGCCGAGGCGCAGCGACGCGGATTCCGAGGGATCGCCTCTGTCGCGCCGCAGGTCGATTTCGGGTCGGTGAAGGACTACGTTACGGCAGTGATCGAAAAGATTGCTCCGGTTGACAGCCAAGTGCGTTTCGAAGGTCTGGGGTGTACGGTGCTCCGCGCCTTTGCCCGTTTTACCGGTCCCCGCGAGGTGCTGGCCGGTGATACCACAGTTCGCGCCCGGCGTTTTGTGATCGCAACCGGCTCGCGTGCACTGGTACCGCCGATCCAAGGGGTCGAGACGGTTCCCTATCTGACCAACGAGACGATCTTTGACCTGCGCGACAGGCCAGAACATCTCATCATCATCGGTGGTGGTCCGATCGGAGTGGAGATGGCGCAGGCGCATCGGCGACTGGGCTGTGAGGTTACGATCGTCGAAGGCGCAAAGGTCCTGGGCCGCGAGGACCCCGAACTTGCCGCCGTGGTGATCGAGGCCCTGCAAACCGAGGGCATCGCTTTGGTCGAGGGACAAGCGGTGGTACGACTGACTGGCAGCGATGGCGCAGTCGACGTCACGCTGGGCGATGGCCGACAGATCAAAGGGTCGCATCTGCTGATGGCCGTTGGTCGCAACGTGTCTCTGGATGGGATGAACCTGGAGGCGGCCGGGGTGGCCTACACGTCAAAGGGCATCACGGTGGACTCTCGTTTGCGATCTTCGAACCGGCGCATTTATGCAGTGGGGGACGTGGCGGGTGGCCCGCAATTCACCCATGTGGCAGCCTGGCACGCGGGGATCGTAATCCGTCAGGCCGTCCTTGGCCTTCCCGCGAAAGCCGATCCACGTGCCTTGTCCCGGGCGACCTATACCGACCCGGAACTGGCCCAGGCGGGCCTGATCGAAGCGGAAGCCCGCGAGATGTATGGCGATGGGCTTACGGTGGTAAGGACCGAGTTCGCCCACAACGACCGCGCCTTGGCCGAGGGCAAGGGCAAGGGACTGCTCAAGGTCATGGTGGTCAGGGGTCGTCCTGTCGGCGCCAGTATCGTCGGGTCCCATGCGGGTGAACTGATCGGGCTTTGGGCGCTGGCGATCTCTGCCAGGATGAAGATGTCGGCAATTGCAGGGATGATTGCACCCTATCCGACGCTGGGAGAGGTTTCCAAACGTGCGGCAGGTGCGTATTTTAGCCCGAAGCTGTTTGAAAACCCAATGTTGAAGCGCCTCGTCAGAGTCGTGCAACGCTGGGTCCCTTAGACCGGACAAGGAAGGTTCGGGTGGCCGAAAGACGCAAGAGATTTCTCAACACGCTTTCGGGTCGCTTCCTGATGCTTACGGTCATCTTCGTGATGTTGGCCGAAGTGCTGATCTTTGTTCCCTCGATCGCGCGGTTCCGCGCAGATTTCATGCTGACGCGGCTTAAACAGGCGCAGATTGCCGCCCTGACCCAGCTTGCGGCCGAGGACATGGTCTCGCCCGAACTTGAGGCCGAGCTTCTGGCCAATGCCGAGGTCTACAACGTTGTCCTGCGCCGCGATGAAGTGCGGCAGCTGGTGCTGTCATCGCCTGTGCCGGGAGAAATCCATGACACTTTCGATTTGCGGATGGCCGGCCCGGTCGAGTTGATCCGTGACGCCTTCGTGGTGCTTTTCGAGCCGCAAAACCATATCGTGCGGGTGATCGGCTATCCGGTTCAAGAAGCCGGAACCCTGATCGAAGTGACAATGGAGACAAAGCCCCTCCGCGATTCGATGCTGGACTACGGGCTGCGCATCCTGATCCTGTCGGCACTGATCTCGATCGTTACGGCGTTCTTGTTGTTTCTGGCGGTGCAACGCCTGTTGGTCACGCCGATCCGACGTGTGGTGCATCACATGCAGACCTATGCCGAAGCACCCGAGGACGCGCGGCGGGTGATCGAGCCGAATGCCGACGTGGAAGAGCTCCGCTCTGCAGAAGAGGCGTTGCAGTCGATGCAGATGCAACTGACCAATGCGCTACGGCAGAAAGAGCGGCTGGCGCAGCTTGGCAGCGCGGTCGCGAAGATCAGCCACGACCTGCGCAACATTCTGACTACAGCACAACTCTTCGCCGACCGCTTGGAGGGCAGCGCCGACCCGATCGTGGCCCGCTCTGCCCCGAAGCTGATCAACTCGATCAGCCGTGCAGTCAGTTTGTGTGAATCGACCCTGGTCTTCGGCAAGGCCGAAGAGCCCCCACCGCAACTTCGCAGGCTGAACCTGGCGCAGCTTGTCGGCGAAGTTGCCGAGGGCGAGGGTCTCGGGGCGGAAAGCCTGATCACCTGCCTGGTCGATGTGCCCCCTGGCCTGATCATCCGTGCCGATGGCGAGCAGCTTTATCGCGTGTTGTCCAACCTCATACGCAACGCCCGACAGGCGATCGAGGCAACCGGCCAGCCCGGCACCATCGAAGTCTCGGCTGGTGAAGATGAGGGCGAATGGTGGGTCCGGGTAGGCGATACCGGGCCGGGCCTCCCGCCAAAGGCGCGCGAGCACCTTTTCGCGGCATTCCAGGGCGGTGCGCGCAAGGGCGGCACCGGCCTTGGACTTGCCATCGCCGCCGAACTGGTCCGCGGGCACGGTGGCCGCCTTGAACTGGTGCGCAGCGATGCTGAGGGGACCGAGTTCGCAATCCATCTGCCAAACGAAACCACTGAGGGTCCAGCGTGATTTCGCCCTTGCATTGCCCGCTGGGCAAGGCTACATCGCCCGATATTGCGGACCCGTAGCTCAGCTGGATAGAGCATCAGACTACGAATCTGAGGGTCGGGCGTTCGAATCGCTCCGGGTCCGCCATTCCCCATGATACTCATTCGGAAGCCGGGCCGGCTCGGTGAATGCCACGATGAGCCCGGCAAAATCCTGCGGTCGCTTTCGACACGTGGCTCTGGCTTGCAGGCATGTTGATACCTGTCCGCATGCTGCCCTCCACAGCGTCTCGGCGCTCTGGGAACAATGGCCCCGGGCGCGGGGTTCTTGCGCGGATAGGCCCGCTTGTCCGGCGGGGTCCGCGTCGATCAACCTGCAGCCTGAGCGAAGATTCCGATGACCAAGACTTTCGGAAAAGATCCCCGAGCCACCCAGAATATCACGTTGGCGGGTGGCGCACTTGTCGGTCTTCTGGCCCTGGGCACGGCTCATGTGACGGCTCAGGTTACTCCGGTTCCGATCGAAGCCGGAGACCCGGCCAAGTTCGGGATGCGGGTGCTGACCACCGGGCTCAGCAATCCCTGGGCCATGCGCTGGGGTCCCGATGACTTGATCTGGGTAACAGAACGGACAAGCGGCGAGGTTACGCGGGTGGACCCTGACAGCGGGGCACAGCAGGTGCTCCTGACGCTGACAGATGTCTATACCGGCCCTCAGCATGAGGGGCTTCTGGGCATGGCCTTCCATCCCGAGTTGATGCAGGGCAGCGGCAACGATTTTGTCTACCTTGGCTACACCGTGAACAACGGCTCAACCGAGGCCCCCGAGCCTGCCGCCCGGATCGTGCGCTACACCTATGATCCGAATTTGCAACAACTGGTCGACCCACAGATCCTGATCGACAACCTGCCTGCCTGGAACGACCATAACGCCGGGCGGGTGGTCTTCGGGCCGGACAGCCATCTCTATTACTCAATCGGTGAGCAAGGCGCGAATTTTGGCCGCAACCAGCGCCGTCCAAATCTGGCGCAGGCGTTGCCCACCCAGGCCGAAGCCGACGCCCAGGATTGGCGGACCTATTCCGGCAAGATCCTACGCTTGAACCTCGATGGCTCGATCCCCGAAGACAACCCCGAGATCGGTGGCGTTAGAAGCCACATCCTGAGCTACGGCCACCGCAACCCACAGGGTCTGGCTTTTGGGCCACACGGGACGCTTTACGTGGCCGAGCATGGACCGGCAACCGACGACGAGTTGAACATCATTCAGCCTGCAGGAAACTACGGTTGGCCGCGCGTGGCCGGACACATCGACGACCAGGCCTACCGCTACATCAACTGGAACGAGGCTACCTCGGACGCTGACCTGACTGCAGATCCAGTGCCGGACGCGATTCCGCAATTTGCGGAAAGCAGTTTCACCGACCCAATGGTCGATCCGATCGCCACCTTCTGGACAGTGCCCGATGACTATCCCGTCGGTGAAATCTGCGTTACATCTGCGACCCGACAATGGCCCCTGCATCGGTCCTTTACTACGACGCCGGTGAGAATGGCATCGAGGAGTGGGACCATGCCTTGCTGATCCCTACACTCAAACATGGCACGCTTTACGTCCAGCCATTGTCCGAAGATGGCCAGACCACGCAGGGAAGCCCGGTTGCCTGGCTATCGACCCAGAACCGCTATCGGGACGTGATTCTGGGGCCGGACAACCGCACCGTATTCATCGCCACCGATGCCTTCGGCTCGGCGGCCCAGAAATTTGGTGAAGGGCTGAACACCTCAATCCTGCACAACCCGGGCGCGATACTCGTCTTCTCATACGGGTCAGAGGGGGGCGGGCTGGCTTTTGCCCGGTCCTCCGCCACCGTGGACGCGGTGCGGGCGGGCGCGGGCTCGGCAGTGGACAATGGGACCGACGAGTGGAGAGATCCCGCCACCGGCAAAGCTGCGGGCGGCACAATGGAGGAGGATGCATCGGTGACCAAAGCGTCGAACATCTCCGACGTGGCCGCTTTGGGCGCGCCAAAATATGCCGAAACCGTGCGGTATGCCACGGCCCGGCAGGCCGCAGCAACAATGCGGCGGTACTGGCAGGAAATGCCAAGCTCGCTGACACTGCCTATGTTGCCCGGTCCATCCTCCATGGCTTCGGCTACATGCCCGCCTTCAAGGATTTGCTCAGCGACAATGACATTGCCGAGATCAGCACCTTTATCCGCAACAGCTGGGGCAATGATTTCGGCGTGCTGACAACCGAAGAAGTCGAAGAGCTCCGGTAGAGCGCCCAAAGATGCTGTGGAAGAAGTCCGCACCGAGCTGCTGAGCCGCAGCCCCAAACACCCGTTCCCGGATGATGTTGTCCTCGGCCTTGGAAAACACTTGTTATGGGATCATCCGCTCACACCAATTTCGCATCAGGGCGGGCTACGGGATTTCGCCCTGCCGCCTTGCGCCCGCATTACGGACAGGTGCCCCTGCACTGACGGATGCGTCAGTGACCCAGGATCTGGCTTAGGAACAGCTTCGTGCGGTCGCTTTTCGGGTTCGAAAAGAACTCTTTAGGCTCGTTCTGTTCGACGATCTGGCCTTGGTCCATGAAGATCACCCGGTTCGCGACGGCCTGGGCAAAGCCCATTTCGTGCGTAACGCAGATCATCGTCATGCCCTCCTGGGCAAGCTGGATCATCGTATCCAGCACCTCCTTGATCATTTCGGGATCAAGGGCAGAGGTCGGTTCGTCAAACAGCATGATCCGGGGCTTCATGCAAAGCGAGCGCGCGATGGCGACGCGCTGCTGCTGACCGCCGGACAGCTGACCGGGATACTTGTTCGCCTGCTCTGGTATCTTGACCTTCTCCAGGAAGTACATCGCCGTTTCCTCGGCCTCGCGCTTTGGCACCTTGCGGACCCAGATCGGCGCCAGCGTCAGGTTCTCCAGGATCGTGAGGTGCGGGAAAAGATTGAAGTGCTGGAACACCATCCCGACCTCGGACCGCACCTTGTCGATGTTCTTCAGGTCGTTGGTCAGCTCGGTCCCGTCAACGATGATCTGGCCCTGCTGGTGTTCCTCCAGCCGGTTGATGCAGCGGATCAGGGTGGACTTGCCGGAACCGGACGGTCCACAGATCACGATCCGCTCGCCCCGCTGGACGGTCATGTTGATGTCGCGCAACACGTGGAACTGACCGTACCACTTGTTCATGCCCGAAATCTGGATCGCGACCTCGTCCGAGATCTGCATTTGGGAAGCTTCAGCCATGATGTGTCCTTACCGGTGGTCGGTCTTCAGCTTGCGCTCCAGGTACATCGAGTACCGGGACATGCCGAAGCAGATGAGGAAGAAGATCGCGCCGACAAAGATGTAGGGCTCCCAATAGATGCCCTTCCAGTCGATATCGGCCCGGACGATCTGGGTGACGCCCTTCAACGGGTCCATCAGGCCCACGAACGCAACCAGCGTGGTGTCCTTGAACAGCCCGATGAACGTCGAGACGATCGCGGGGATCGACACCTTCAGCGCCTGCGGCAGGATGATCAGCCGCTGCGCACGCCAGTAGTCAAGGCCAAGCGCATCGGCTGCTTCGTACTGCCCACGGGGAAGGGCCGCAAGTCCGCCCCGGATCACCTCGGCCAGATAGGCTGCGGCAAAGAAGGTGACCAGGATGATGACGCGCAAGATGATGTCGAAGTTCGTGCCCGGAGGCAGGAAATACTGCAAGAGAAGCGAGGCGGTGAAGAGGAGCGTGATCAGCGGCACACCCCGGACAAACTCGATGAACCCGATCGACAGTGATTTGACGATCAGCATGTCGGACTGGCGCCCCAACGCCAGCAGGATGCCGATCGGCAATGAGAAACTGATGCCGGTCACACCGATCACGATGGCCAGAAGAAAGCCGCCAAACTGGTCCGACGCAATGGCCGGAATACCGAACGGCAGGGCTGATTGCAGCAGGTTGACCGCCGGCACGTCGACGTAAAGCCACCACAGCACCGCTGCAACGACCCCGGCTCCGGCCGCGGGGGCCAGCCCGATCAGGGGCGAGGCCAGACGGAACACCGCATAAAGGATCGCGAACCCTGCCATCGCCACGATGGGCAACCAGACCGTTCCTCCCCAAAGCAGCCAGAAGGTCAGCGCTGGATACAGCAGCGTGAACCACATAAGCTTGCCAGGCTGTACCTGGACCAGCGCAATCATTCCCAGAACCAGCAGAACTGCCAATGCGAAGACGATACCGGGGGCGCTGGACAGATACAGTGTCAGCAGCAGGAACGCCAACACACCGCCCAGAAGGATGGTCAGGCTACGCTTCTGACCGGAATACAGCACTGGAGCCAGTGCCGCGAACAGAAGTCCGAACGACAGAATGGGGCGCCAATACTCCGCCGACGGATAGAAGCCGAACAGGAACTGGTGCCACCGCTCGCGGATCATCGCCCAGCAGGCGCCCGTGGCGTCCGGCCCGGCGCTTGCGGCCACGATTTCGCGGCACTGCGACAGGCTTTCCGCGTTCCAGACCGAGTTCAGCCACCAAGGCAGGGCCGCCTGCAGCAACAGGTAGATCACGGCGATTCCGAACAAGGTAAGCGCGATGTTCAGCGGCGTCGAGAACAGGTTCTCGCGCAGCCATTTGATTGCGCCCCGCTCGGTCACCGGTGGCAGTTGGGGCGGAAGCATTTCGGTGCGGTTGAAGGCTGGGTTCATGTTAGCGCGCCTTCAACTGGACAGAGTTGTTGTACATGTTCATCACCGCCGAAATCATCAGGCTGATGGAAAGGTAGATCAGCATCATCAGAAGCATGCACTCCAGCTCGCGACCGGTCTGGTTCAGCGTGATGCCTCCAAGGGTGCCGCGCAGGTCCAGATAGCTGACCGCGATGCCAAGCGACGTGTTCTTGGTCAGGTTCAGGTACTGGCTGATCAGCGGCGGAATGATGACTCGCAGCGCCTGCGGCAGGATGATCAGGTTCATCGTCCGGTTTGGTCGCAGACCCAGAGCGAAAGCAGCCTCGGACTGGCCGCGGCTGATGGCCTGAATTCCGGCCCGCACAATCTCGGCGATGAAAGCTGCGGTATACAGCGTCAGCGCGATCAAAAGCGCTGTGAAGCTGTGGGCGACAAGGATGCCGCCCTGGAAGTTAAACCCTTTCAGTGAGGGGATTTCCAGATGGAACCCCATCGCGACAATCACGGCGATCACAGGCGCGAACAGGATCAGGATCGACTTCCACCAGGTCACCGGCCGGACCCCGGTGGCTTCCTGGGTCGCTCGCGCGCTGTGGACAATACGCCGGTTCACGAAGATCGAACCCGCAACGACCGCCAGGATGACCCAGAAATCCAGATTCAGCGACACGAACCCAAGGTCCACCGTCCCCAGACCGCGTTCGAACAACGCAGAGGGAACGTTCGTCCCACGGTTTGTAACCGCAATAGTGTCGAACAGCATCATCGAAGCTGCGGGCTCCTGACCGGCGGCGACCATCTCGTCGGTTACCCGGAAGTCGCGCGGCTGGGGTGTGACCTCGGACAGGATGACGTAGGACAAGAGGATCCACAGCAGCAGTGGCACGTTGCGGAACATCTCGACGTAGACAGTCATCAGACGGCTCACCAGCCAGTTCCGCGACAGCCGCAGGACCCCGATAATCACGCCAAGGATGGTCGCGAAGATGCAGCCCAGGACGGCCACGACCAGCGTGTTCAGAAGACCGATCAGCAGGGCGCGGAAGTGGTTGTCGTCGTTATTGTAAGGGATCAGCTGCTGGCCGATGTCATAACCCGCGCGCTGCCACAGGAAGCCGAAGTTGAACTCCTTTCCGCGGGCCGCAAGGTTCTGCACGGTATTGTTCAGCAGCCAGGCCACGGCCAGGGCGAACAGGACGAGCACGATCAGCTGGATCGTGTAGGACCGGTACCGCGTATCGTAGATAAGCATCGATAGCCGAAAGCCGTCTTTCGGCACATCCGTTGCCATTGCCATGGCTACCCCCTGTTTCCGACCGGCGGCCCCGAGTTTCCGGGTGCTTTGGGGCCAATGGAGCGCCCCGAGCCTGTCGGATTATGTCGATGAAGCAAGAAGTCGGGGGCGCCCT
Source organism: Paracoccaceae bacterium (assembly GCA_031412255.1). Taxonomy (GTDB): domain Bacteria; phylum Pseudomonadota; class Alphaproteobacteria; order Rhodobacterales; family Rhodobacteraceae; genus Tabrizicola. Next base: position 134 of record JANOCQ010000269.1, on the reverse strand, counting down.
ATGGCGCCCCCGGGTAACCGATCTTACCGGAAAGGCGGAGCGTATTGCAGGCCGCCCTGGGTCCACAAAGCGTTCAGGCCGCGGGCCAGGTTGATGGTCGTGCCTTCACCGATGTTCCGGGCGAAGATTTCGCC
>JANOCQ010000268.1:0-28894 GCA_031412255.1 Paracoccaceae bacterium | reverse complement strand
TCGCCGTCCTCTTCTCGCTCTTGGTCGCCCGCCTCATCACACCGATGATGGCCGCCTACCTGATGCGCACCAAGGACGCCCAGGGGCACGAGGACCAGAAGGACGGCGCGATCATGCGCGGCTATGTCTGGCTGGTCCGCAACACGACCAGGGTCCGCCGCTCGTCCAAGCGTCGCTGGCTCGCGCTGCCGACCTACTACATCACCCTCGTCGTCGCGGTGATCGTGGTGATCTTCTCGGTCATCGCCATGCTGCAGGTCCCCGGCAGCCTCTTCCCGCCCGAAGACGAAAGCCGCATCGTGGTTTCGGTCGAACTGCCACCCGGCTCCACGCTCGACGACACCGCCGCCACAACCGATGCGATGCGCGACATCGTTCAGGACATCGAGGGGGTGAAGTCCGTGCTTGTGATCGGCGGCTCGACCCCGCTTGGCGAACGCGACACCCGCCGCGCCACCTTCACCATCATCCTCGACCGTCTGGACAACGGGTTGCAGCGCAAGCTGATCGAACTGGGCGAGGCTCTGCCCGGCATCAACGCGCTGATCCCCGAAATCCCCTCCGAAGGCCGCATCCACCCGCAAAGCGCGATCGAGACAGAGGTCTTCGAGGCGCTGAAGACGATCCCCGACGTCCGCGCATTCAAGGCCGCGACGATGGGCGGCGGCGCGCGTCCCTTCTCGTACGACATCCTGTCGGATGACGAAGACGACCTGAACCTCGCGATCCAGAAGATCGAAGAGGCGCTGCGGCAAGAGCCGATGTTCCTCAACACCTCGACCGAGGCTGCGCTGCCGCGTCCGGAAATCCAGATCACGCCGAAAGCGGACGAGGCTGCCCGTCTGGGCGTCACCGTCCAGCAGATCGCGTCCGTGGTAAGGGTCGCCACCATCGGCGATGTCTCGGCGGCGCTTGGCAAGCTGTCCATCGACAACCGGCTGATCCCGATCCGGGTGCAGCTGGACGAAGCCTCCCGCGACAACCTCGCGCGCATCTCTGCGCTGAAGGTGATGTCGTCGAACGGCCCCGTCCCCTTGGCTGCCGTCGCCACCGTCGAGGTCGCCGAAGGCCCCTCGGTGGTCAAGCGCCTGAACCGCCTGCGCGTCGCCACCCTGGGTGCCGACATCGCTCCCGGCTATGTGCTGGATCAAGCCACCGCCCGCTTCCAGGAACTGCTGCCGTCGCTGGGCCTGCCCGCGACCGTCCAGGTCACGCCCTCGGGCGACGCCGAGGTCCAGGCCGAGCTTCTGGGCAGCTTCCAGGGCGCGATGATCCTGGGCGTGCTTCTGATGATGTTCGTGCTGATCCTTCTCTTCCACTCGGTTCTGCAGCCGATCACCATCATCTTCTCGCTCCTGCTGTCGGTGGGCGGGGTGGCCGCGGCGTTGATCATCACTCAAAACCCGCTGTCGATGCCCGTGCTGATCGGCATCCTGATGCTGATGGGCATCGTGGCAAAGAACGCGATCCTGCTGATCGACTTCGCCATCGAGATGCGGGTCCGCGGCATGGACCGGATCGAGGCGGTGATCGAGGCTGGCCACAAGCGCGCCCGTCCCATCGTCATGACCTCCATCGCGATGTCCGCCGGGATGCTGCCCTCGGCCCTTGGCGTCGGCGAAGGGGGTGCTTTCCGCGCCCCGATGGCCATCGCCGTGATGGGCGGGATCATCGTCTCGACCGTCCTCAGCCTGGTCGTGGTGCCCTCCATGTATCTGGCGATGGACGACCTGTCGCGCTTCTTTTCCTGGGTGCTGGGCCGCTTCATCGGCAGAAAGGACATCGAACCCGTTGCCCCCGATGCTCTTGTCCTGGCCGACAACATCGCCCGCAACCAGGTTGACGTGGCACTTCTGCAAGGCCGGATCTCGCTTCTGGAAGAGACCCTCGCCCGTCGCAGTGCCAAACCGCACGCCGCAGAATAGGGCGAGCCGCAAGCCCGTCGCCTTCCCTCTCCCCCGCGGGGGAGAGGGTTACCGTGAGGGGATTCCTACGCATACCACGAGTCGTCGATACTGGAGGCGTCTGCCGGGAAGCCATACGCATACCAGACGCCGATGCCCAGGTCTGGCAGGTCTCGAACGCCGTCAGCCCAGCGTTCCCCGCGGCCGGTATGGAACTGGCCACAGTCGCCCGGCCTCTTCGGCCGAATACCGCCCCAACCTCACATCCTCGGCCACCAGTGCAGGATCGCGTTTTTCCGGCGGACCATACCCCCCGCCCCCCGGCGTCCGGACCCGCACCCGGTCCCCCGGTTTCAAGGCGATGTCCTGTGCCTTCGACAGATGCTCCGGCACCATGACCACACCGTTCTGGATCACCTCCACCCGGTTCACCGCACCATCCTTGCCGCCCAAGGCCCCCTGCGGCCCGACCCGTCCGTGGTCCATGACGAAGGATGCCCGAGCCTCGCCGCGCAGAAGTTCGATCTCGTAGTCGATTCCGAAACCGCCGCGATGTTCTCCGGCCCCGCCCGAGCCTTCGTGCAACGCGTAATGCCTGTATAGGACCGGGAAATTCTGCTCCATGATCTCGACCGGCGGGGCCTTGGAAATGCCGATGGTCGAACAGCCATTGGCGATCCCGTCGCCCGCCGCGAACCCGCCATACCCCCCGCCCGAGATCTGATACATCACATAGTCCCGACCCTTTTCGGGGTCGAAGCCGCCGAGCCCGAAGTTGCCCGAGGTTCCTGCCGGGGCAGCAGTCACACGGTCCGGCACCGCCTTCACCAGTGCCGCAAAGACCGCCTCGGCGATCCTTTGGCTGACCTCAGCCGCACACCCTGACACCGGGCGGGGATACTGTGCGTCCAGAAAGGTCCCTTTGATTCCGACAACTTCCAGCGGCTCGAACGCGCCCGCAGAGATTGGCACATCGGGAAAGATATGCCGCATCGCCAAATAGACCGAAGACAATGTCGTCGCCTTGACCGAGTTCATCGGGCCCATGCAAGGCTGCGACGAACCCGCGAAATCAAAGGTCAAACCATCGCCTGCCTTCGTCACCGCCAGCGCAATTTTCAGTGGTTCATTCACCACCCCGTCGCTGTCGACGATGGCAGTGCTGCGATACGTTCCCTCCGGGATCAACCCGATCATCGCCAGCATCTGCTTTGCCGCGAGCTGCCGCATCTGGGCAATCGCTTCGGTCACGGTGCCGTCACCATACCGGTCCAGCAGGCCTTTGAGCCGTTCCGCGCCAACCAGCAACGCCGAGGCCTGCGCCTGCACATCACCGATCCGTTGTTCCGACACGCGGATGTTGGAACAGATGATCTGATAGATTTCCTGGTCCAGTGTTCCCTTCTTGAACAGCCTCACCGGAGGAATCCGCAGCCCCTCCTGCTCTGCGCTGATCGCGCTGGCGCTGAACCCGCCCGGCACCGCTCCGCCAGTGTCGGGCCAATGCCCCGTGTTCGAAAGCCAGCAAAAGATTTTACCCCCGCGCCAGACCGGCATCGCAAATCGCACGTCCATCAGATGCGTGCCGCCCAGATAGGGGTCATTGACGATATAGATGTCACCTTCCTCCGGAGCCGCCGTCGTCCCAGCCGCGATCCTCTCCAGAATGGTCCGGGTGGAAAACTGCATGACCCCCACGAAGACCGGCAGCCCTTTGGACCCCTGCGCGACAAGGCTCCCGTCGGTGGCAGAATAGATGCCGTCGGAGCGATCGTCCGCCTCGGCAATCACCGGAGAAAAGGCGGCGCGGGAAAAGGTAAGGTCCATCTCGTCACAGACTTGCTGCAATCCCGCCTGAATGACTGCCAAAGTAACCGGATCAATCATCCGTTCACCTCGATGATCAGGTTTCCGTCGCTGTCGGATCCCACCCTTGCACCAGGCTCGATTACAATGGTCGAATCCATTTGCTCAATGATAGCAGGTCCTTGCAGGTCGATCTTCAAGGGAAGATGATCGCGCCAATAGACCGGGGTGTCTTTCCAGCCGTCGAACCAGACCTTGCGCCGGGACGCCGGTTCCGCCGTGGATCTCCGTTCTGCGGGGTCGATCAGCCGGGACAGGTCCAGCGCCGGGCGCACCCCGATGACCGACACGTTCAGATTCACCAGATTGGCCCGGATTGTCGGCAGGTTCACCCTGAAGCGCGCGTGGTAGGCTGCTTCGAAGAGGTGCTGAAACTCCTGGCGCGTCGGCCTGGCCGAGGGAAGGGTAACGCGCAGAAGATGGGTCTGACCGATGAACTGCATGTCGACGGAGTATTCGGCGCGTGTGGCGGACAAAGCGATCCGCTCGCGCCCGATCAGCCGGCGCCCCTCGGCCTCCTGTCCTGCCAGCACTTCGTGCACGGCGCCCATGTCTACCACGTCCAATGGGCGGTTGACGGTCCGGACGAAGTCATGCCTGAGGTCGGCCACCACACACCCCAAAGCGTTGGTGATTCCCGGGCGTGCAGGGATCAGAACCTTGGGAACATTCAACTCTCTCGCCAGAGCGACCGCGTGCAGCGGCCCTGCCCCCCCAAAGGCGAAGAGGGCAAAGTCCCTTGGGTCGGCCCCAAGCGAGATCGAGACCATCCGGATCGCCCCCACCATGTGCGTGTTGGCAATGCGGATGACCGCCGCCGCCGCTTCTTCCACCGACAGGCCGAGAGGCACCCCGATCTGCTTCGCCATCGCCTGCCGAGCCGCCTCCGCAGCCTGCCCGAACCGGCCGGGAGGCAGCCGACCCAGGATCAGATTCGCGTCGGAAATCGTGGTTTGCGTTCCCCCGCGGCCATAGCAGACCGGCCCTGGTGTCGATCCTGCGCTCTCGGGTCCGACCCGCAGCATGCCGCCGGCATCGATCCAGGCGATGGACCCGCCCCCCGAACCCACTGTCCGGACGTCGATCATCGGCACATGTATCGGCATGGCGTATTCGACCTCGATCTCGTTCGAGACCGGCGCGATCCCGTTGCGAATCATTGCTACGTCCGTGGAAGTCCCACCCATGTCGTAGGTCAAGAGGTTCGCCATTCCGGCCCGACGACCTGTCGCAACCGCCGCCATCACGCCCGAGGCAGGACCGGACATCACCGTCTTCACGGCCTCTTTCCCCACATCCTTTGCGGCAACCATCCCGCCGTTGCCGTTCATCACCAGCAGGTCCCGGGCATAGCCATTTGCGGTCAACTGCGCCGCCAGACGCGCGACGTAGCGCTCCAGAAGAGGCTGGACCGAAGCGTTGACGGCCGCAGTGACGCCCCTTTCATATTCTCGGGACTCGGAGAGAAGAGCGTGGCCCAAGGTGATGAAATCATTGGGCCAAAGCATTCGCGCAATCTCGCCGGCGCGGCGTTCGTGGTCGGGGTTGGCATAGGCGTGCAGGAAGTGGATGACTAGGGATTCACAACCCTGGTCGCGCAGATGGGCGACGGCCTGCCGCAGCGCCCCTTCGTCAAGCGCGGTGACGACACGGCCACGGGCGTCCATCCGCTCGGGCACCTCCAGCCGCAGATCGCGCGGGATGACGGGCACAAAGCGGCCGTGCATTCCGTAAGCTTGGGGCCGGGTCCGGCGGCCCAGTTCTAGAACGTCCCGGAAGCCCGCCGTGGTGATGAGCCCGGTCTTTGCCAGTTGACGTTCCAGCACCGCGTTGGTCGTCGTCGTCGTGCCATGCACGATCAGGTCAATATGCGACAACTCTGCCCCAGCGGCTTCGAACGCGGCCAGCACCCCGCCCGCCTGGTTCGGCAGCGTGGTCGGGACCTTGGCCAGTCGCACGGCTCCCGTTGCGGGATCGAAGATCGCCAGATCGGTAAAGGTGCCGCCCACGTCCACACCCGCGACAAGCCCGGTCATTCATACCCCCACGTAGGTTCGAAACACCGGATCACCGGCCCGAAGACCCGCGACATCCCGCGTCTCCTCGACCCGGCCCGCAGTCATGAAGGACACGCGGTCGGCCAGCTTCAGCACCGCGTCCACCCGCTGTTCCACGAGGACTACGGCAACACCCTGCCTTTTCAGCGTCACGACTGCCTCCTGGATCAGCGCGATGATCGACGGTTGCAGCCCCTCCGTCGGTTCATCAAGAAGGAGGACTTTGGGGTCAAGGCAGAGGGCGCGGGCGATGGCGAGCATCTGCTGTTCCCCGCCCGAGAGCGTCCCCGCGACTTGCGAAAGCCGGTCCCTCAGTCGTGGAAATAGGGTCAGGACCTGTTCCAGGCGCGCTGGATCGTTGCGTCGGACAAGGCCACCGACTGCAAGGTTCTCGGCCACGGTCAGTTGCCCGAACAAACGGCGGCCCTGAGCGACATAGGCCAGACCGCGTATCGGAACCTCATGCGCTGGCAGGCCGTGCAGTGGCTGGCCGTCCAAGGTTATTGTCCCGCCAGTCGTCTGAAGAACGCCCATCAAGGCCTTGAGGAACGTGGACTTTCCGACACCGTTCCGTCCCATCAGGCAGGTGATCTGTCCCGTTTCAGCCCGAAAGTCGGCCCCTCGCAGCACGGTGACCGGCCCGTAGCCCGCTGTGAGGCCATGCACCTCAAGCGCCAAGATAGGCCTCCTGCACGGATTGGTTGGCACGGATCTCGGCCGGCGTGCCGGTAGCGAGAACCCGACCGAAGGTCAGGACAGTGATGCGGGTGCCAAGATCCATCACCACCTCCATATTGTGCTCGATTAACAGGACCGCCGTAGCGGGAACGAGGCCTCGGACCAAGGCCTTGAAACCGTCGATCTCGCTGGCAGCAAGGCCTTGGGTGGGTTCGTCGAGGATCAGGACACGCGGGTTAAGTGCAAGGCCCATCGCCAGTTCCAGAAGGCGCTGGTGGCCGTAGGAAAGGGTCTGCGCTTCCTGCTCTTCCAGCCCGGAAAGCCCAACCCGGGTCAGCGCAGCGCGGGTTTTCGCTATCAACGCATCCGCGCCTTGCGACTGGATGGCGAGGGCCACGTTGTCAAACACTGTCAGGCGCGGAAAGATCGAAGTGATCTGGAAGGTGTAGGCGATCCCTTTCCGGACGCGGGCATGGGCGGGGAGCCGGGTTATGTCCTCTCCCCCCAGCAGGATCGCACCGGACTGAGCAGGGATACGGCCCGAAAGCAGACTTACGAAGGTGGTCTTTCCAGCGCCATTCGGGCCGATCAGCCCATGGATTTCTCCCGGCTGCAGAGCGAAGTCCACACCGTCCACGGCCCTGAGGCCACCGAAATGTCGGGTCAGGCCACGCGTTTCGATCAGGGCAACCATCTGGCCCACCTCTCGCGGATGGTTCCCAGTATGCCTTTCGGAGCAAACAGGATCAGCACCACCAGCGCCGCTCCGACGATGAACTGGTGCGCCGTGGTGATGCGCGTCGCGGCTTCGATCAGCGCGAACATCAAGAGCGCGCCCAGGAAAGGTCCGAGGGTGGTCCCCGCCCCGCCAAGCAGGACATAAAGCATCGGCAGGATGGAATACTGGATCGTCGCAAAGCTGGCGCCCACATAGCCGAAAAGGATCGCGTAAGCCGCCCCCGCAGCCCCGGCATAAAGGCCGGAAATGGTCAGTGCGGTAAGCTTTACGCTGAATGGGTTGTAGCCAAGCATCCGGCTCCGCTCTTCGTTCTCGCGCATGGCGACCATCGTCCGACCGAAAGGCGAGCGAACAAGGATGAGGCTGGCAAGAAGGCCGGCGGCGAAGATCGTCAGCGCCGCGAGGAACCGGGGCGTGTCAGTCGACAGATCGAAGCCCATAAGGGTGCGGCTGCTGGCGGCGATGGCAAAGCCATCGTCTCCACCGGTGACAGGGGCGAAGTAAAGCAGCGTCAGATAACCGGCCTGTGCGAACATCAGTGTGACGATCATGAAGCTTACGCCCGCCGTCCGCAGCGCAAGAAGGCCAAGCGCGGCTGCAACAAGCGCGCCACCGGCAACCCCCGCGATGAAGGTCGGACCGGCGTTCCATCCCCAAAGCTGCGCAGGAAGCCCTGCCGCATACATTCCGGCCGCCAGCAAGAGCGCATGGCCAAGGCTGAGGAGACCGGTGTATCCGAAAGCCAGGTTGTAACCCATTGCGAACACCGCCAGGACCATGATCCGGGCAAGGTTCGTGGCGTGATAGGGCGAAAGCCAGAACTGCGCGCTGAAGAGGACCGCAAGCAGGGTCAGATGAAGTGCCCAGACCCTCACACCTTTGCTCCGAACAGACCTTGCGGGCGGAAGACGAGGACCATCGCGACCAGAAGTGTGGCCAGGATCTTTGCAAGTGTCGGCGTGAAGAACATCGAGATAACACCGTCCGACAGACCAATGACCAGCGCGGCGATCAGGGTGCCGCGAAGGCTGCCCAAGCCGCCGATGATGACGACGATGAAGGACAAAAGCAGCGGATCGTGGCCCATCAGGTACTGCGCTTGGCTGATGGGCACCACCAGCACTCCGGCCAGCGCGGCAAGACCGGCACCAAGGGCGAAGGTACCCATGTACACACGGTCGACGTTGACCCCGAAAGTCTGCGCGGTGATGCGGTCGACTTGCGTCGCCCGCATGATCAGGCCAGCCTTGGTGCGGGTCATGAAAAGCCAAAGGGCCAGTAGCACAATCCCCGCCGCAAGGACGACGAAAAGCTTGTAGCCGGAATACCCGAACCACGGGAACTGGATGCGCCACTCGAATGGCGCGGTGACGGGGTAGGCGTTCGGGCCGTAAAGCGACAGGGCGGCCTGCTGAATGATGTACAGAAGGCCGATCGTGGCGACGATGGTCGCTTCGGGGTCATAGTTCAGCCGCTTCAGGATCAGCCCGTCGGCGGCGGCTGCAAGAGCAGCCACGACAAGCGGCGCGATCACGGCGGCAGCGAGGAAGGCCAGGGCCGGCGGGCCGGGCACCATCGTCGTGATGGCCCAGGCAAGGACAGCGCCCAGCATGTAAAACTCGCCATGGGCCACGTTGACCACACGCATGACGCCAAAGACAAGCGACAGGCCCGCGGCCGCCAGTGCCAGGACGGCAGCGGTGACAAGGCCCTCCATCAGGGCAAGAAGCAAGAAGGGACCGAAGGCCATGCTAGTCCGTCAAGTTGGAACGCGGGCGGGATCGCCCACCCGGCGCGGGAAAATGGGGTGGACGATCCGCCCACCCCGTTTGTCAGATTGCGGCCGGTCAGAAGGACATTGTGGTGTAGTCGACCGCGTCCTCGTAGATCCCCTCGTCGATGGTCGTGGAGTGGACCTTGATCAGCTTGCCTCCTTGCACCTGGCTGATGTTCTGCACGCCGAACACCTGGTGCGTCTTGCCGTTGAAACGCTTGGCCCCCTGCGGGCGCTCTATCCCATAGGGCAGGTCGCTGATTGCTTCCATCGCCTCGACCAGTTTCTGCCGGTCGGCCGGGCCGGTGTAGGCTGCCGCCTCCATCGCCTGCTTGATGAAGAACAGCGTCTCCCAGGTCGAGAACATGTGGCTGTAAGTGGCGACATCCGCCGCATCGCTGACGCTGGCTCCATTGTCGTCCACGCCCACGGCGGCGCGGTAGGCGGCCTCGTGTTCGCCAGCGTCCGCCGCCCGCACGCGGGGATGCGCCTCCCAGAAATGGCTGCCTTCCAGGAACTCAAGCCCCGGCGTCGCGGTGTCCACCGCCTCAAGTGAATCGATAAAGCCGAACAGCTGGGGCTTGGCACCGGTCCCGTAGAACTCACCCAATTCCTTGACAAAGGTCAGGACCGCGGGGCCTACCATCACGTGGTAGAGGACCTCGGTTTCCGCCGGGATCTGCGGCATGTAGCGGGTAAAGCTGGTTTCCGTCGGCGGCACGGCGATCTGGGCGATGACCTCGCCGCCCTGCGCCTGGATCGCGGCGGTGAAGAAGTCGCGGTGGTCGTGGCCGAAGGCATAGTCCGGGAAGACCATGGCGACCTTCTTGCCAAGGTTCGCCGCAACCCAGGGCGCCATGGTCGAGATCTGCGCGCGGACATCCGTGATGCCGGGCTGCAGCGTCCAGCGGTTCAGCGCACCGGAGGCGACATGATAGCCCTCGGAGCAGACAAGGTAGGGCACCTTCAGTTCACCCGCGCGGGGGGCGGACCCCATGACGACGTGGGAAAAAAGCGTCCCCATCACCAGGTCGCAGCCATCCGACTGGGTCAGCTTGTCAACCACTTCGGACCCCCGCTTGGGATCGGTTGCGTCGTCCTCGAACAGGATCTCGACCGTGCGTCCGGCAATGCCACCGCCGTCATTGATTGCTTTGAGCGCGGCCTGGGCTGTGCGCTCGTACCAGCGCCCATATGCCGCGCCGATGCCAGTGCGGTGGAGCTGAAAGCCGATCTTGATCGGTGCAGCCTGCGCGGCCACATACCCCGGCAGCGCTGCGGTCAGTATTCCCGCGCCCCCGGCCATCAGAAGGCCGCGTCGGGTCGGATGAAGCAGGTTTGTCATGTTCGTCTCTCCACTGTTGCGGCCTCTCGTCGGGCCATTGGTATCATTGGGGCGTCACCGCCCCGGAAGTGTCCAGTCTTTTCATCCGGTTCTGGCGGTTGACAAAAGCCAGAGCCCCAAAACGGTGTATGCCACCATCAGCACCGTCATCGGCAGATGCGCCACCGGCCGTGCGTCCGGTCCCGCAAGCTTCAGCCCCAGCAGCACCGCCAGTAGATGCGCGCCCAATATGGCGGCGAACTGAATGCCATAGATCACCGGCATCACCCGAGGGTCCGTGAGGAAGCCGAAAGAGACGAAAAAGGGCGGCAAGCCCAGCCAGCTGTCGCCGTTCATGAGAGGATCATTCAAAGCCGCCAAAGTGTATTGACCCGCAGTCAGCAGCATCACCAGGTAATGCGCCGCGTGGTAGCCGGCTGCGATGGCAAGAAAGCTCAGCATCACGGGGCCGGTGGCAAAGCCCCCGCCTACCCTTCGGCCCAGGGTGATCGCGCCTAGGACCAGGCCCAGGGTCAGCACCCAGACGGCCAGAAGCCCGCCTGTGTTCTGCCAGATCACCGCGCTTCGCCCGGTCGGCTCCAACGGGTTCTCGACAATCAGCGCCTGCCACCGAAACGTGTCAGCCAGTCCGTCGAAGGTCAGGGCGGCAAGGGCAAGGCTGACGAAGACCACGGCCGAGGCCGACAGCGGTGGCATTGCTAGGACCTGAGTGCCGGGCCAGCCGCGCATCAGCCGGGTGTTTCGGCCGGCGCGCTCGTGCCACAGCGGGGCAACCTTGGCGATGAAGGTGAAAAGGACGGTCAGGAATTCGCCCTGCTCCAGCCAATCCTCGCCCTCCAGCACGGCGAGGGTGAAGATAACCAGCCAATAGGACAGAGCTACCTGGGCCAGAACGGTTGGATCATCGGGGTAAAGCGAGACCATCTGGAACCATGCGAAGCCCGCATAGCCAAATACGGCGGGCCAGTGCCCAAGACGGGACAGTCCGATGCCCGCAGTTCGGTTCAGAAGGACACGGGCGATGCGTACCGGGCCCGTCCACGGGTTTAGCGGACGCCAAAGGTTGCCGAAGAGCATCGAGCCAAGCGGAATGGCAATCCAGACCCCGGTCCAGAAGACCAACGTCATCAGGTTGTGCATCGGGTCACGTTCGCCAAAAAGACCGACGAAGATCAACCCGAGGAAGGCCAGGAATGACAGGTATGAGACCGCTTCTGCGGGCAGGAGGACCCGGCGCTCCCAGACCAGTCTCGGCCGCATCTCGGGCAGGCGGTGAGAAGCGACGCCCATGATTGCTGTCACGGCGACGGTGGCGGCGGCTGCGGTGATGTAGTGGCCGGTGGGCATTGTAAGGATGATCGACGGCGGCAGGGCGCAGGCGAAGGCCAGGCCGGGCGTGAGCAGCACGCCCAGAGCGGCAAGGCCCGGAATTCTCGAAAACCCCGGATAGACGCCGTGGAAGGATCTTCGGAGCCGTGTCACCTAAGCCCGTCCTCGCCTTTCACCTGGTCAATCTCCAGCCCGCCCATCCGGCTATGCACCCTGCCGCCACGCGCCATGCCCAGGGCAAACAGCACTTCGGTTGCACGCGGCCCATCGGCACAAGCCAGCGTGATCGCGTCGAAGCGGGACCGGACATAGGCCGCATTCAGGTGCCCAAGCGGCAGGTCAAGTGCTGTGCCCAGGCCGCCCACCTTCATCACCGACGGCACGATGGCCCGGCACTCACCAAGCCGCTCGCGCATTCCGTAGCCGCCCGCGACATGCCAGAGCGCGCCATGTTCGCTTTCGCCGGCCTCCCCCACGATGGCACCCTTGCCGTAGGCGTCAATCCCCTGCCGCCCGCCAAGCAGCGCGACGAGGCGGTCGGTAAGGTCAAGGGCAAGCGGCTTCAGGTCCTCCATTGCCGCGTGTAGATCGGGCTCGTATCGGCCTGCGAATGGGTTGGCGCAGATTGCGTAGATTGCGCCCCGGACCGGGGCGGGCGCGACCGGAGGACCGCCTTCGTGCCGAATCTCCTCAACCTGCATAACAATCTTGCGGATAGCGAAATCAGCCACTTGCGGTCCCCCTCTCAAGCGCGAATGCGCCTGTGATCCGACACTCACCCTGCAGGAAAAGCGCCGCGCCTTCAATCAATCCGCGCGCCCGAAAACCCTCGGCTGCACGCAGACCCGCCTCAAGTGCCGCCACCCGCTCGGTGGGGGTCAGCGGCGGCACCGCCACTGTGACCAGCCGGTCACCCAGGTCACTCTCGACTTGCACGTCACGCGCCGGCCGCCGGAAAATGCCAGGGTGACGAACATCCACCGCATTTGCCACCATCGTCGCTGCCGCATCGGCCATCGCGGCCGTCTGGGCCACTACTGTCACCGCGTCGGCAATCCCCCGCGAAAAGCTGCGGCCGCGCCAGCCCGAGGTGGCAATCCCGCGTATCGGGTCGCTGGTCCGGACCGTCACACGGTCCACAAAGCCCGGCGAAGCGGCAAGGGAGCAGGTCAGCCGTTCTTCGGCACCAAGCCAAAGCGCGATGTCGCCGCCGTTGTTGGCGTAGGCCCGGGTAATGCCCGGGCCGGTGAGGGCCGCAAGCACCTCCTCGGCCACCGCCCCCGCGACCGCGGCCATCGGGGTGATGAAGTCGGGACGGAATGGCAGGACGGCTGCGGCCATGCGACGGGCAATCGGGCCTTCGACCGGCACGCTTTCGGATCGGAGAGCGGGCAACTCTGCAACCAGTTCCTCCAGCACGGTCGCAAAGCGGTTGACCGCCCTGGCATAGGCCGCGCGGATGGCGGAAGGCCCGCCGAAAGCCTCGGCCACGATGTCGATCGGACCATGCTGCAGGTGCAGTCGTCCCCCAGGCAAGAGGGCGGCAAACACCTGGTTCGCGGGGTGAGCCGTCAGGGCCATCGCTGCACCCTGGCTTCAGTGGGATACTCCCCGCCGTTCTGCAGAGATTGATCCAGGGTCCGGATCGCCTCGGCATGCCCGCCCATCGCCAGATAGTCGGTCCGTGGCAGGGTGAACTCCAGCGGAGCGACCAGCGCGGGGGTGGGTACGTAGCCGAAGGCTCCTTTCGGAAGCCGGCTGACGTCAACCATGAAGGTGATCCCGCCACCTGGCCAGACGTAGGTTTCAGCCCCGCCGCTGGTCAGCCGGGTGATGCCGCCCTGTACCGACTGTGTCAGCCGCACCGGGTTCTTTGCCACGCCAGCCCGCAACGAGCCGCCCGCACCACCGACGAACAGCACGGTGCAAAGCGACGGTTCGCAATTCTCGTCAATAAGTTCGACGGACTTCTTCAGGTCCGCCGGCAAGTCCTGCTGAACCGGAGTCAGAGAGTTGTCCAACACGTAGAACGCATATTGCTCCCCCGTGGTGGAGACCATCAGAAGCCGCAGGCCGGGTCGGGCGCCTTTCTTCGGGTTCCACTCGCCCAGGATATCCAAGGGATCGGTCAGACGCGTCCCACCCCAGCCCGGACCCGGTTCGGAAACCTTGAAATATCGTCCAGGGGTTGAGCGGTGCCCCTTGATCCGGATGCCCGAGGGCGGCCAGCCGATCACCTTTCCCGCCTGATGCTCGCTGACGACGCCGGTGATGTGGTCGTCGACCACCACCACCTCGTCCACAAGACCCTGCCACTGGACCGCGAACATCCCGATGGTTGCAGACCCGCAGCCGACGCGCATGCGGCGCTCCCGCACGCCATCCACAACCGGCGCCTGCCCTGCCGCTACGACCACGGTCGAGCCGCCGTCGATGGACAGTTCCACCGCCTCGCCGTTGCACAGCGCCAGCATCGCGGCGCAGGTGACCCGGCCCTCGGCCTTGCTACCGCCGGTAAGGTGGTGGACTCCACCGAGGCTGAGCATCTGGCTGCCGTATTCCGCCGTCGTCACATGACCTACCGGCTCGCCCTGCACCCGGACAACAGCCCCCTCCGGGCCAAGGTAGCGGTCGGTGTCTATCTTCACCTTGACACCGCAGTAGGAAAAGATCGCCTCGGTCACCACGGTCACCATGTCGGCGCCGTCCACCTGAGACGAGACGATGAAGGGAGCGGGCTTGTAGTCCGGGTAGGTTGTTCCCGAACCGATTCCAGTGACAAAGGCATCGGCTGGAACCGGACTGCCGTCCCAGTCGCGGGTCGCAAAGGGGACCACGCGGCCCCCCTGCTCCACGCTGTGCGACAACATCACGACCGGGTCAGTCCGTACGATCCGGCCGTCAGCATTGGCATAGCGGTCGCAAGCGCCGGTCTGGCCGGGTGCGATGTAGCACATGACCGGGCAGGCATCGCAGCGGATTTTTTCGGGTGCTGCGGTCATGGCACGGACCCTTTTTCGACATCCGGGTGGGGGTCTTCCACCCCAACTCCGCCGATGGAAACTTCGGGAAGCGAAGTGCGCGTCATCGCCTTGAACAGCCGGTCTGGCAGCGCGGGCACGCGCGTGATCTCGGCCCCTGTGGCGTGGCGGATGGCGTTCAGGATCGCCGGTGCGGTCGGGATCAGGACATGCTCGCCAAGGCCCTTTGCGCCAAAGGGCCCCTCGGGGTCGGGGACTTCGATCAGCAAGCTTTCGATGGGCGGCACATCACCGAAGGTGGGGATCAGGTAATCGTGCAGGTTTTCGGTGCGACCGGTAAGGTATTCCTCCATCAGCGCCATGCCGATGCCCTGGGCGATGCCGCCCTCGATCTGGCCCCGCGCCAGCATCGGGTTGATCGCGCGCCCCACATCATGCGCGGCGGTGATCTTCAGCAAGCGCACCGTGCCAAGCGCCTGATCCACCTCCAGTTCGACAATCTGCGCTCCGTATCCGTAGACGGCATATGGCGACCCTTGCCCATTTGCATCAAGCGGCGAAGTCGGGGGATCGTAGGTCGCCTCGGCGCCAAGAGCATGGCCGTGATCGTTAGTTGGCAGCGTTGCCAGGTCGATCCGGGCGACCGTGCCGCGGTCGCGAATGGTCAGGGTCCTTCCGTCCAGCGTCAGGGTTGCACCTTGGCCTGCATTGCCACGACGCAGGAGTTCGGCGCGCAGCGCTTCCGCAGCGGCCTTGGCGGCGCGACCGGTGACGAAAGTCTGACGACTTGCAGAGGTTTTACCGGCATCCGGGGTCAGCGCGGTATCGGGTCCGATCAGGCGGAAGGCGGACAGCGGCAGACCCAACGCCTCTGCTGCGATCTGGGCGATGACGGTATTGGACCCCTGACCGATGTCGGTCGCGCCCTGATGCAGGATAACCTTTCCATCTGGCGACAGCCCGATACGGATGGTCGAGGGGTTGGGGAGCGCGGTATTGCCGCAACCATACCAGCAGGAGGCGACCCCCACTCCTCTGCCCTTGCGGTCTTGCGCATCCGATAGTGCGCGCATCCAGTGGGGTTGAAGCGCCGCCAGACAATCGTGGATGCCCACGGCGCGGAGGATCTGGCCCGTGGCCGAAGCATCGCCGTCCCGCAATGCGTTGCGCAGCCGGAACTCCAACCGGTCGATGCCCGCCGTGTCGGCAAGCCGGTCGTAAAGCGTCTCTTGCCAGAGCGCGCCCTGCGGCACGCCAAAGCCGCGGAACGCACCCGATACCGGACCATGGGTGTGGATGGCGCGGGCTTTGGCGATGATGGCGGGCGTAAGGTACGGCCCCGAGACGTGCACCGGCACGCGGTTGGCCACGGTCGGCCCCCAGCTTGAATAGGCACCGGTGTTGAAACGGCCCTCGAACTCCAGGCCCGTGATCCTGCCTTGCGCATCGCAGCCGATACGGCCCCGCATCTCGGCGGGGTGCCGCTTGGTGGTCGAGGTCATGCTTTCAGCCCGCGAATAGACCATTCGGCTGGGTCTTCCCGTCTTCAGCGTCACCAACCCGATCAGGGGCTGAAGCGAAATGTCGAGCTTGGAGCCGAACCCTCCACCGGTAGCGGCGGGGATGATCCGGACGCGGTCCAGCGGCAAACCCAGAACCGCCGCCGTATCTTCCCGGTCCATCCCAGGGGCTTGGGTGCAGGCGCGGATGACGAGGCAATCGCCGTCGATCCACGCCGCGCCGGCTTCGGGCTCGATATAGGCGTGTTCGACAAAGGCGGTGGTCATCGAGCCTTCCACGACATGCGCGCTGGCAGCAAGCGCGCCGGCGGCGTCGCCCTTCTGCACGCGACCCTCGACAAGCAGGTTCCCGATGCGGTCGGGGTGGATCAGCGGACCGGTTTCCGCAGCGCCGGGCGTGTCCAGTGGATCAAGCGGTGTCCAGTCGATCGGAAAGCTGGTCAGGTCCGGGTCAATGCCAGGCTCGAAGGCCACCAGCGCTACACATTCGCCCCGAAACCGGGTCGGAGAGACAGCGATGGCGGGCTGGTCGGCGAAGGGCGGGATGACAGAAAAAGCGTTGCGGCCGGGAATATCCCTGGCGGTATAGACCGCTGCCACTCCAAGACGGGCGGAAAATGCGGTCAGGTCGCCGATCTGAAAGGCCGCGTGCGGATGGGGCGAACGGACAGCCTTCACCACCAGTGCGCCATCGGGCCATTCATCTGCGCCGAAACTGTCGCCCGCAACCTTGGCGGCGCCGTCCAGCCGGCGCACGCTTCTTCCCACTCCACCCGTAGGCGCATCGGGCAAATCATCCTGCCACGCCGCCATCACCGCCGCGATGATGCTGCGATAGCCTGTACAGCGGCAGAGGACACCCCCCAGCGCCTGTTCCACCTCGGTCTCCGCCGGGCGGGCGGTCTCGGCCAGCAGCTCGGCTGCGGTCAGAAGCATGCCCGGTGTGCAGATGCCGCATTGGGCCGCTCCATGTGCGTGGAAACTGGCGCGCAGGCGGGCGAGTTCCGGTGTCTCGCCCTCGATTGTCGTGACCATGCGCCCTTCGACCCGTGCAGCGGGCGTAAGGCAGGCGCAGACCGCCGCGCCGTCCAGCAGGACCGTGCAGGCCCCACAGTCGCCCGCGTCGCAGCCCACCTTGGTCCCGGTCCGGCCAAGCCGCTCACGCAGTGTCTCCGACAGCCGCTCGGTCGGCGGCGCGTCCACCGTGACCGGTGCACCGTTGAGCGAAAAGCGGATCATCCCAGCGTCTCGGTCACGGCGCGCCGGACCAGTTCGGTCGCCGCCGCCCGCCGATACTCGGCCGTTGCGCGCACATCGTCGATGGGCGACAGGACGGTCGCAACGTCCTCGGGATGGACCCGGCCCGCCGCATTCGCGACCGAAGCGCCGATCAGCGCTGCTTCGACGGTCGCAAGCCGCACTGCGACCGGTGCGCAGGACCCCACTGCTACAGCAGCCTCGGTCACATGACCTCCCTCGACCACCAGCCGCGCAGCGACCATGGCAATCGAGATCACAAGATACGACCGCGCCCCCAGTTTGACGAAGGCGGACTGCCCACGCAGCGCCGCCTCGGGGATCACAATCGCCGTCAGAACCTCATCAGCGCGCAGCGACGTCCTGCGCGGGCCCAGCAGAAACTCGTTCAAGGCAAGACTGCGGGTTCCGCCGGGCGAAGCAAGCTCCAGTCTGGCGTCGAGTGCCAGCAACGGCGGCACCCCATCCGCTGCCGGCGAAGCGTTGCAGAGGTTGCCACCGATCGTGCCCGCTGCTTGTATCTGCCGACCTCCGACCCGGCGCGCCGCCTGCTGAAGTGCCCATAATGCAGGCGGAAGGTCAGCACGTGCAATCTGCGCCCAGGACGTCGCAGCGCCAATCCGCAGCCCCTGCACGTGGGAGATGCCGGAAAGCTCGGCCACATCACCCAGATCAAGCGTCGCCCCCCCCAAGGAAGACCCCGCACCGGGATAAAGATCCGTTCCACCGGCAAGAATGCGCCAAGGTCCCTCCGCGATCAGCCGCAGAGCCTCGTCTAGCGTTTTAGGTCGGGCATAGTCCGGCACGGCAGCCCCGAATTCATTTGCGTAACAACAGACTGTGACCCCTGCAGGATTCTGTCAACGGCCTTGCGAAGATCAACTGCAAGTCGTATCGCGGGTCCATGAGCGATGCCAGTTCCTACCGACTTGACGAGCAGATCGGCTATGTCCTGCGCCGGGTGACGCAGCGGCATCTGGCAATCTTTGCAGCGGCAATACCGGAAGTCACCACGACCCAATTCGCAGTCCTGGCGCGCTTGGCCGAGATCGGCCCACAATCGCAAAACCACCTGGGCCGCGCAACGGCGATGGACGCGGCAACGATCAAGGGCGTCGTCGACCGGCTGGCGAAGCTGGGCCTTGTCGCAACGAACGCCGACCCGGCCGACCGACGCCGCCTGACCGTAAGCCTGACAGAAGCCGGAGAAGGGCTCTTCGCCGACCGCATGGCCACTGCCCTGGCAGTCTCGGCCGATACCGTCGCACCATTGACACCGGACGAAGCACGGCTTCTCAAGGACTTACTGCTGCGTCTGACGTGACCGCATGGCGCGCCCGAAAGGCTGCGGCCTCGGCCACGGTCGGTGCCACGCCGGAAAAGGTCAGCACATAGGCCGGGATCCGGCCCATCCGGACCTCGAAGCTTTCCTGCGACCGCAGCGCGATATAGCCCACCTGCGTCAGATAAAGCGTCCGCGCACGGGTATCGGCCTCGGTTTCGTCATAGCCGAACCGGCGGAACAGCGCGGTGATTGCCGCGATCCGTGTCGCGTCAGCCTCGGCCATCGCCCGGTCGACCGCCGGGTCGGTCAACCCCCAGGTCCGCATCGCAAATTCCAGCCGGCTGTCGAACAACTGAGCATCGACCCAGCAATCGACCAGATTCAGCATCGCCTCGGTAATCGTTGCGGCTGACGCCTCGCAGCGAGCCACCAGAGTGCCGGTGTTCCTGGCCTTCCATCGGCCGCTCAGCGCCGCCAGCAGCGCCTCGCGATCCGGAAAGTGCCAGTAAAAGCTCGTGCGCGACAGGCCCAATCGTTGGGCAAGCGGCATGACCTTGACTGCCTCGACGCCGCCTTCGACCAGCAGGGCGTAAGCTGCCTCCAGCCATAGATCCGGCGTTCCGCGCCAACCGCGCTCGTTCTTCTGCATGTCCATGTCGTCGACCTGACCATCCCCGCGTGCGCCCAACAAGGCGTATCAGAACAAACTCGACACATATGTCAAGTTTTGCGATAGTCGCCACAGACGCCGATTCCCACCCCCCAAGCCAGGCCGGTCCCATGTCGAACGATCCGCTTCTGCAGCCCTACCAGCTGAAACACCTCACGCTGCGCAACCGGATCATGACCACGAGCCACGAACCAGCCTATGGCGACGACGGGATGCCGAAGGACCGTTATCGGCTTTACCACCTGGAGCGCGCCAAGGCCGGGGTGGCGATGGTGATGACGGCGGGTTCCGCCAGCGTGAGCCGCGACAGCCCGCCGGTGTTCTCGAACCTTCTGGTCTGGAAGGACGAGATCGTGCCGTGGATGAAGCGGCTGACCGACGATTGCCATGAGGCCGGGGCGGCGGTGATGATCCAGTTGTCCCACCTTGGCCGCCGCACCCGTTGGGACAAGGGAGACTGGCTGCCCGTCGTCTCCTCCACCACCGACCGCGAGCCTGCGCACCGGGCCTTTCCGAAGCCGGCCGAAGACTGGGACATCGCCCGCATCATCCGCGACTATGTGGACGCCGCCGAACGGATGGCCGAGGCTGGTCTCGACGGGATCGAGATCATGTGCCACGGCCACCTTCTTGACCAGTTCATGTCGCCTCTGACCAACTCGATGGACGCGCCCTATGGCGGCAGCCTGGAGAACCGCGCCCGGCTGACGATGGAAATCCTGGCCGCCATCCGCAAGCGGATCGGCAACCAGATCATCATCGGCATGCGCTACGGCGTCGACGAAATGGAGCCGGGCGGGATCGACATCGAAGAAGGTGTCTTGCTGGGAAAGCTGTTTCGGGACAGCGGCTTGGTGGACTATCTTAACATCAACCGCAGCCGCATCCACACCGACCCGGCGATGACCGACCTGATCCCGGTGCAGGGCATGCGCTCGGCACCACACCTCGATTTCGCGGGCCGCATCAAGGCCGAGGTCGGGATGCCAACGCTCCACGCCGCGCGCATCCCGGACGTGGCAACCGCTCGGCACGCGGTGGCGACGGGCCAGGTCGACATGGTGGGGATGACCCGCGCCCACATTGCCGACCCGCATATTGTCCGCAAGATCATGGAGGGGCGCGAGCATGACATCCGGCCCTGCGTGGGTGCCACCTATTGCCTCGACCGGATCTATCAGGGTGGAATGGCGCTTTGCATTCACAACCCCTCCACCGGTCGCGAGGAAACGCAGCCGCATGACATCGAGCCGGCGGCGGTTAAGAAGAAGGTCGTCGTCGTCGGCGCGGGTCCTGCGGGGTTGGAGGCCGCGCGAGTGGCCGCAGAGCGCGGGCATTCCGTGGTGGTCTTCGAGGTGGCCGATCAACCCGGCGGCCAGATCCGGCTGACGGCGCAGACCAAGCGGCGCGCCGAGATGATCGGGATCATCGACTGGCGTCTGGCGCAGTGCACGGCAAAGGGGGTGGAGTTCCGCTTCAACACCTGGGCCGAGGCTTCGGATGTGCTCGCTGAAGGGCCCGACGTGGTGGTGATCGCGACCGGGGGCCTTCCGAAGACGGATATTCTGGCGGCGGGCAATGATCTGGTGGTGTCCACCTGGGATATCCTGTCGGGAGATGTGAAGCCGGGGTCGAACGTGCTTCTCTATGACGACGCAGGCGACCATGCGGCGTTGCAGGCGGCGCAACTGATCGCAGAGGCGGGCTCACGGGTCGAGGTGATGACCCGCGATCGCAGCTTTGCGCCCGAGGTGATGGGGATGAACCTGGTCCCCTACATGCGCGCCCTGCAGGACAAGGCGGTCACATTCACGGTGACCTACAAGCTGGACGCCGTGCGGCAGGCGGGAAACCAGCTCGAAGCGGTGATCGGCTCGGACTACATGAAACTCGACAAGACCGCGCTTTATGATCAGGTGGTGGTCAATCACGGGACGCAGCCCCTGGCAGACATCTACTTTTCGCTGAAACCGGCGTCTGCCAACAAGGGGGCGGTGGACTACGACGCGCTAATCGACGGCCGGGCGCAGCCGGCAGGCGCCGGATACCAGCTTTACCGGATTGGGGACGCGGTGGAGGCAAGGAATACCCACGCGGCGATCTATGATGCGCTCCGGCTGGTGAGGACGGTTTAGGTCTTCTTCCGGCAGTAGAGTTCCATCCGGTGGTGGACGATCTCGTAGCCGAGTTCGGCTGCGATTTCGCGCTGGAGTTGCTCGATCTTCTCGGATCGGAACTCGGTGATCTGGCCGCTGTCGAGGTCTACGATGTGGTCGTGGTGGGGCTCGTCGGCGACCTCGTACCGCGCGCCGCCGTTTTCGAGGGCGAGCCGCAGGACGACGCCCTCGCGTTCCAGGACCGAGAGGGTCCGGTAGACGGTGGCCAGCGACAGGCTGTCGTCAAGGGTGCGGGCCCGGCGGTGGAGTTCGGCGGCGTCGGGGTGGTCCTCGGCCTGCGAGAGGACCTTGAGGAGGGCCTCCCGCTGGCGGGTCACGCGGACTCCGGTGTCGCGGAGGGCCTGGGTGGGGTCTTGCTTCATCAGAGGATGGTAGCGGGTGGGGGCGCTTGGGTCAAACCGTGGGATGTGTCCACGGTGGACAGATCTTTGAAGTGATTTGATTCCAAGGCGTTGGGATTTTCTGTTAGGGGTGTGTTAACACTTTCCCCGGGCGGGATTCCGCCGCGCTTCAGGCTGCTGCAGCGGGTGTGACGAGGTCGGCCAGGACAGTGGCCGCAATCTCCAGCGAGCGGACGCGGGCGCTGTGGTCGTGCATCATTCCGGTGATCATGATCTCGTCCGGGCGGTAGCGGGCGATCAGCGCGCCGAGCTGCTGACGCACGGTTGCGGGCGATCCGACGGCGGAGCAGGAGAGCGCATAGCTTGCTTGCGCGAGGAACGGCGCGAGGATGGCGCTGAGGTCGTGGGTCGGGTGCGGCAGTTTTCCGGGCTGGCCGGTGCGGAGGCGCGCGAAGGCGAGGAGTTGCGAGGAGCGGAGGTAGGTTGCTTCGTCATCGGTGGCGGCGGCAGAGACACCGACGGCGATCATGACGTGGGACTTTGCCAGGCGGTCCGAGGGGCGGAAGGTGCTGCGGTAGATGTCCAGCGCCTCGTCCAGATGGGTGGGCGCGAAATGCGAGGCGAAGGCGTAGGGAAGGCCCAGGTAAGCCGCAAGCTGCGCGCCGAAGGTGCTGGAGCCGAGGATCCAGACGGGGACATTCGTGCCGGTCCCGGGGATCGCCTGCACCTGGCCTGCGGTGTCGCCGAGGTAGGCAATAAGCTCCTGCACGTCCTGCGGGAAGGTGTCTTCCTGCGCCATACGGCGGCGGAGCGCGCGGGCGGTGGCCATGTCGGTGCCGGGCGCGCGGCCAAGGCCGAGGTCGATCCGGTTGGGATAAAGGGTCGCGAGCGTGCCAAACTGCTCGGCCACGGTGAGGGGGGAGTGGTTCGGCAGCATGATCCCACCCGCGCCGATCCGCATCGTTCGGGTCTGGCCCGCGACATGGCCGATCAGGACGGCGGTCGCGGCGCTGGCGATGCCGGGCATGTTGTGATGTTCGGCCAGCCAGTAGCGATGGAAGCCTGCGCGCTCGGCCGCCTGGGCGAGGTCGACGGTGGATTTGACGGCCTGAGCTGCGGTCTGGCCTTCGGGGATCGGTGCCAGGTCGAGGTAGGAGTAGTGCTGCATGGGGGCCTCCGTTCGGCGCAGAGGTAATCATTCCGGGAGGTATGGCCAAGGGGGATGTCGTTACGGCAGCGTAGGATGTGGACAATGCGTCCTCGCCCTGCGGCCATCGAGATATGTGATCGAGGGGGAGTTTCGAAGCTTCAACCACCCCACGGAACCCTTTCTGCCGACTCTGGTTGATCTTCGTAAGGCAGAGGAGAACTCCGATGGCTCGGGATAGAGTAGAGAGAAAGGCCAGGGACGCCGTTGGAACCGCAAAGGAAACTGTGGGCAAGGCAACTGGCAGTAAACAGACCGAACGTGCCTTCCCGATCAAGACGCTTCTCGCATCAGCCGCGATGACGGTTGCGATGGGTTCCGGCGCCCTTGCCGAGATCACGATGTCCGGCAAGCTGCTCGACGCGGAAGACGACAATCGCTTTTTCACCCGTCTTGGTGGCGAGGCCCGAGACGACCTGTCGATCAGCGGGCTGGAGCAAGGGAAGGACTACATCCTGACCACCATCCTGATCGAAGCCGCGTCCGGGAAAGAGATCGAGACGGTCGATACGCCGTTCACGGCCGAAAAGGCGGACGCCGACCTGTCGGTGACGCTTCCCGTTCCCCGCAACGAAGGTGACGTCAATATCGACTATGTCACCAGGAACCTGCTGCGCGAGCCCGGGTCGGATACCGTTCTCGTCGAAATGACCGGGGATGCCTCCGATCCGGAGCGTGCGATCCAGGTCCACTCGATCCAGCGCGTGAGCGTCATCTCCGTCAAAGACGCGGCCGACGGCGACAACCGGATCGACGGACAAGGCGGCAAGATCGAGGTCATCGTGGGCTACGAGAACATGGTCGAGGGCTACGCCTACACAATCTGGGGGCAGATCCTGACACCAAGCGGCCAGAGCCGAGGCATCTTCGCGTCCATTCCGGACTACAAGCCGGAGAAAAAGGCAGGCGAGGTTACTCTGACGTTCGACATTCCAGCGGGCCTGGACGGTATCAGCGTCCTTCCCAGCGTCGGTATCTATCATGAAAATCGGGTAAAGATTCTGGAGGATGGCAACATCTCGTGGATACCCGGCTCCGCCAACCCCGTCATGATCGCGTCCGATACGGACCTGAAGGACTAGAGCCGCATGATCGAGGTTGGCGTCCCGTTCGGCCAGACGGAGTGACCTTCACGCAGGGGGGCAAGCGTCCTGGGCCCCAAGGCCCCGACCTACCAGGCGGCTGGTGGTGGGTCGGAGAAAGAGATCCGGAACAATCTGGCGCAGTCACCTCTGACTAAGTCCGTAGACCATGCACGATCCGACAGACGACCCGAAATGAACCAAAGGCCCCCAGCGGGAGGCCTTTGGGTCAGACTTTCACCCGATCCGGGATAAACTTGCCCGGTTTGGGAGGAACTTTCGCCGCGACACCAACCCAATCTCAGATCAGCTGCACCCCGTTGTCGCGCCGCAGCTGTTGCACTTCAGGCAGGAGCCGTTGCGGACCATCGTGTAGTTCCCGCACTCCGAGCACGAGTCCCCCGTGTAGCCTTGCAGCTTGGCCTTGGACCGCGCGTCGGTCGAGGTGACGGCGCTCATGGCGTAGGTGCTGGTCGTTTCCGAGAACCCCGTCACGCGCGCGTCAGGCATCAGCATCGACAGGGCGTCGGTGCCGGTGGCGAGCGCCGTGGCCCCTGCCCCGCCTTGCAGAACGGTGAACTCCTGCGGCAGGCGTTTCCTCATGTAGCCGGTCGAGGCGACCTGACGCAGGACCTCCAGCGACTTCGAGGCGGCAGTTTCGCTGACATCGGCGATGTTGCGCTTGCCCTCTTCCTCACCCCGGCCGAGATCGTCGAACGCGGCGCCTTTGGGGGCAACGTGGGCGAGGTCGGTACGGTCGAGGTAGGAGACCGCCAGTTCGCGGAAGATGTAGTCGAGGATCGAGGTCGCGTTCTTGATCGTCTCGTTGCCCTGGACCATGCCCGCGGGTTCAAAGCGGGTGAAGGTGAAGGCTTCGACGAATTCTTCCAGCGGCACGCCGTATTGCAGGCCGACCGACACCGCGATGGCGAAGTTGTTCATCATCGCCCGGAAGCCGGCGCCTTCCTTGTGCATGTCGATGAAGATCTCGCCCAGCTGGCCATCGGCATATTCACCGGTACGCAGATAGACCTTGTGGCCGCCGACGATGGCCTTCTGGGTATAACCCTTGCGGCGTTCGGGCAGTTTTTCGCGATTGCTGCGGACGATTTCCTTGATGATCACCTTTTCGATGATCTTTTCGGCGATCACCGTGGCTTTCTCCATCGTGGAGCCATTGGTCAGGATCTCTTCGGCTTCCTCGTCATCCTCGATCAGCGCGGAGGCCAGCGGCTGGCTGAGCTTGGAGCCGTCACGGTAGAGCGCGTTGGCCTTGATGCCGAGCGAGTGGCTGAGTTCGTAGGCCGCCAGCGTTTCGGCGATGGTGGCGTTGTTCGGCATGTTGATCGTCTTCGAGATCGCGCCGGAGATGAAGGACTGGGCGGCGGCCATCATGGTGATGTGGCTGTTGACGCTGAGGAAGCGCTTGCCGGTCTTGCCGCAGGGGTTGGCGCAGTCGAAGACCGAGTAGTGTTCGGGCTTCAGGTGCGGGGCGTTTTCCAGGGTCATGGTGCCGCAGACGTGGTCGTTGGCGGCGTCGATCTGGGCCTTGGTGAAGCCGAGGTGGCGCAGGAGGTCGAAGGTCGGGTCGTTCAGCTTTTCCTCGGGGATGCCAAGGGTGCCTTTGCAGAAGTCGACGCCCAGGGTCCACTGGTTGAAGACGAACTTGATGTCGAAGGCGGACGGCAGGGCGGCCTCGATCTTCTCGATCTCGCGCGGGCCGAAGCCGTGGCCGATGAGCGAGGTGTGGTTGATCGCCGGGGCCTGGCCGAGGGAGCCGTGGCCGACGGCGTGGGCGACGATCTCGGCGGCCTGAGCGGTGGAGTAGCCGAGGGTCTCCAAGGCCGCGGGGACCGACTGGTTGATGATCTTGAAGTAGCCGCCGCCGGCGAGCTTCTTGAACTTGACGAGGGCGAAGTCGGGCTCGATCCCCGTGGTGTCGCAGTCCATGACAAGGCCGATGGTTCCGGTGGGGGCGATCACGGTGGTCTGGGCATTGCGGAAGCCGTGGGCTTCGCCAAGGCGCAGGGCCTCATCCCAGGCGGATTTCGCCAACGCGACAAGGCTTTGGTCGGGGACGTTCGCGTAGTCGAGGGCGACGGCCGGGACGTTCAGGCCTTCGTAGGCGGTGCCGTGGGCGGCCGCGCGGTGGTTGCGGATCACGCGGAGCATGTGGTGCTTGTTGCGCTGGTAGCCGGAGAAGGGCCCGAGTTCCTTGGCCATCTCGGCCGAGGTTGCGTAGCTGACGCCGGTCATGATGGCGGTCAGGGCACCGCAGAGGGCGCGGCCTTCATCGCTGTCGTAGCCAAGGCCCATGTTCATCAGAAGGCCGCCGATGTTGGCGTAGCCGAGGCCGAGGGTGCGGAAGTCGTAGGAAAGCTGGGCGATTTCCTTGGAGGGGAACTGCGCCATCATCACCGAGATTTCAAGGGTAACGGTCCAGAGGCGCGAGGCGTGGACGTAAGCCTCGGCGTCGAACTTGCCGTTCTTTTGGAAGGTCAGCAGGTTCATCGACGCCAGGTTGCAGGCGGTGTCGTCGAGGAACATGTACTCCGAGCACGGGTTGGAGCCGCGGATCGCGCCGTCTTCGGGGCAGGTGTGCCAGGCGTTGACGGTGTCGTGGAACTGGATGCCGGGGTCGGCACAGGCCCAGGCGGCGTGGCCGATCTGGTCCCAAAGGTCGCGGGCGGAGACGGTCTTGGCGACCTTGCCGTCGGTGCGGCGGATCAGCTCCCACGGCTGGTCGTTCTTGACGGCCTTGAGGAAGGCGTCGGTGACGCGGACCGAGTTGTTGGAGTTTTGGCCTGAGACGGAGATGTAGGCCTCGGAATCCCAGTCGGTGTCGTAGGTCGGGAATTCGATCGAGGTGAAGCCCTGACGCGCGTATTGCAGGATGCGGTTGGTGTAGGTGTCGGGGATCATCGCCTTCTTTGCGGCCTTGATCGCAGCTTTGAGGGCCTGGTTCAGGGTCGGGTCGGTCGCACCGTCCATCGAGCCGTCGAAGGACTTGATCGCGGCGAAGATGTCGTTCAGGCGCGCGGAATGGACCTTGGAACCGGCCACCAGGGAGGCGACCTTCTGCTCTTCGATGACCTTCCAGTTGATGAAGTCCTCGACGTCCGGGTGGTCCATGTCGATGATGACCATCTTGGCGGCGCGGCGGGTAGTTCCGCCGGACTTGATGGCCCCTGCGGCGCGGTCGCCGATTTTCAGAAAGCCCATCAGGCCCGAAGATTTGCCGCCACCGGACAGTTTCTCGCCCTCGCCGCGGAGGGAGGAGAAGTTGGTGCCGGTGCCGGAGCCGTATTTGAAGAGGCGCGCTTCACGCACCCAGAGGTCCATGATGCCGCCGTCGCCGACGAGGTCATCCTTCACCGACTGGATGAAGCAGGCGTGGGGCTGCGGGTGTTCGTAGGCCGAGGCCGACTTGGTCAGCTTGCCGGTCTGATGGTCGACGTAGAAGTGGCCCTGCGACGGGCCGTCGATGCCGTAGGCCCAGTGCAGACCGGTGTTGAACCACTGGGGCGAGTTCGGGGCGGCCATCTGGCGGGCCAGCATGAAGCGCATCTCGTCATAATAGGCGCGGGCGTCGGCTTCGGTGGTGAAATAACCACCCTTCCAGCCCCAATAGGCCCAAGCCCCGGCGAGGCGGTCGAAGACCTGCTTGGCGGAAGTCTCACCCACTATACGTTGATCTTCGGGAAGCTGCGCGAGGGCAACTTCATCGGGGACCGACCGCCACAGGAATTCGGGCACGCCCTTTTCCTTGACCTTCTTCAGAACGGCCGGAACGCCTGCCTTGCGGAAATACTTCTGGGCGAGCACGTCGCTTGCGACCTGGCTCCAGCCCTCCGGCACTTCCACAGCATCGTTGCGGAACACAACCTTGCCATCGGGGTTGCGGATTTCGGACAAGGTGGTGGTGAAGGCCATCGCGCCATACGCGCCGGTGGCTTCGGTGGTGAACTTCCGCTCGATCTTCATGCCCCTGAACTCCTGTTTTTTGCGGCCCGAAATCGGCCGCTTGATTGTTAAAATCGCAGGCCACCATCGCCTGCCGCAGTGCCTGGGCAAAACCCATCAGATCCTGACGGTGAGCGCCGTCAAGAGGGTCGCATCCGATTTGGATGCCCTTTGTGTGGGTCGACTAGCCTGTTCACTGCGGCACTAGATTTAGTGGTGTCCCCTGCCGCGTTGTCAAAGTGTCGTAATCTTGGGGGCCGATCAACGGAAAAATTTCCAGTTGTAGCGAATTTTCCGGCTTGACGCTTTGCAGGTCACATCACGCGGGCGCGACCCGATGTGAGCAGGCGTTGTGGACAGTTCTGGGGACAGACTTCGCGCAGTTTGTGAAGAGGGGCGTTTTATGCTGCAATCCGGCCCGGTTGCTTGCCGGTCTTGAGATGCCCACAGGCCACGCGGCCGTGGCGTCGGGCGATTCCGGTGTCAGCCCCGACCGGGCGCAGATGTCGCAGGCCGGTTCATCAGCACGATCCCCGCGGCCACCAGAATGGCCGCAAGGAGAATCGGCAGGCCCAGAGTTTCGCCAAAGAGGAGCGCCCCCAGGAGAAGCGCAAGGATCGGCGTGAGGAAGGAAAACGACGCCACGGTGGACGAGGGATAGACCGACAGCAACCAGAGCCAGGCGATGAATCCCCCCGCCACGACCACCGAGGACTGAA
>JANOCQ010000267.1:0-3182 GCA_031412255.1 Paracoccaceae bacterium | reverse complement strand
GATGCCGCCGTCGAGAAGGTCGTTGCCCGCGTCGCCAAACAACTGGTCGTTGCCGTCACCGCCCGAAAGCGTGTCGGCATCGTCCCCTCCATAAAGGGTGTCATTGCCGATGTCGCCGATGAGCGTGTCATTGCCCGCATCACCTGAAAGCAGGTCATCGCCTGGGCCACCGTCAAGGCTGTCATTGCCCGACCCGCCTGACAGGGTGTCATTTCCCGCGTCACCGAACAGCCGGTCATCGCCCTCGTTACCCGACAGGTTGTCGAGCTCTGTGCCGCCGTAAAGCGTGTCGTTGCCGATCCCGCCCACAAGCGTGTCGTTGCCGGCGTCGCCTGAACGGGAGTCGTCGCCCGCCCCCCCATCCAGATTGTCGGCGTTGTCGCCCCCGGCCAGGGTGTCGGCGCCGTCGAGGCCAAGCAGCACGTCGTTCCCGAGCCCGCCGAACAACTGGTCGTTTCCGGCAAGTTCCGCCGCGAGGTTCGGTGGTTGGGTGTTCACGTAGAGTTCGTAATAGAACCCGGCGTTGCCGCCGTTCGTCGTTCCCGAGGCGACGACACGCAACGTGGTGAAGGGCACGTTGATCGTCAAAGTGCCGATCGTGCCCGTCCCACCCGAAAGTCGAATGATCTGGCCGGACGCATTGATCGTGTAGGCGCCGGCGCTGGCAAAGGTGACGCTGCCGTTCGCAATCGCCGTGGTCAGGTTGACGGTGACCCCATCGAGCACGATCGTCATCTGTTCATTGGCATCAATCCCGTTGAAGAGGATCTGCCCGCTGGTGACCTGCGACGATGCCGAGTGGGTGTGGGTCTCGTTGGAGTCGCTGTTTCCAATCTGAAAGCCGGTCAGCCCGTTGGACGACCCGGAAGTTAGGTTGTTCTCATTCGAGATCGACTGGACCGAAAAGTTTGCGCGCCCGCTCGTGCCGGTTACGGTCTGGGTTGCCGTGCTGATCTTGGTGTAGGACGGCGCATAGGTCGTTGCCGCTGCCGCGTCTCCGCCGGACAGCGTATCGTTGCCGTCGCCGCCATAGAGCGAGTCGTTCCCGGAACCTCCGTCGAGGCTGTCATTGTCCGCGTCGCCTTGCAGGGTGTCGTTGCCGCGTCCGCCGGACAGGTTGTCGCCGCCGGTGCCGCCAAAGACGTTGTCATTCCCCAGCCCGGCAGAGACCGTATCGTTCCCCGCGCCGGCCCGCACGTAGTCGTCGTTGCCGGCAGTTCCGGAGAATCCGGTGGCGTCGTTCGCATCGATCCGGTCGCCGTTCGGGTCACCGGTATAGGATGTGTCGATGATGTCGTTGCCGGCCGTGCCATCGACGATCCCGTCGCCCGCAAAGACCTGGCCGGCCTCGAAATTGATACCGAACACCCCGCCGGGATCGCCGGTGTCGAAATCATTGTTGGGATAGCCCGAGATAAGGGCCGCATTGCCCGACCCTTCGACAAGGGTCTGGATGGTCGTGCCGTTGGAAATGCCCGCCTGCGCGACGCCGTTGTAGCCGTTGGTGAAACCGATGCTGCCATAGATGAAGTCGACCGACAGATCGCCGGACCCGGTATTGGTCAGGACGACCTGGAAACTGTTGGTTCCGGTGCCCTGATAGGGCGCGACGTTCAGCCAGGTGACGGTCATCTTGCCCGTGGCCGGGTCAAGATCCCAATAGATCTCGCCGCCCTTGCTGATGTCGATATCAAGCCACAACGGCGCGATGATCGGCTGACCTACCGAGGTCAGCGCGCCTGGCGTATAGGTGGAGAATGCAGAGCCAAAGGTCAGATTGCCGTTTGAATTGATGAAAACAGAGGTGTAGCTGGTGCCGTACAGGTTGATGCCGCCGGAACCGAACACCGATGTCAGGTTGACCGAGATGGAGCCGTCATCGAGCGTGCCGGTGAATGTCGATGTTCGAAAGGAATTCTCACCGTAACCGGCGGTGCCACCCAATCCAGATATCAAGGTCGCCATGATCGTAACCCGCCGTGCCAGTTCATCGAAAGACCGTCCCTAGGCATAAGACGCTCGCCTCAGCACTCGCTAGCATTTTGATCAAGATCTGGTGAATCCGCCCCTCTTTGTTGCTAGCAAAGCATAAAGCCCGCTGCGCTTGGCGGACGTAGCGGGATCTGTGCCGAGGCCAATCGCTTCCAGTCCATCCGCCCTGGCATCACCGGCCTGTGACGCGGGCACGCCGCCGCAAGGCCGCGAACTGCTTGCACAATGGACCCCGTTCCATAAAATGGTGGACGGAAACGGTGAGGGGTGGATTGTGCGGTCAAGATTTGTCTGTCTGGCGGGGGTTCTGTCGATTTTCGTGGCATCGGCGGTGCAAGCCGCACCTTGTTCCAACACCGGGGGCGACTACGAGGCGTGGAAGCCCGTGATGAAGTCCGAAGCCGCTGCCGCAGGCGTGGGCGAACGCGGGCTCGCCGCCCTGATGGGAACAAGCTATTCCAAGGCGACGATTTCTGCAGACCGCAACCAGAAAAGCTTCAAATACTCGTTCGACAAGTTCATGGACGTGCGGGGCGCGCAGACGATCATCAAGCAGGGCCGCGCCCGGAAATCCAAGAACCCCGATTATTACGCGAACTTGGAAGCGAACTATGGCGTGCCTGCCGGCGTTATCCTTGCGATCCATGGGATGGAGACGGCCTTTGGCGGCTTTATGGGCGACACCAATGTCGTTTCGGCCATCGCGACGCTCGCCTATGATTGCCGGCGATCGGAGTTCTTCACGCCGCATCTGATCGCGGCGCTGAAACTGGTGGACCAAGGCACGATCACGCCCAAATCCGTCGGGGCCAAGCATGGAGAGCTGGGCCACACGCAGTTTCTTCCAGGCAATGCGCTGCGCTATGGCGTCGACGGCAACGGCGATGGCCGGGTCGATCTGAACACCGCCGCCGACGCGCTGGCCTCCACCGCGAACTACCTGCGGCAGATGGGATGGCAACCCGGCAAGGGCTATCAGGAAGGCGAGCCGAACTTTGCGGTCATCAAGGAATGGAACGCGGCCAAGGTCTATCAGCAGGCCATCGCGGTCATGGGCGCGCGCATCGACGGCTGACCGCACACGCAGCTTCGGAATTTCCTTGAAAGGCGCGCAGGGCTGAAATATGCAGCCCCCAGCCTGCATAAAGGCCCGTTCGTCTATCGGTTAGGACACCAGGTTTTCAACCTGG
>JANOCQ010000266.1:0-6845 GCA_031412255.1 Paracoccaceae bacterium | reverse complement strand
GCGTCGCGGCACCAGCGGTAAAGCGCATCGTAAAGGGCGATTCCGGCATCGAGCTGTTGCAGATCTTCGCGATACATCCGTGACAGACCTACAGAGAGCGCCAGAAGGCCCGCGGCTTGCGGAGCAAGGTCATGGCGGTCGGTGTCGGCAGCGCGGATGACGGTGGCCATGCGATCAAGAGCCTCGGTGTGAAGCTGGAAGTCGTCCAGAAGGGCATCGAAGGTGCACCGGTCATTGCGGTGGCTGAATGTCACGCCTTCGCTGTCGAAGGGGATGGCCGCAAACTGCTGTGCAACTGCGGAGACTTCATTCGGGGCGACGAACAGGAAACGGGCAGCCGGGTCGATGAACCGGCGGATCAGCCAGGGGCAGGCGATCCGGTCGATCTTGGGACGATGGCGCGTGACCCAGATGCTGGCGCGCGGAGGCCGGACCGACAGGGGAACAAGCGGCAGGCCAGCAGCCGCCCAACCCAGCATCCCGCCTTCCAAGACCTCGGTCCGCCAGCCTTTGACCCGCAACAAGGCGGCCGCGCCCTCGGACAGCTTGCGGCCCTTGGTGCAGACCAGAATGGCCCAACCGGGAGGGTCGTCGAATGTCGCGACATCCGAGTGCGAGATCAGCCGCGCCGAAGGCAGGACCTGGGGGAACGCGGAAATGTCATCCTGGGTGCGCACATCTAGGATGAGGGGCGCGTCGGGGGTGCCGATCAGGCGAAAGGCTTGTGCGGGCGTGATCTGGCCGAACTGGGGCATGGGATGCATCCTTGGCAAGGGGGCAGGGATGCGACACTTGGGCCTTGGCCTCACGGGGTGGACGCAGACCCCATGCGCAAGGGGTACGGCCTTGGCGGAGCTTGGTCAAGGGTCAGCCGATGGGCTGAGACAACTCGCGCAGAAGCTTAAGCCTCAAGGTTTCAGGGTAGTCCTGCAACCCCCGCGCGGTGACGACAAAGCCCCCGGGGGTGATAATCCAGTTGCGGAAGTAGGTGGTGATGGGACTTGCCGGACCCGGCTCCTCAATGGCTATGGCGTTGATGTCAATCCCCTGGTCAATTGCTTCACGGCGGGCGTGTGCGTCAGTAAAACCTGCATTTTCCTGTCCATCTCCCGAGACGTCGATGACCTTGCGCCTGCAGTCGGAGACCGCTGCGAACTGGGCGATGGCGAAGCGGAGGCCTTGGCCCACGGCGGTGTCAGACCCGCTGTAAGCGCGTGGACTGACGACGGCGCGCGCCGCAAAGCGGGTGACGTCATTGGAGGTGAGCATCCGCTGCCAGGACAAGACCAGCGCCTGCTCTTCGACGCCAGACCATTGGACGACGGCCAATGCCACCTGGTCCCTTACCAGCGCCTCGGCAACTTCGGGGTCGGTGAGGGCGGCTGCCAGTCCCTGGGTTTGCAAGACATAGTCACCCCCGTCGATCGAGCCTGACACGTCAATCGACAAGAGGAGCGCCGTCTCGCAGGCGAGGGCGGGCTGGGCGGTCATGCAAAGGAGAGCGGCGACGCGAAGCATAGGTCAGGATGGGGTCGGGGGACCGGGTCTGGCAAGGGCCGTTGGTCGTGGTCTGTCAAAGGGCCAATCGTCAAGGACCTGGTCACCCCCCGGGCGCGCGCCCCTATGAGGCGGCGAAGTCAAACGCGGGCTCTGGGGAAGGTGCAGGTTTCTGTTGCCAGGTACCTGCGAACCCCGCCTTACGGTGCTAACCGCAAGGGCTTAGTTTTGATATTGCGAGCCGCTTACGCGGCCAGCGCCATCGGAGCACGGTTGTCGTTGGCAACTGTGATCATGGACCGATAACGGTGGTACCTCACCGAGCGAAAGCTGGCCTCTTTGGTCGTTCGTCGATCCTATTTCGACCCCTTGCCCCCGCAACGAACGGGAATTTGGTGGAGTCGCCGGGTACCGCCCCCGGGTCCGAGCCGATTATTACAGGTGCGTTTATCGCCATAGTCGGAGTTGCCCCCGACAAGAGGCAATATAGGTCCGGGGAGTCGGCGCCGCAAGGGGGCTGTCCGCGCGCGCAGATTCGTGGCGCGTGGCAAATCAAAGGCTTGGCTGCGGGCGTTCAGGATTCGGCAACCATGATCGTCGGACCGCATGCACTTGCCACGCAGGACGGTATGTAAAGAGGAAGCTGGCCGTCCGGCGAGACCCTGTGATCTGGCGCGCACAACAGCGGCCTGTTGCGGTCCCGACGGTTGGTATATCCGCGCCGCTGGAAATATATGCTTAGGTTAAATTTCATCCGGGAAGATCACCAAATCTTCTGTGAAAACAATGTTCTCTGGGGATATCTTTAGAAATCTGTTGAACTGTATGTGGCCGGCGATAGGCGCTTTCCCTTTGGCAACGGTGCTCAGCATTGTCCCGAGGGAGCGCGCTGGACTGGTTCAACGGTTTCTTCGCAAGAACGCGTTGGCAAGCCCGCGCGAAGGAATGTCCAACGGACAGCCAGCCTAAACCTCGATGAAACCCGCTGGCTGGCGGTCCCGACCAATCGCCCGCTCGGCCTGGTCGGCCAATCCGATCCCGGCCTGGTTCATCGTCTGGTAGATATGGGTGGCTCCGGCAGACTTCAGCCGCAAGACGTGATCTTCGTAAAGCGCATGGGCGATGATCGGGCCGTGAAAGCCCCTGGCGCGCAAGGCACGGGCAGCGCTTTGCTTGGCTTCGACGTTGTCCATCGCCAGAATCACCCCTTCTACCGCAGACATGCGCAGGCCCCGCCAGAACCCAGCATCCTCGACATCGGCAAACAGGACATTGCGCCCCGCAGACGTGTGTCCCTGGACGCGGTATGTGTCGGCGTCGATGCCGACCGTCGAGAAATGGGGAGAAATCTGATCGTATGCGGCGGTGCCGGTGCGTCCCAACCCAAGAACGAGAACGGCGGCCGAGCCAAGGTCGGTGGGCAACTCGTCGCGGTGGACACGGCGGGCCTCGAAGCCTTCGAGCCAGGGCTCCAGCCGTTCGAACAGGCGGTCGGCGAAACGGTCGAGCGGGGCGGCGAAGACGAAGGACAGGCTGACCGCCAAGGCCAGCGGCACCAGCCAATCGGGCAGGACGGCAGCGGCGACGATCAGGCTGAATTCACTGTAGGCCGTGAGATTGGCGGCGGCGAGGAAGGCGGTCCGTGCCCGGAGCCGGAAAGCGAGGAGAAGCACGAAGTAGAGTGCGCCTTTCAGCGGCAGCAGGACGACAAGTGCGACGGCGAGCATCAGGTCGCCGCGGCCAGGCAGGCCTGACATGCCGATCTGCAGGAAGAAGCCGACAAGGAAAAGCTCCTTCAGGCCCCAGAGCGAATCGGAAAGCTCTTTCGCGCGGGTGTGGGTGGACAGCAAAAGACCGATCACCAGCGCGCCGATCTCGGCTCCTAGGCCCACCGCCTGGAAGCCCGCACCGCCCGCGACAACGGCCAGCAGCATCCCGGCGAGAACCAGGAGCTCGTCATGGCCGGAGACGTCCAGAAGCCAGTGCAGGACAGGGCGGAGAAGCGGGAGAGATGCGAGGAGGGCCAGCGCCCACATCGAAGGCGCCTGACCGCTGTAAAGCGCCAGGACGGCCAATGCGATGATGTCCTGGACGACAAGGATGCCGATCGCGGTGCGCCCGTAAAAGGCTCCGATGTCGCGTTTTGCTTCAAGGACCTTGGCCGAGAAGACGGTGGAGGAGAAGGACAGGACCACTCCGAGGAGAAGGGCCGTGGCCCAGTCGAGGCTGAGGAAGACGACGAGGCCGCCGCTCAGGACTGCGGTGGTGATCGCCGAATGGATGAGGGCACCGCCGAAAACTTGCGGCTGCGCAAGCTGTCCGAGACGCAGCTTCAGTCCGACCGCGAACAGCAGGAGGAGGACGCCAAGATGCGCGACGTGTTCGAGAATTTCGCCCGAACCGTCGGGCAGGCCCAGGGTGGGACCCGCCGCGTTGATTGCAAAGCCCGCGGCGAGAAAGCCCACCAGGGGCGGAAGGCCTATCCGGCGGACGGCGAGGCCGAAGAGGAAGGCAAAGCTGAGCGAGATGACTTCGAACATGGGGGACCGGATTGGGGTTCTTCTGGATTAGACGGGGTGGGCGAGGGGTGCAACGGGTCTCGGGCGGAAAGCGCGGGACTGGCCACGATAGGCAATTCCCGAGACGATATAAAAATCAGAGGGTTGGTGGTGGACGTTGCGGCCAGGGATGGTTTGGCTCCTGTGGGCATCTGGCGGGCAGAGGGAGGTTCAGCAAGCTGCAGGCATCACCGGCCACGAGCGAAGCCACGGCACCGGGACAGATGCAGGACGCACGGTGCACAAAGCGAGTGACTATGACACGGGTTGCTCTTGCCTGTTTGCTTGCAAGGTGGTGCCTTTTCCGTCTCGGTGCGGCCAACGGCACCCCGACCGGGGCAGAAACGGAAAACGCCCGAGGTATTCCCCGGGCGTTTCATTGTCGGACGGACGTGATCAGAATCGGACGGGCGTGATCAGAAGCCCGACTTGATCAGCTCGAATTCTTCGATCATGCGGTCGCGAAGCTCGGTCGTCGGTGGCGACTGCACGAAGAGCGGCGTCGTCACCGGGTCGACGTAGGCAGCCTTCAGCGCGTCGGCCGGAATTTCGGCCATTGCGGCGTCATTCGCAAGGGCGTAGCCGATCGCATCAAGAAGCGGCCGGGCCGAGGTATGCGCCAGAAGCGAGTTGATGTGGTCGTAGGCTTTATCTTCGACGCCGGGGCCGTCCTTGACGTTCACGAAGCCGCAGTACCAGGTTGCAGCACCTTCGGCGGCGGCGCGGTTGAAGCCGACGGGAAAGCCTTCGTCCTGCAGGATGGCGACGGGGTCGTTCCAGGACCAGGCGACCTGCACCTCGCCGGAGGCCATCAGCTGCGACAGTTCCGAAGGGTCTGACCAATAGGCGCGGACATTGGGGTGGACTTTACGCAGCCAGTCGGCAGCGGCCGTGAACTGTTCATCCGTCACATTGTCCCAGGAGGTGACGCCGGTGGCCATGAATGCCAGCGACCAGACGTCGTCGGTGTTGTCCGGCATCGAGATGCGGCCGGCGTATTTCTCGGAGGCGAAGACCTGGACCGAGGCAACGTCTTCCGCTGGCACAGTCTCGGCGTTGTAGGCGATGGCGGTGTAGGCATAGTCGGTCGGGATGAACCAGACGCCCTGTTCGTTGGTGAAGGGTTCCACCATCCGCGCCGGGACATTGGCGAATTCGGGGATCTTCGAGGTATCCCAGGGCTCGATCAGGCCGGCATCCATGTAGCGGGGAACGGCGGCGGCGCAGGGGTGGACCACGTCGGCCTTGAAGCCCGAGGACATCTTCTGGAACGCCTCGTCATCGTCGGCGAAGAAGACATAGGACGGTTTCTGGCCGTTCTTGTCGACGTAGGGTTGCAGCATTCCGTCGATCTCCCAGCCGGCCCAGTCGAGCACGGTGAATTCGGGATCGGCGGCTTGGGCTGCGACAGTGATGGACAGCACCGAAGCGGCGCTAAGAAGGGCAAGGGATCTACGGCTCATTTGTGCTCCTCTGCAGTGACATGCGGACGGCACCAATGGCCGCCGGATGTTCTTTTGGTTCATGGGTGAAGACGCGGCCCCCTCGCCCCGCTTCAGTGGAGTTGAAGGTGGTTTGGGTTGCGTGAAAGGACAAGAGAAAACTGCGGGTTTTTGCAGCCGTTGCTCAAGATGCGGGCGCAAACGGCGTTGACCTTGCGTCAAGGTGCCCGATTGCCGGGCGAATGAGCGCGGAGGTGGGCTTCGAGGTCGTGTTGTGCCGCTGTGCGGGCCGGGGTTGCGGGATGACTGTCGGGGCGCTAATCCTTGGCCGAGGCCGGGTCCTGCGATGGGGCGCGGCTCTGGCCTTCGGGGAGACAACCGTGGGTCTGGCTGGAAGACCTGCCGCGGACCGGGATTTCCCCGCCTCGCGCAGGTGTCCGGGACCGCGGCCCAATGGAGGAGCCGCAGGTGGCGCTTGATCTAGATTTCGTTCGTTCGCAGTTCCCGGCGTTTCAGTCGCCGGTGTTGTCCAGCCATGCGTTTTTCGAGAATGCGGGGGGAAGTTACCCATGTGTGCAGGTGGTTGATCGCCTGACCCGGTTCTACCGCGACCGCAAGGTGCAACCTTACGGACCCTATCCGGGGGCGCGGGCGCTCTGGATCGGCGGGTGTCTACCCCGTTCTTTTTGGTCCGAAAATCAGGTCGGCGAATCAACGGCTGCTGCTGCTGCTGCGACGCCTCGTCCGGCGGGGCCGACATCGAGGCCTGCAGGAGCACGAGCTCCAGGTCGCGCATCACAGCCGCGAGCGGCTGCATGCCGCGCTGCTCGGCCGCGGCCCTGTACACGCGCGTATCGTTCAGCAGCGTCCTCGCCAGCTCGCGCTCATACGCCCAGTCGTCTTCGCTGCCCTCTTTCGTCACCAGTCCCAGCACCACGAGCTTCGAACGCTCGAAGTGCTGGCCGCTGAGGGATACCAGCGCAGCGTCGGGCCGGACCCCCACGTCGGACGTGCCAGAAACGAGCGCCGCCTCGCGCCGCGGGCCTGCCCCCTCGTCGTGGCTGCTGTCTGCGGCGCGCTGGCGGATCACCGCCACCACTCCGAGCGTGACGAGCGCCAGCAGCGCCGCCATCGCGAGATACGGGGCCATGCGCCGGCGCACGCTCAGTCCCTGGGCGGAACCTGCGGGCGCGTCAGCGACGCGCGCCGCTTCCTGAGAAACGCTGCCGTTCAGCCGTGCCATGAATCCCGACCAGTCCCCGCCCGGAGGGGTCGCGACGTCGGGGCGCACCGCGAGGGCGGCACGAATGACTGAAAGATCCTCCAGCGCCTGCCGGCATTCGGCGCA
>JANOCQ010000265.1:0-13928 GCA_031412255.1 Paracoccaceae bacterium | reverse complement strand
CTATGACTGAGGCGAGCACGACACCCCCGAAACCCGCCAGCCCGAGGCGCGAGATCTGGCAACAGTTCCGGACCCACAAGGGCGCCTTGTTCGGGTTGATCGTCCTGGGGTTCCTCATCCTTGCCGTGCTGATCGGCCCCTATCTCTGGATCCCCGAGAAGTTGACCGTGGCCGAGGCCATCAAGCTCAAGAACCAGGGCCCAAGCTGGCGCTTTCCTCTTGGCACCGACCAGCTCGGCCGCGACATGCTCGCCCGGATGCTGCTCGCCGGCCGTGTCTCCCTGGCCGTGGGACTGGTCGCGATGGTCATTGCTATCGTCTTCGGCACCCTGATCGGCATCCTTGCGGGCTACTTCCGCCGCCTCGACGGCCCCTTGATGCGGCTCACCGACATGTTCCTCGCCCTGCCGCTGATCCCGCTCCTCCTGGTGATGGTGATGCTTTTCCGCGACAAGATCGCCGGGCTGATCGGGCCGGAACTCGGGGCCTTCCTGCTGATCGTGTTTGCCATCGGCATCACCTCCTGGATGGCCACCGCCCGCATCGTCCGGGGCGAGGTCCTGACCCTCAAGGAGCGTGAATACGTTCTTGCCGCCCGATCCATCGGCGCGCGGCCGAGCCGGATCATCCGTCGCCACATTCTGCCGAACGTCATTTCGCCCGTCATGGTCGCCGCCACCCTTGGCGTGGCCGAGGCGATCATCACCGAATCCGTCCTGTCGTTCCTCGGTCTGGGGTTCCCGCCCGACTTCCCGACCTGGGGCCGTCTCCTGTTTGACGGGTTGCAGTACATGCAGGTCTACCCCGAACGCGTGGTCTGGCCCGGTCTCGCCATCTCCCTGACGGTGCTGTCGGTGAACTACATCGGTGACGGATTGCGCGACGCCTTGGACCCCCGCATCCGCGGCCGGTAACGCTTGTGCTTCGGCGCTCCTCGCGACCCGCGACGAGAAGCCGAAGGCGCACGAGGAGCCGCCCGCTAATGCAGCGACTTCCGGATACGCCGGACCATCAGCCAGACGCCCAGCACCACCACCGGAACCAACCCGGCCAGCAGGGCCCCGTGGCTAATGTGCAGCGCATGTGCCGCAGGCTCCAGGAAGTAGGCCGCCAAATTCACCGCGTAGTAACTGATCGCGACTGTCGACAGCCCTTCCACCGTGCGCTGCAACCGCAGTTGCAGGTCGGCCCGCTGGTCCATGCTCTCCAGTAGCTTCTGGTTCTGCGCCGACCGCTCGACGTCCACCCGTGTACGCAGCAGTTCTGCCGCCCGTTCCGCCCGCTCCGCCATCGCGGCCAACCGGCTTTCCGAGGATTTCACCGTCCGCATCGCAGGGTCATAGCGGCGCATCATGAACTCGCCGAAGGTCTGCCGCCCCTCGATCCGTTGCTCCCGAAGGACTTCGATCCGCTGGCCGACGATCGCCTCATAGGCCGCCGTCGCGCCAAAGCGGAACGAAAACTGCACCGCAAGGCTTTCCAGCTCGGCCGAGATCGTCAGCAGATTGTGCAACGCCACTTCCGGCGCGGGTTCCGCATTGTCCAACCCCGAGACCAGCGCCGACAGCTTCGGATCCAGCGCGTTCAGCCGCCCCGACAGGTCGCGCGACCGCATGAGGCCCAGCATCGACATCGCCCGGTAGGTCTCGATCTCGCACAGCCGCTGCACGATCCGCCCCACCCGGCGTGGCCCGGTGCCGGGTGCGACGAAGACCGCAAACCGCATATGCCCCGCCGGATCGATCCGGAAATCTCCGGCCACCACCGCCGCCCCATCGACGACCCGGCTGACCGCAAGGCTCTCGGGGACGAACCACTCGTCCACCCGGCGCAGAAGGTCCTCCTCCGCGGCAGGCATCGGCTCGATCCGGATCAGGACCGAGGTCAGCCGCTTGCCCGGAGCCAGTGCCAGCCAGTCCTCGGGAAGCACTTCGGCTTCCGAAGGATCGAAAGGCCGCGCGGACAGCCCCTTGGTAAAGGCGGTATAGGTGACAAACTCGGTGTGGCTCTCCCACTTCACCTCGGCCCGGCCGATTGGCCCCTGGAAATGGGTCGCGCCAGGCTGGGGATGCGCGCTGGCATGGCGATCAAGCAGCGACAGAAGATGCGCCAGGTCCTTGCCCCGGTCCCGGTTCTGCGCTTGCACCGGCTCCTTGATCGCCACATAGACCGCGGTCGAGGGCACCTCCAGCGACGGGAAGGGGCGCGCGTGCAGCTCGTTCACGGTGGCATAGCGCAAGGGGTGGTCAGGGATCGGCATCTTGGTCCTCGAGGCTTCTGCGCCGAGAGGTAGGTCGCCGCTGGGCGGCTTTCCAGAAAAATACCGGAATACAAGGGTATGCTGCACAGGTGTTGCCCAATCGCCGATCCTCAGGGCGCGCTTCGCCCCGCAAAGCGCCGGTTCGCAATCCCGGCGTGCTGGACCGGGACAAATCTTAAGACTTACCTAACGTCCGCGACCAAGTCCTTGATATTCAAAGACGTCCGGACTGTGTCCACCGTGGGCACATCTCGCCAAAGCAGGTGGGCGATACCGCCCACCCTCGGTTTTAGTTCCCGCGCAGGCTCCGCCGCCAGGTCCGCCGCTCATGCCGGTCGATCCGGTTGCTGATCTCGTAGCCCTGATCGTCGAACTTGTCCTCGACAGCGTCGGCCTTGTCCTCGGCCAAGTCCCAGCGGCCCTTCTCCATCGCCTCGTCCCGGACATTCTCTGCCCGGTCGATCCGGTCCTCGACCGCATCCACCCGCTCACCCTTCGCCATGACCGGCGCGGCCAGCATCACCACCGCAGCCACCGCCACGGCCCGTCCCATCAGTCCCTGCATCGCGAACTCCTTTCCTTGGTTGCGATGCAGCCTTCACGGACCCCCAGCCCCATTCCGTCGCCCCGGAATCGAAAAGGCCGCCACAAGGCGGCCTTTCCATACCCTCAAGATGTGCGAGATCACTCGATCATCGGCAACAGGCTGTCCAGCGACTTCTTCGCGTCGCCGTAGAACATCCGGGTGTTCTCCTTGTAGAAGAGCGGGTTTTCGATCCCGGAATACCCGGTCCCCTGCCCGCGCTTCGACACGAACACCTGCTTGGCCTTCCAGCACTCCAGCACCGGCATCCCGGCGATGGGGCTGTTCGGGTCTTCCTGCGCGGCCGGGTTCACGATGTCGTTCGAGCCGATGACGATGGCAACATCGGTCTCCGGGAAGTCGTCGTTGATCTCGTCCATCTCCAGCACGATGTCGTAGGGCACCTTCGCCTCGGCCAGAAGCACGTTCATGTGCCCCGGCAGACGCCCCGCCACGGGGTGGATCGCAAATCGGACGTTCTTGCCCTTGGCGCGCAGCTTGCGGGTCAGTTCACTGACCGACTGCTGCGCCTGCGCCACCGCCATCCCGTAGCCGGGGATGATGATGATGCTGTCGGCATCGTTCAGCGCCGCCGCCACACCTTCCGCGTCGATGGCGATCTGCTCGCCCGTCACTTCCATCGCGGGCCCCGTGGTGCCGCCAAAGCCGCCCAGGATCACGCTGATGAACGACCGGTTCATCGCCTTGCACATGATGTAGCTCAGGATCGCGCCCGACGAGCCGACCAGCGCGCCGACGACGATCAGAAGGTCATTGGACAGAGAGAACCCGATCGCCGCCGCCGCCCAGCCGGAATAGCTGTTCAGCATCGACACCACGACCGGCATGTCCGCCCCGCCGATCCCCATTATCAGGTGGTACCCGATGAAGAGGGCCGCCAAGGTCATCCCGATCAGCGCCAGCGAGCTTCCGGATTGCAGGTACATGACCAGAAGCACCAGCGAGATGATCGCCGCCGAGGCGTTCAGCACATGCCCGCCCGGCAGTTTCTTCGCCTTGCCGTCCACCTTCCCGGCCAGCTTGCCATAGGCAATGACCGACCCGGTGAACGTGACCGCGCCGATGAAGATGCCAAGGAAGGTCTCGACCCGAAGGATGGTGATCTCGATACCGACCTTCTCGGCCACCTTCAGTGCAAAGCCATGCAGGTCGGCAAAAAGGGTCGGCTGGCTGAATTTCTCGGCGCAGATGATCGCGCTCATGATCGGGTCGCAGCGCTCGATCCCTGCCGCGGCCAGGGTGCCCGCGATGCGGACCATCTCGATATGGGTGTTGAAGCCGATGAAGACCGCCGCCAAACCGACAAGGCTGTGCATCGCCGCGACCAGTTGCGGCATCTCGGTCATCTGCACGCGCTGCGCGACGATCCAGCCGATGGCACCGCCGCCCGCGATCAGCGCAAGCGACAGCCACCAAAGACCGACGCCCGGTCCGTAGATGGTCGCGGCCACGGCAAGCGCCATGCCGACGATCCCGTACCAGACCGCGCGCTTGGCGCTTTCCTGGCCCGAAAGCCCTCCCAGAGAGAGGATGAACAGAACTGCCGCAACGACGTAGGCAGCCGTGGTGAATCCATATGCCATGTCTGCCCCCTTACGACTTCTGGAACATGGCAAGCATGCGC
Source organism: Paracoccaceae bacterium (assembly GCA_031412255.1). GTDB lineage: Bacteria > Pseudomonadota > Alphaproteobacteria > Rhodobacterales > Rhodobacteraceae > Tabrizicola. The sequence continues at coordinate 9,440 of JANOCQ010000265.1, read as the reverse complement.
CGGGTGACCATGAAGCCACCGAAAATGTTGATCCCGGCCATGAAGACCGACAGGGCCGCCAGGATGATCACCAGAAACGACCCCGATCCGATCTGCATCAGCGCGCCCAGGATGATGATCGACGAGATCGCGTTCGTCACCGCCATCAGGGGCGTGTGCAAGCTGTGCGAGACGTTCCAGATGACCGAAAATCCTACGAAGACCGCAAGCACAAAGACGATGAAGTGGCTCATGAAACTCGCCGGAGCGTACAGCCCCGCCAGCAGCATCAACCCGCCGCCAATGGCCAGAAGGCCGACCTGATTGCGCGTCTGCGCCTTGAAGGCCGCGACTTCCTGCGCGCGCCGCTCCACCGGTGTCAGTTCGACCGCCTTCGGTTTCGGTTTTGCCGCCGCGATGGCCGCGATCTTCGGCGGTGGTGGTGGATAGGTCACCGCTCCCATATGCGCCGCCGTCGCACCCCGGATGACATCGTCTTCCATGTTGTGCGCGATGATCCCGTCCTTTTTCGGCGTAAGGTCGGTCAGCATGTGACGGATGTTGGTCGAATACAGTGTCGACGCCTGCGCGGCCATCCGGCTGGGGAAGTCGGTGTAGCCAACGATGGTCACGCCATTGTCGGTCACGATCTTCTGGTCCGGCACCGTCAGGTCGCAGTTGCCGCCGCGTTCCGCCGCGAGATCGACGATGACCGACCCCGGCTTCATCATCCGGACCATATCCTCGGTCCACAGCTTCGGCGCGGGCCGACCGGGGATCAAGGCGGTGGTGATCACGATGTCCATGTCCGGAGCAAGCTCGCGGAACTTCTTCAGCTGTGCCTCGCGGAATTCGGGGCTGGAAGGCGCGGCATAGCCGCCCGTCGCCGCACCGTCGGTCTGCTGTTCGGCAAAATCGAGAAAAACGAAGTTCGCCCCCATTGACTCAATCTGCTCGGCGACCTCGGGGCGAACGTCGAAGGCATGGACGATGGCACCCAGCGACGTGGCCGTGCCGACCGCCGCAAGCCCGGCCACGCCCGCGCCCACCACCAGCACCTTGGCCGGGGGCACCTTGCCTGCCGCCGTCACCTGGCCAGTGAAGAAGCGGCCAAAGTTCGACCCGGCTTCGATCACCGCGCGGTAGCCGGCGATATTCGCCATCGACGACAGCGCATCCATCTTCTGCGCGCGGCTGATCCGCGGCACCATGTCCATCGCGACAATGGTCAGGTTCTTTTTGGCCGCGGCCTCCAGCAACTCGGCATTCTGCGCCGGCCAGAAGAAGCTGATCAGCGTCTGGCCATCCGAAAGCCGCGACAGCTCGGCCGCGTCCGGACCGCGCACCTTGACGATGACATCCGCCGCCGCGATCACCGAGGCTGCATCTGCCAGCACTTCAACCCCCGCCGCCGCATAGGCCGCGTCCGAGAACCCGGCCTTAGCGCCCGCGCCCGACTGGATGCAGGAAGAATGTCCCAGTTTCGCCAGTTGTGTGGCCGAATCCGGCGTCATCGCCACCCGGTTCTCACCGGGAAAAACCTCAGTCAAAGCTCCGATCTTCACGCGCGCCCCCCGCTCCTGCAGTCACAGTCATAAACTGGCTCGTCGCACATAGCATTGCGCAACATTATTTCAAACCCCACTTTTCCGCCCCAGCCACCGTCGTGTGCGGCTGGCCCACAGATCGAACTCCGGGCCAAAGGCCAGAGTAAGCCGGGCCTCCTCATCCTTGATGAACCGGGTCTCGATCAACCAGACGAAACTGGCGATGAGCGGAAGCGCCAGCACGACGTCCAGCCAAAGGATCGCCCCGGTCAGGATCAGCGCATCGGCCAGATAGATCGGGTTCCGTGACCAGGCAAATAGCCCGCCCGTCACCAGAACCGAGGGGTTTCGCCGCGGAATCACCGTCGTGCGCGACAGCACCATTTGCACCGCCGCGGCAGCCATGAGCACGACCGCCAGCGCCACCAGACCCTGCCCCAGCGCCCTGCCCCAGGCCCAGACCCCGAAGGCCTGCGGCGATACCAACGACAGCATCCAGGCCGCGCCGATATGCAGCGCCAGCCAACTGGGCGGGATGTCGATATCGCGCGGGGTAAAAGGCACGGCCAAGCTCCTTCGCGCTTCCTCTAGACGCTGGGTCAGACTGCCGCAAGGGTAGCAGTCAACTCCTTCGGTCGAGACGCCGCAATCAAACCGGTTCCGCCACCAACAATTTCAAGCTTGAAATTTATACTTTGTGCCCGCATAACCGAACAAACTCCGAAGGACCCCTCCATGCCCATCGACTTTGCCGCCACGAAGGCTTTGTTCCATCTCCCCGAAGGCGTCATTTACCTGGATGGAAACTCGCTTGGCCCGATGGTGAAATCCGCCCCTGCCCGGATGGACCGGGCCATGCGCGACGAATGGGCCGAGATGCTGATCCGCGGCTGGAACAAGGCCGGTTGGATGGCGCAACCCGCAGTCATCGGCGACCGGATCGGCAAGCTGATCGGCGCGTCCGCGGGAACGGTCGTTTTAGGCGACACCCTTTCGATCAAAGTCTACCAGGCCCTGGCATCGGCGCTGGAGATGAACCCCAAGCGCCGCGTGATCCTGTCTGACACGGGAAATTTCCCTTCCGACCTCTACATGGCCGAAGGGCTTTGCCGCACCTTGGGCGGCCAGTACCGCCTGAAGACCGTCGCCCCGGAAGAGGTGATGTCCGCAATCGACGACACCGTCGCCGTGACCCTGATCACCGAGGTCGACTACCGCACCGGCCGCCGCCACCACATGACCGACATCACAAAGCGCGCGCACGAGATGGGCGCACTGACGATCTGGGACCTCGCCCACAGTGCGGGCGCGATCCCGGTGGACCTGACAGGTGCAAAGGCAGACTTCGCCGTGGGTTGCACCTACAAGTACCTGAACTCCGGCCCCGGCGGCCCGGCCTTCATCTATGTCGCTCCTCGCCACGCCGACACGGCCCGCCCCGCCCTGTCTGGCTGGCTCGGCCACGAATCCCCCTTCGCCTTCGATCTGTCCTACCGCCCCGGCGCGGGGATCGAGCGGATGCGCGTCGGCACCCCGCCCGTTCTGCAGATCGCCGCGCTCGACGCCGCGATGGATATCTGGGAGGCGGTAGATCTGAATGACGTCCATGCCCAATCGCTCCGTCTGCAGGACCAGTTCATCAAAGGCGTCGAATCCCGCGCGCCGATGCTGCAACTGGCCACCCCCCGCTCGCACCAGATGCGCGGCTCGCAGGTCAGCTTCCGCCACCCCGAGGGCTATGCCATCATGCAGGCTCTGATCGCCGAGGGCGTTATCGGCGATTTTCGGGCGCCCGACATCCTTCGTTTCGGGTTCACCCCGCTTTATATAGACGAAGACGACGTTGCCCGCGCAGTCTCCGTGCTGGCAAGGATCATGGACTACGGAACCTGGGACAAGCCCGAGTTCAAGCAACGCGCCAGGGTCACCTGACGCAGCAGGGGGATCGGATGTCGCGCCTTACGGTTCTTCTGCTCGCCCTGGTGACAGGCACTGCCCAGGCCCAGCCGATCTCTTTGCAACGCGGGGTCAACACGACGCTCTGGCTGGAATGGCGCAGCATCGGCGACCTGATGGCCGACCCTTCGTATCTTGATGGCTTCCCCGACGTCCGCCGCGACGTGACGCCCACGATGTACGAAAGCCTTGCCGCGCAGGGCTTCGACCACATCCGCATGCCCATCGATCCCGGCCCGATGCTTGCCTTCGGCCCCGGCACCCGGCAGGAGCAGATGATCGAAGGCACCCGCATCGCCGTCCAGACCGCACTCGACGCCGGGCTCAAGGTCGTGATCGACCTCCATCCGATCGGTCGGGGATCGGACGTGGGCGGCATCGACAGCATTACAGCCGAGATGTGGCCTGACTACGTTGCCCTTGTCGGCCTGCTCGCCGCCGCGATGGAGGGGCTCCCGGCCGACCGCGTGGCGCTGGAGCTTCTGAACGAACCCACGATCGACTGCGACGCGGTCTACGCCGGTGCCCCCGCCCGCTGGCCCGCAATGCAAGCCGAGGCTCATGCCGCCGCCCGCGCCGCGGCGCCGGACATGACCATCGTCCTCACCGGCGCCTGCTGGTCCCAGGCCAATGCGCTGGCTTCCCTTGATCTGAAGTTGATCCCCGATGACAACGTATTGTGGACCTTCCACAGCTACGACCCCTTCCTCTTCACCCACCAGGGGGCCGGCTGGTCCGGTGCGCCCGAGAAATACCTTTGGGACCTGCCCTACCCGCCCTCCTCTGTCACCGACGAGATCGCCGCCCAGGTCACCGGGGCCGCGATCCGGCGCATGGCGGCAGAAGAAGGCCAGGCCGACGCCGCGCTGATTCAGAAAGCCGTCGCCGACTACCGCGCCACTCCGGACACCGCAGTCACCTACGACGTGTCCCGCGCGGCCGAATGGGCCGACCAGCACGGCATCCCGCGCAGCCAGCTTTACCTTGGAGAGTTCGGCGCACTTCACACCGCCGGTGACCGGCAACTGCCCCGCCAATGGTTCCACGCCTTCCTGTCCGACAAGCGCGGTGCAGCCGATGCTGCGGGTATCCCCTGGGCGGTGCTTACGTATGTCGGCGGCATGGGCATCGCCCCCGAGAACGATCCCGAACGCCGCCTTGCCCCGGAAACCTGTGTGGCCCTGGGGCTCACATGCGGGAAATGACCCTGCCGCCGCTCTGCCGACCGTCCGGCTGGATCGCGCAATGGCGGCGCATGGGCAACTTGTCGATCCTGAACCGAAAGGCCCGTCTCTCCCGCTGAAACCCTTTCACATCGGAGACACGAGATGACCACCTGCCCCTTCAATCCTGCCGACGACGGCGCCGAAATGGCATTCGATGGCCGGATGTCCTATGGCGACTATCTGCACATCGACCGCATCCTGACCGCGCAGACGCCCCTGTCTGACGCCCATGACGAAATGCTGTTCATAATCCAGCACCAGACTTCCGAGCTTTGGATGCGGCTTGCCTTGCATGAGCTTGACGCGGCCCGCCGGATGATCGCCGCCGACCGCGCCCAAGAGGCGTTCAAGATGCTCGCGCGTGTCTCGCGGATCTTCGAGCAGCTCAATTCCGCCTGGGACGTGCTGCGCACCATGACGCCGTCGGACTATACCACCTTTCGCGAAGACCTTGGCCAGTCCTCGGGCTTCCAGTCCTGGCAGTATCGCCTTGTCGAATACGCCGTCGGCAACCGCAATCTGGCGATGCTGAAACCCCATGCCCACCGCCCCGACCTGATGGCAAAGCTGGAAGCCGAGCTTGCCCGTCCGACCCTTTACGACGAGGCCCTGCGCCACCTTGCACGCCAGGGCCTGCCCGTCCCGCAGGACGTCCTGACCCGTGACCTGCGCCAGACCTGGACCCTGCACACCGGTGTGCAAGCCGTGTGGGAAAACGTCTACCGTGACCCGACCGCGCATTGGCAGGCCTATGAGCTGGCCGAGAAGCTGGTGGATTTCGAAGATTACTTCCGCCGCTGGCGCTTCAACCACCTGACCACCGTCGCACGTGTCATCGGCATCAAGCGGGGAACCGGCGGCACCTCGGGCGTGTCGTATCTGCGCCGGATGCTGGACGTCGAACTTTTCCCCGAACTCTGGGCTTTGCGGACCAGCCTCTGATCAGTCCCGCGCCCGCCGGAATCTGCGGCGTGCGGGCAACTATGCCCGGGAAATCAGCAGTTTTCACAGGTCCGTGATCACAATCAATTCCCTGCCCGGTTTGACCTCAGGGTGACGCTCGGATAGCGTGATCCGCAACGGACCTGCGACATTCTGCCGACGGGTCGATAAAGTGTGGATCATTTTTAATGCTGCCGTCCTCCCGTCGCTTGTTTCGTCTGACCCCGGCCCTTCTGGCCGTCGCGCTTTTCGCCGCCTGCGTCGATCCTGCCGCCGGGCCCACGGCGTCTACCCAGCCGCTTCCGAAAGCGGGCGAGAACGTCTATGTCGCCTCGATGGACTCGGGGATCGCAATACCAGCCCTTCCGGTCGAGAAGATCCCCGAAAGCCACCGCCGCCAAGTCGTTGCCTATGAGACCGACGAGCCTGCGGGGACGATCATCATCAACCCGAAGACCAAGCTTCTGTATTACGTCCTCGGCAAGAACAAGGCGATCCGCTATGGCATCGCCGTGGGCAAGGCAGGTTTTGAATGGTCGGGCGAGGCCATCGTATCCGACAAGAAGCCCTGGCCGACCTGGATCCCGCCGAAAGAAATGATCGCCCGGAAACCTGAACTCGCCAAGTTCGATGAGGTTGGGCAGCCCGGTGGCCCGACGAACCCGCTTGGTGCCCGTGCTATCTACCTCACCTCCGGCGGCCGCGATTACGGTTACCGCATCCACGGCACTCCGGAATGGCAGTCGATCGGCCGCAACGCCTCGTCGGGCTGCATCCGGATGATCAATCAGGACGTCCTTGACCTCTACAGCCGCGTCAAGGGCGGCGAAAAGGTGATCGTGCTGACCGCAAGTGGAGAAATGCCGAAAGGTCTCTACATCCCGAAACCGGTCGTCCCGAAGACAGCCGCCAAACCCAAGGCGGCCGAGGTTGTGGTCCCCGCCGGCGCGGTGCCTGCGCTGAAGGTTCTGCCAACGCCCTCCTTCGCCACCGGCGCGGCGGCGACCCCGGTCATGGCTCCGGCGGCGACAGCCCCGGCTGCTGCGACGTCAACGACTGCCGAACCCGCCGCGACCGCGCCGGTCTGCAAGGTCCCGCTGGTGGATGGCACCTGCCCTCCCGGCAACTGAACCAACCCTGACCAATGACAAAGGGGGCACCACCGGTGCCCCCTTTGTCATTTCAAGGTATTCACTGCAGCCAGTTATCGTAATCGCTGACCAGAAGATGCCACGGAGCCTCGTCCTCGTCGATGTCGGCAAAGCGACCGATGGGCTCGCGAAAGATGTTGTCCGTAACATCGTCATTCACCGTCGAGACCTCGCCGATCAGTACATCCCCCCCCTCGCCCCAGAAGGCATGCCAGTCCCCCGGCATCAGCGTCACACTTTCGCCGGGTGCCAGCTTCAGCTTCGTCCCCGGCCCATAGGGCGTCTCGATCCCGTCGCAGTGCACCATTCCGCCCTTGTCCCAGGCGAAATTGCCGGCATCGTCCGACCCGTAAAGCTCGATCACCAAGGTCGCCCCGCCGCGGTTGATGATGTCCTCGGCCTTGATGACATGGGTGTGCATCGGGCTCAGTTGGTCCTGGCGGCTGATCAGCAGCTTCTCGGCATAGCACATGCCCCCGCCCCGCTGCAGGTCGGCCAGCCGCCCGTTGCGCAGGGTAAAGAGGAACAGGCCCATCTCGTCGAACTTGCCCTGGCCATAGTCAGTGATGTCCCAGCCGCAGCGCGCGTTGATGATCGCGCCAACGTCCTTGCGGGCCTTGAACTGATCGGGCGACCAGTTGGCAAAAGGCGGCAGCACAAAGCCGTGGTGCCGGATCAAATCATCCGCCGCGCGCATGATGTCGTTGATGCGTGACCGTTTCATCCTGTCTCCTCCCGAGGTTGGCGCGACTATAACGATTACGGAAGCCGCCTCAACGGGCTTCGCTCAGCGCTTGCCGAAGATTGACCCCAGGATACCCCGCACCAGCGCCTGCCCCGACTTGGTTCCCAACTGCCTTGCAAAGCTTTTCGCAAAAGCGGTCCCGATGGAATCCGACCGACCGGACGCGGTCGAACGCTTCGGTTTGTCTTCCCCGTAGCCAGTGCCGTCATAGCGCCGCGCTCGTTCGAACTCGCGTTTCTCGTCGGCCTGCCTCTGCTCCAGGTCTGCCGCCTCGTGTGCCGCCGTCTCTGCGCGGGCGCGCAGCTTTTCGAAGGCGCTGTCGCGGTCCATCACCTGCTCGTATTTCCCCTTCACCGGAGAGGCCGCCATCACCGCTGCCCGCGTCGCCGCATCCAGTGGGCCAAGCTGGCTGGAGGGTGGCCGCACCAGTGTCCGCTCGGCGATGCCCGGAATGCCCTTTGCCTCCAAGAGCGAGGTCACCGCCTCGCCCGTACCGACATCGCGGATTGCTTCGTCGATCTTGAACCGCGGGTTCGGACGATAGGTCTCGGACGCCTTGGCCAGGTCCTTTTGGTCCTTGGCCGTGAAGGCACGCAGCGCATGCTGCACCCGGTTGCCAAGCTGGCCCAGAATATCATCCGGCACGTCCGCCGGGTTCTGGGTGATGAAATAGACCCCGACCCCCTTCGAGCGGATCAGTCGCGCAACCTGCTCCACCTTCGACACCAGCGCCTTCGGCGCGTCGTCAAACAGCAGATGCGCCTCGTCGAAGAAGAAGACCAGCTTCGGCTTGTCCGGGTCGCCCACCTCGGGCAGCATCTCGAACAACTCCGACAACAGCCACAACAGGAACGTCGCATAAAGCCGGGGCGAGTTCATCAGCCTGTCCGCCGCCAGGATGCTGACACGTCCGGCTCCGCTTGCGTCCACCGTCATCAGGTCCGCAAGGTCCAGCGCCGGCTCACCGAACAGGCTGGCACCGCCCTGGTTTTCCAGCACCAGAAGCCGCCGCTGGATCGCACCGACCGATTCCTTCGACACCAGCCCATAGCGGCCAGAAATCGCCTCGGCGTTCTCGGCCACGAAGGTCAAAAGCGCCTGCAGGTCCTTCAGATCCAGAAGAGGCAACGCTTCTTCGTCCGACAGTCGGAATGCCACGTTGAGCACTCCCTCCTGCGGCTCGGACAACTCCAGCAGCCGTGAGAGCAGCAGCGGTCCCATCTCGGCCACCGTCGCCCGCACCGGATGCCCCCTTTCGCCGAATAGGTCCCAGAAGATCACCGGAAAGGCGCGGTACTGCAGGTCAAGGCCGATCTGGGCGGACCGTTTGGTAAAGGCGTCGTGCAGCTTGTGACTGGCCGACCCGGCCGCGGCGATCCCGGCCAGATCGCCCTTGACGTCGGCCATGAACACCGGAACCCCGGCCGCCGAAAACCCCTCTGCCAGGATTTGCAAGGTCACCGTCTTGCCGGTGCCCGTGGCTCCCGCGATCAAACCGTGGCGGTTGCCGTACTTCAGCAAAAGCCGCTGCGGGACCCCGTAATCCTCGCCACCGCCGCCCACGAAAATGCTGTCCGTTGCAATCGCCTGTTCGGTCACGCCAACCCCCACAACTCTCGGTTGAATTTCGCCGGACAGGCATTGCAGCCCACCGACGGGTCCAAACATACATTGTTAACCCCGTTCTGCCAGACTCAACTGGTCAGAGTCGACCATCCGTCGGTGCTGAAGGTGACTTCCTCCCTGTCAACTGGCCGCCCCCTTGAAAAGGCGCGGTTTTTTCTGCTCTGTTCCGCAAAAGAACCCGTTGACGGCTCAAGGTTTCCGCAATAGCGTCCCTTTCCATGAAGTCGGCCAGTCCGACAGGGAGCAAAAAACAACATTCGAAAAGGGC
>JANOCQ010000264.1:0-19920 GCA_031412255.1 Paracoccaceae bacterium | reverse complement strand
GCGTCAGGGAGACGCCGTCACCAAAGGGGCGTCACGCCACCTTTTCCAGCGCCACATCCGGCGCGATGCCAAGGGCGCGAGTGACTTCGCGGGTCAGATGCGGGCGGTTCAAGGTGTAGAAGTGCAGATCCTGGACCCCGCCCTGGATCAGCTTGTCGCAGAGCGCGGTGCATTGGGTCAGCGCCAAGAGGTCCTCACGACCATCGCGGGCGGCGGTGGCGAAGGCTTCGTCCAGCTTTTGCGGGACCGAGGTGCCACAGCGGCGGGCGAATTTCTTTGCGCCCTCCCAGCTGGTGATCGGCAGGATGCCGGGGATGATCGGCGCGGTGATCCCGGCCTTCGTGCAGGCGTCGCGGAAGCGAAAGAAGGTGTCGGCGTCGAAGAAGAACTGGGTGATCGCGCTTGAGGCCCCGGCGTCGATCTTGCGCTTCAGCCAGGTCACGTCCGAGGTCGTGTCGGCGGCATCGGGATGCGGCTCGGGATAGGCGCCGACGCGGATCTTGAATTTTCCGGTGCGGGCCAGCTTTTCCACCAGCTCGACCGAATTGGCGAAGCCAAGCGGGTGCGGGACAAAGCGCTGCGCGCCTTTCGGGGCATCGCCGCGCAGGGCAACGATCTCGGTTACGCCCGCAGCAGCATAGGCTTCGGCGATGGCAAGCGTCTCGCTCCGCGTTGCATCGACGCAGGTCAGGTGTGCCGCGACCGGCAGGCCGTAGTTGCGGTGGATGGTCGACACCGCCTCATGCGTTAGCGTGCGCGTGGTGCCACCCGCGCCGTAGGTGACCGACACGAAGGAGGGTTGCATCGGGGCCAGCGCCTGCACCGTCTCCCACAGGCGGAACGAGGCGTCCAGCGATTGCGGCGGGAAGAATTCAAAGCTGATGCGGGGCGCGTTGGTCATGATGGTCTCCTTCAATGACCCCTTGTCGCAGATCAGTTCATGTGAGACCAATTCATAATTCTCACCATCTTCATGAGGCTGGTTCATGTACATCGAGTTGCGCCACCTGCGGACCATCCGCGCGATCCAGCAGGCCGGCGGCCTTGCACGGGCGGCGGACGTGCTGAACATGACGCAGTCGGCGCTGTCGCATCAGGTCGCCGGACTGGAGGCGCAGGCCGGGATGGAACTGTTCGTGCGGCGGTCCAAGCCGATGCGACTGTCGGCGGCGGGGGTGCGGATGTTGCGGGCGGCGGAACGCATCCTGCCCGAGATCGACGCGATGGAGGAGGAGTTCCGCAGCTTGCGGGCGGGACGGACGGGGCGGCTGCACATTGCCATCGAGTGTCACGCCTGTTTTGACTGGCTGTTCCCAGTGCTGGAGATGTTCCGACATGCGTGGCCGGAGATTGACGTGGATATCCGCGCGGGGTTGGCCTTCGAGGCGCTGCCTGCGCTGAACCGGGAGGATGTAGACCTGGTGATTTCGTCCGACCGCGAACCCCCACCGGGCATCGTGTTCAACCCACTCTTTGACTATCACCCGACCTTTGTCGGATCAGCGCAGAACCCGCTGGCCGCGAAGGCGTTCATCACGGCCGAGGACTTCCGCGATCAGGTGCTGATCACCTATCCGGTCAGCCGCGACAAGCTGGATGTGTTCAGCGAAATCCTGACGCCCGCCAAGGTGGAACCCCGTGCGCAGCGGACAGCGGAACTGACGGCGGTGATCCTCATGCTGGTTGGCTCGAACCGTGGGGTGGCGGTCCTGCCGGACTGGGTGATGCGCGAGGTAAAGACCAACGCCGATTACATCACCCGGCCTTTAGGGCCGGAGGTGGTGACGAAGCGGATGTATGCGGCGACCCGGGAAGAAGACGCGGCCAAGCCCTACATGGCGCATTTCCTGAAGCTGGCGCGCAGCGAGCCGGTGAAACTTCAGCGCACCTGAGGGGCCGGGCCCGGAATTTTCGAAAATTCCGGGCCGATTTCTTTGAAGAAATCGGGTCCGGGCGTCAGGCGCGGATCGTGTCGGCCATCGCCTTGAAGAGCCCGTCGTTCGCGGCAATCAGCGCGCCATCCAGCGGGTCAGTGCCAACGCGCAAGCCCTCGACCAGGCCACCGGCTTCCTTCACCAGAAGCACCCCGGCGGCGATGTCCCAGACCGAAAGTTCACGCTCCCAGTAACCGTCGAAGCGGCCTGCAGCGACGTAAGCCAGGTCAAGCGAGGCAGCCCCCCAGCGGCGCACGCCGGCGCAGGCGGGCATCAGGCGGCCAAGGTCCTTCAGCATCGCGGGCAGCGTGGACTTGGCGCCGAACGGCACCCCGGTGGCAAACACCGCCTCGTGCATCGCCCGGCGGCCCGAGACGCGCAGGCGGCGGTTGTCGTTCAGCCAGCAACCGGCACCCTTTTCGGCCCAGAACATCTCGTCCTTGGCCGGGTCGTAGACCACGGCCGAGACGATCTCGCCCTTGTGCTCCAGAGCGATCGACACCGCCCAGTGCGGCATCCCGTGCAGAAAGTTCGTGGTCCCGTCCAGGGGATCGACGATCCAGCGCCGCGTCGGGTCGGCCCCGGCAGTCGCACCGGTTTCCTCACCGATCCAGCCATAGGTCGGACGCCCGGCCATCAGCTCTTCCTTGATCATCCGTTCCGCTTCGCGGTCGGCCTTGGACACGAAGTCCCCCGGCCCCTTGGTCGAGACCTGCAGGTTCTCCACCTCACGGAAGTCCTTCACCAGGCTGCGGCCCGCCTTGCGCGCGGCCTTGATCATCAGGTTCAGGTTGGCAGAGCCTTGCATCGCGTCATTTCCCGCTGGTTCAGGCGCGGTCTATAGGGTCTGGCGCGCCGGAAAGAAAGAGTGCGCGACAAGGCCCGCGCCGTTGATCAGCAGCCAGAGCGAGAAGGCAAGGTAGCCTGCGACGGTGGCATGTGCCAGAAGCGGGGCGTTGTGACCAAGGGCGATGGATATCCCCTCGCCGAGGCCAATCCCGATGCCGGCCACGGCCAAGGCGGCGACGACTGAGCCGAGCTTGGAGAAGCGCTGGCCGCTGGACAGACCTTGCAGAGCGGCCAGTGTAACCCAGGCGACAGTCAGGATCTGCCCGAGATGTTCGCCGATCGCGACCCCGCCCCAGCCATTCAGCATAGTGAAGGCGGTCTCCAGGCTGGCCCGGGTGACAGCGTCGGTGGCGGGGTCGGCGTGCAGAGTGGCCAGCGCGGGCACGGCGAAGACCCAGCGGAAAAGGCCGATGGCCTGGGCCGTGCCCGCAAGGGTGCCCATCAGGGCGGCTGCGACGGCAAGGCCGGGGCGACGGGTCCAGTCGGCATGCCCAAGCGCAAGCGCCGGGGCGAAGAAGATGAGACCCACGGCAGAGAGGGCGAAGGCGTACCAGGTAAGGATCAGCGGGGCTCCCCCGGCGGAGAAGGCATCCAGCACTTCGCCCGCCGGACGGCGCAGGATATCGGGGTAGTCGAAACTCGCGGCCAAGGCAGGTTGAAAGCGATGGCCAAGATCAGGGCGGCCGCACCCAGCGGCGTCCGTTGCATGTTGTCCTCGGGGGTTGAGTGTGTCACTGTATGGTGACAAGCATATATCACCACTCGGTGACATACGCAATGGAGCGGTCTGCAATGCCTGGAACTCCCCCTGCCCCACGTGCCCGCAACCGGGACGAAACCCGCAGGGCGATCCTGACCGCCGCCCAGGCACTACTGGCCGATGCGGGGTTTTCCGGGTTTGGCGTCAACGCGTTGGCCCGGCGGTCGGGCTTCGACAAGCAACTGATCTACCGCTACTTCGGCGGGCTGGACGGTCTCGTCGACGCCTTGGGAGAATCGTTGGCCGGCTGGGTCGCAACCCACCTGACCCCGGCCCTGGCACAGGACACCGGCCCCGGCTACGGCGATCTGGTCGAAGCGGTGATGCTTGCCTACCTCGACGCGCTGCGGGGTGATTCGCTGATGCAGAAGCTGGTTGCCTGGGAATTGTCGGACCCCTCGCCACAGGTGCGCCGCCTGTCGGACCAGCGCGCCCGGGCGCTGGGGGAACTGGTGGCCCGCCTCCGTGGCGACCGTCAGCCCGCGCCCGGTCTGGACGCACCAGCGCTGAACGCCATCCTGATCGCCGCCATCCAGCACCTTGTGCTGACGGCGGCGACCTCTGGCCGGTTCAGCGGGCTGGCGTTGGCAACCGACGAGGATTGGGACCGGGCAAAAGCAATGCTTGGCCGCATCATCCGCGCGCTGAACGCACCCTAGTTGACGATCACCACGCGGGTGTTTTCCATCCCCTCGGCCTTCACCATCTCGAACAGGATCTTGGCGTTCTTCGGGTCCAGCCGCACGCAACCGTGGCTGGCGGGCTTGCCCAGACGCTTGATCTGATCCGTGCCGTGGATGGCGTAGTTGCCGTCGTAGAAGATCGCGAAGGGCATCGGAGCGTTGTTGTAGCGGCGCGAGCGGTGGTGGCGCGACAGAAACTCCGGTTCATAGGTTCCGGCAGGGGTGATCTTGCCCGCCTTGGCGGTCGAGACGGGCCATGTGAAGAGAAGCCGCCCCTCGTGGTAGACCCGCATCTCCTGGCTGGTGATCGAGACATGGGCCACGACACGCTCGGCAAATGCCGGGCCGGGCAACAGAAGCGCAAGCAGCAGCGCGGCAAAATGGCGGCGCATGGAAACCTCCGAATACATCAGACCAATCACGGGAAGAATTCCCGCAAGGTTCAGTAGTCACCGGAAAACCGGCGGAATTCAGGTCGGGATTTCCATAAATCGTGGCCTTTGCGGGTCAGCCTTGCGACCAAGATGCCGGAAGCTTGCCGATCATTGGCCCCTGCAGTTCGCGCAGAAGCTTGCGGCGCAGGGCGTCGGGGTAGTCCTGCTGGCGCGGCGCCACTTCCACGAATGCGCCGGGGCCACGGATCACCTCGCTTTGGTAGTAGTCCAGGATGTCGGCCTCATGCTCGCCCACGGCCAGGCCGTTGATGGTGATCCCGCTGAAATCTTCGCGTTCGTAGGTGCGGGCAACCGAGATGCCGTCGTTATTGCGCCCGTCGCCAGCCACGTCGATCACCCGGCGATCGCAGTCCGGGGCCTCGGACACGAGGTCCAGCCCAAAGCTTAGCGCATCGCCCAGGGCGGTGGCCAAAGGTGCAGCGGGCCGCGGAGTGCGGCGGACCTCCCAGATCGCGGCGTCCAGCGCCTCGGGACTGTCAAGGATGACCCAGGGCTGGATCAGGTCCTGATAGCCGCGCCCCGACCAGTAGTAGATCGCCAAGGCCACCTCGCCCTCTGGACCGAAGATCGCGGCGCGGACGTCCTTGTCCGACAGCGCCCCGGCAAGGCCTTCGCTCTGGATCACATAGTCCTGCGAATCGATCGACCGCGAGACATCCACCGCCAGCGCCAATGCCAGCCGGCAGTCCGCATGGACGGGCTGAACAAGGTAGGCGGCAAACAGGATCGGGCGAAGCATCGCGGAAGCCTCCCACCCTCGATCCTACGCGCGGGCGGCTGATCCGCAAAGCGTCTCAGCGGCGACGGCGGACCAGGGGGACGTTGGAGCGGGCGGCCTCGAACTGGGTTTCGGGATGCGGCGGATGACCCGCAGTCCGCTGCCAGAAAGCTTTCGCACCCCGGCGCAACCAGACCGGAAGCGTCAGCGCCAGGCCCGCGACAAAGCCCCCGACATGCGCCCAGTAGGCCACGCCGCCAAGGTCACCGGGGGTCGAGACACCCGAGAAGATCTGGATCGCCAGCCAGATGCCCAGGACAATCCAGGCGGGGATTGCGAAGATCCGGAAGAAGATGATGAAGATGAACAGAACGTCGACCTTGGCCTTCGGAAAGAGCAGGAGGTACCCCCCCATCACCCCCGCGATGGCACCAGAGGCCCCGACCATCGGCACGACTGACCCCGGGTCGGGCAGCACCTGCGCAAGGCCCGCGGCGACGCCGCAGGCGAGGTAGAAGAGAAGAAAGCCGAAGTGGCCCATCTCTTCTTCCAGGTTGTCCCCGTAGATCCATAAAAACAGCATGTTGCCCGCAAGATGCAGCCAGCCGCCATGCAGGAACATCGAGGTCAGGATCGTCTCCAGCCCGTCGCCGGACAGGAAGCGGGCCGGGATCAGGCCCCAGGTCCAGAAGAACTCACCCAGCTGATACTCATCCATTCCAAGATAATAGCCAAGGAAAATCAGGATGTTGATCGCGATCAGCCCGAAGGTGACAAAAGGGGTCTGGCCCGAGGGGTTGTGGTCGCGGATCGGAAACATGCACTAAGCTTCCCGATCCGCCGGCTTTGGTCAAGCGTCGGCGGCAGCGGCCAGCAGTTGCGCGTTTCCGCCCGAGGCCGTGGTGTCGATGCAGAGATGCCGCTCCAGGTGCGTGTGGCCCGCGTCCGGCGCGGCAATCAGCGGCAGGATCGGACCTTGCCGTTGGGCAAGGGCCTGGGCGTATGGGCGGCCCGCCTCGGCCTCGCCCCACCAGACTGCGCCGGAGAAGCCTTGCAGCGTCTTCAGCGCGTCAGGCGCCAGGCCGGGGGCTTCGACGGCATGGCCACCCAGCTTGCGCACCGCCTCGGCCTGCGCCAGTGCCGTGGCCCGGCTAGGGCCGAGGCACAGGATCGGCAGTCGAGAGGTCATGGACAGACGGTTCGATTCGCCAGTGGGTCCGGGCATGTCCTGGACCTGCGGGGCGGTGGCGGGCCAGGGCGCTGCCAGCGCCTTCACGACCGCCTCGGACGGGGTTGCTGCGTTGTCAGCACCCGCGGCAGGGGTCGGTGCCTTGGTGAACCGCGTCAGGTAATGCGGGCCGCCCGCCTTGGGCCCCGTGCCCGAAAGCCCCTCGCCTCCGAAGGGCTGGCTGCCCACCACCGCGCCGATCTGGTTGCGGTTGACGTAGGTGTTGCCCACCTGCATCCCGTCGACGATGTGCTGCACCCGGTCGTCGATGCGGGAGTGGAGGCCGAAGGTTAGCCCGTAGCCGGTTGCGTTGATCGCGGCGATGACCTGGTCGATCTCGGAGGCCTTGAAGGTGGCGATGTGCAGGACTGGCCCGAAGATCTCTTTTGGCATGTCCTGGATGCCTTTCACCTTCAGAACCGTAGGCGCGATGAAGGTCCCCTGCGCCGGCACCTGAAGTTCCTTCAGCACCCGCCCCTCGGCCCGCGCCGCGTCGACATAGGCACGGATGCCGGTCTGCGCCCCGGCGTCGATCACCGGGCCGATGTCGGTGGCAAGCTGCCAGGGATCACCCAGCGACAGATCGTCCATCGCGCCGAACAGCATTTCCGTGACGGTGTGTGACACGTCCTCTTGCACGTAGAGGCAGCGGAGAGCGGAACACCGCTGGCCCGCGGACTGGAAGCTGGAGGCGATGATGTCGCGCACCGCCTGTTCCGGCAGCGCGGTGGAGTCGACCAGCATCGCGTTCAGCCCGCCGGTTTCGGCGATTAGCGGCGCGGTGGGGTCGAGGTGGTCGGCCATGCTGCGGCGGATCGCCTGCGCCGTCTCGGTCGAGCCGGTGAAGGCCACGCCGGTCACGCGGGAGTTGCGGGTCAGCGCCGCACCCACCGCGCCGTCGCCGGGCAAAAGTTGGAGAGCGGTCGCAGGCACTCCGGCGGCGAGAAGGTGGTCAACGGCGAGGGTGGCGATGAGCGGCGTCTGCTCGGCGGGTTTTGCAAGGACCGCGTTCCCGGCAGCAAGCGCCGCGCCGATCTGGCCGCAGAAGATGGCGAGGGGGAAGTTCCACGGGCTGATGCAGGCGAAGACGCCGCGCGCGGGGTGGGGCTGGGCGGTCTGGCTGGCGTAGTAGCGCAGGAAATCCACCGCCTCACGCAGTTCGGCCACGGCATCGGACAGGGTCTTGCCCGCCTCGCGCGACAAGAGCGCGAAGATGCGGCCGAAGTCCTGTTCCATCCGGTCGGCGGCACGGTTCAGCACCGTTGCGCGTTCCGGGGCGGCGGCGGCCCAAGGTTCGGCCAGCCGCAGGGCGGTGTCGACGTCCGGCAGGCCCGCCGTGGTGACATGGCAGACCAGAGTTCCCGTGGCGGGGTTCAGGACCGCAAGCTGCGGGCCACCGACGACCCTCCCCGCAAGGCGGGGGGCAGCGTCGATGCGCGCCTCGGCATAGGGCGCGCGGGCGGTTTCGATGGCTTGCAGATCGGCGGTGTCGGTCAGGTCCCAGCCTTGCGAGTTCTTGCGTCCTGCAAAAAGGTTGGGACCCGTCTTCAGCGCCGGACTGGGGATGGTCTGCAAGGCCTCCACGGCCGTCAGGGGGCAGGCTGCGACGGTTTCGGGGGCCACGTCCTCATCGACGATCTGGTTGACGAAGCTGGAGTTGGCCCCGTTCTCCAGCAGGCGTCGGACGAGGTATGCCAGAAGGTCGCGGTGCGCGCCTACCGGGGCGTAGATCCGGCAGCGGGTGGCGTTGTCCGAAAGGACGATGTCGTGCAGCCGTTCGCCCATGCCATGCAGGCGCTGGAATTCGTAGTCCATCGCGGTCAGGCCATGCGCCTTGGCGATATGAAGGACCGCCGCGACGGTATGGGCGTTGTGGGTGGCAAACTGCGGGTAGATGCGGTCGGTCCGCGACAGCAGCTTGCGGGCGTTGGCGATGTAGCTTGCGTCCGTGGACTGCTTGCGGGTGAACACGGGAAAGCTTTCCAGCCCCATGACCTGTGCCCGCTTCACCTCGGCGTCCCAATAGGCGCCCTTGACGAGGCGCACCATGATCTTGCGGTCAAGCCTTGTTGCCAGCGCATGCAGCCGGTCGATCACGGCCCCGGCCCGGCGACCGTAAGCCTGGACGACGACGCCGAACCCCTCCCACCCCTTCAACGCGGGGTCCGAGAGCGTGGCTTCGATCACCTCCAGCGACAGGGCAAGGCGGTCGGCCTCCTCGGCGTCGATGTTGAAACCCAGGCCCGCGGCCTTGGCGAGCGACGCCAGCGCGCGGACGCGGGGGACCAGTTCCTCCATGACCCGCTCGCGCTTGGCGACCTCATAACGGGGGTGGAGGGCCGAGAGCTTCACCGAAATGCCGGGATTGGTGCGGATGTCGTTGCCCTTGGCGGCGCGCGCAATGGCGGTGATCGCGCGGGAATAGGACAGGTGGTAACGCCGCGCGTCGCCTTCGGTGCGTGCGGCCTCGCCCAGCATGTCGTAGCTGTAGGTATAGCTCTTGGCCTCCAGTTCCTCGGCGCGGTCCATCGCCTTGTCGATCGTCTCGCCCAGGACGAAGTTGCGCCCCATCTCCTTCATCGCGCGCGAGACGGCGGTGCGGATCACCGGCTCGCCCAGGCGCTTGACGGCGGCGCGCAGGTGACGGGTGATCCCGCCCTCGGCGTCGTCGAGGACCTTGCCGGTCAACATCAGAGCCCAGGTCGAGGCATTGACCAGAGACGAGGCCGACTTGCCCAGATGCCTGCCCCAGTCCGAAGGAGCGATCTTGTCCTCTATCAGCGCATCCATCGTTTCGGCGTCCGGGACCCGCAGCAGCGCCTCGGCCAAGCACATCAGGGCGATGCCTTCGTCAGTGGAAAGACCGTATTCCGCAAGGAACACTTCCATCAATCCCGGCTTCGCGCTGGCCCGGATGCGCCGCACAAGATCCGCGCCCTTTGCCACGATGGCGGCGCGTGCCCGGGCGTCTAGCGCCGCCTCGGCCACCAGGCGCTGCACCAGTGCCGTCTCGTCAGTCAGCGCGCCCGTGGTGATGACCGACCAGGCAGATGGGGAGGTCTGGCTTTTCATGGCAGGCACCCTTCTTTCCGCCCAGCATAACCCGAAATTCGCAGGCTGTTTTCCCGAAGATCATGTGTTATGCGGGCAGGAGTTGTAGAAAACCGGGGAAACACCATGCCGAACGACCGTGCCGATCTGGACCGTTTCGACCTGGCGATCCTGCGGGTTCTGCAGACCGAAGGGCGCATTGCAGCGGTTGAGCTTGCCCGCAGGATCGGGTTGTCGAAATCGCCAACCCAGGCCCGGATGAAGCGGCTGGAGGAGGCGGGGATCATCACCGGCTACCGGGCGATCCTGGATCCGATCCGGATGGGACAGTCGCATGTGGCCTTCGTCGAGGTGCGGCTCTCCGACACGCGCGAGGCTGCGCTGACGGCGTTCAACAAGGCCGTGCTGGTCGTGCCCGAGGTCGAGCAGTGCCACATGATGGCGTCAAGCTTCGACTACCTGCTGAAGGTGCGCACCGCCGACATCCAGAGCTACCGCCGGGTCCTGGGCGAGGTGATCAGCGCCCTGCCCCATGTCGCCAGCACCTCGACCTTCGTCGCGATGGAGGCGGTGAAGGAGGTATTCTGACCGTCGGTGGGCGGATCGCCCACCTTGCGCAACTTTCCCAGCCGAACCTGCGTAGCTTCCGGAAACAAGGGAGGCGAAGATGGACCTTGCGGGACGTATCCTGCTGGCGGCGCTGTTTCTCGCAGGCGCAGTGCAGAAGGCCCTTTCGCCAGCTGCGGCCCAGGGCCTGCTGGCCGGGTTCGGCGTGCCGGACTGGCTGGTCTGGCCTGCGCTGGCGTTGAACCTGATGCTGGCCGTGGGGCTGATCTGGCCGCCCACCGTGCGGCGCGCGGCGCTGGTCGCGGCGGGCTACTGCGCGCTGACCAGCCTCTTCCACTTCCTGCCGCAGGATGGCTGGCAAATGTCGATCTTCGTGAAGAATTGGGCACTGGCGGGCGGCTTTCTGGTGCTGGCCGCCACGCGCAAGACCTAGTCCTTGTCCTTGCCCGGCGAGATCGTCACCTTGGAGGCGCTTGACGCCACCTTGATCGGGGCCTTCGCGGCCTCCTTCTTCGGCTTCTTCACTTCCTTACGCTTGTTCATGCCCTTGGCCATGTTGTCCCTTTCCTGGCCGCCCCTCATGGGCGCAAACCGATACTAGTCCTGCCGCATCGGCTTTGCACGGGGTATCGTCGGCCGCCCGCGTCACAGGCTTGTCAGACGCAGGCCGATGCCGGCACAGTTCCGCCACCAAAGGGAGCCCGACAGATGAGCCTCGACCGCGCTGAAATCGCCGCCGCCACGCAACAGCCGCGCCCGGTCGATACCGGCGGGTTTCTATACTGACCCGGCGATCTTCAAGGCCGAACGCGAGTGGGTGTTCCTGAAGCACTGGTTCTTCCTGTGCCGGGCCGAGGAGCTTGCCCACCCAGGGGACTACCGCGCCTTCGACAGCCCCGGCGGGCCCATCGTGCTGATCCGGGGCAACGATGGCCAACTTCGCTGCTTTGCCAACTATTGCCGCCACCGCGGCTCGATCCTGCTGGAAGGGTCTGGCAACGTCGGCGGCCGCATCACCTGCCCCTACCACGCCTGGAGCTATCTGAACGACGGACGCCTGTACGGTTGCCCGGACATGAAGGACGCCGAGGGCTTCGACAAGGTCGAGAACGGGCTGGTGGCGCTGGAGCTGGACCAGTGGGAGGGGTTCGTCTTCGCCCGGTTCACCAAGGACGGCCCATCCTTGCGCGAACATCTGGGCGACTTTCCGGACCGGATGGCCAGCCACAAGCTGGGCGAGATGCGTTGCACCTGGCGGGCCACGCTGGACGTCGCCTGCAACTGGAAACTGATCCTGGAGAACGCGGTCGAGACCTATCACACCGGGATCGTCCACAAGAACACGGTCGGCGCGCAGCAATCCCGATCTCCGGCGACAAGGGGTGAGTGGATCGCCATCCAGGTGATCTCGGGCCGGTCGATCGCGACGCTGTCAGATGAGGTGCCACCCTTCGATCCCATCGACGGGCTGGACGACGACGCGCGTCAGGGCACCTACTTCACCGTCGTCTTCCCTACCGTGCAGTTCGCCGTCGCGCAGGATTGCCTGTGGTGGCTGAACACGCGGCCCGTCAGCGAGAACCGCACGATCCTGGAGGTCGGTGGCTGTTTCCCCGAAAGCCGACTGGCTCAGCCGGACTTCGAAACCCGCGCCGCGCCCTATTACGATCGGTGGGAGCGGGTGGCGAAGGAAGACGTCGGCATCCTGGAAAAGCAGCAGCGCGCCCTTGGGTCGGCGCTCTACAAACCCGGCCCGCTGTCCTGGCGCGACGACATGGTGCAGGCGATGGGCGTCTGGGTGGTGGATAAGTTGGAACTTTGACCGGCGCTCTTCGTGCGCCTTCGGCTTCTCCTCGCGGGACGCACACCGACAAGGAGACGAAGTCGAACGAGGAGGTTACCCCTGCGGTGTCATCGCCTTGCGCTGCCTGGCGCGCTCGATGCCCAGCTTGTGTTCGCGCCAGATGATCAGGATGCCGGCCGTGACAATCAGCGCAGCCCCGCCTAGCACGGTCCAGCTTGGCACTTCCGCGAAGACGAAATAGCCGATGGCCAGCGCGAATATCATTGACGCATAGTCGAAAGGTGCCACCAGCGACGCATCCGCCTCGCGGTAGCTGGTGGTCAGGAGGATCTGCCCCACGCCTCCCAGAAGTCCGGCAAGGACCAGAAGCGTCGCTTCCAGCGGCGTCGGCCAGACCCAGCCGAACGGCAGGGTGACCAGAGACAGGGTGGTCGCGGTCAGCGAAAAGTAGAAAACGATGGCCGCAGTGCCCTCGTAATTCACCAGCTTGCGAACAAAAACCTGCGCCAACGCCGCGAAGACCGCGCTGCCAAGGACCAGGGTGGCGCCAAAAGCCTCGGTCACGCTTGCGGTGCCGGGTCCGATCGACAGGCGCGGCAAAAGGACGATCAGCACGCCGACCATGCCAAGAGCGACGCAGGAGATGCGGAAAAGCCGCACCTCTTCGCCCAGGAACATCGCGGCAAAGATGACGGTCAGCAAGGGCGCGGCATAGCCGATGGCGGTGACCTCGGGCAACGGCAGGTAGCCAAGTCCGGCAAAACCGAGACCCATCGAGATCGTCCCCACCACGCCGCGCCAAAGGTGCCCGATGGGGTTTGCCGTGCGCAAGCCGGTGGTCAGTTCCCGCCGCCACGCAAGCCAGATCATGATGACCGGAATCGCAAAGGCCGACCGGAAGAACACTGCCTGCCCCGCCGGCACATGCGCCGAGGTCGCCTTGATCAGCGAGGCCATGCCGATGAAAACCAGAACCGAACACAGCTTGAAGGTTATCCCCCGCAATGGTCGCGTCGGGCGTAATTCGGCAGGGTGCATGGAATGGTTCCGCTGGGGTCGGTATGGCTGGACGCCGGAGGCAGTTTCAGGTTCCCTTATCAGAAAGGAGAACGCCATGCCGAAAGCGTCGTTGGAGGGCAGAATTGATCAGGGCCGGGGTCTGGTCCCCGCCGATCTTGTGCTGAAGGGGGGGCGGGTCTTCGATCTGATCACCGGCGCGTTGGTGGAAACCGACGTCGCAATCTGCAGTGACACCATCGTAGGGGTGTTCGGGGAATACTCCGGTGTACGTGAGATCGACGTCTCTGGCCGGGTGTTGGTGCCGGGCTTCATCGACACGCATCTCCACGTGGAATCGTCGCTGGTGACCCCCCATGAATTCGACCGCTGCGTGACGCCGCGCGGGGTGACGACGGCCATTTGCGATCCGCACGAGATTGCGAATGTCTGCGGGATGTTGGGGATCCGGTTTTTTCTGGAGTCGGCAGCGCAACTGGTAATGGACCTGCGGGTGCAGCTGTCATCCTGCGTGCCCTCGACCCAAATGGAGACGACCGGCGCGCGGCTCTCGGCGTCGGACCTGATCCCGTTCATGGATCACCCCAAGGTGATCGGGCTCGCCGAATTCATGAACTACCCCGGCGTCCTGATGAAGGATGCGGGCTGCCTGGAAAAGCTTCAGGCCTTCCAGGGCCGCTACATTGACGGCCATGCGCCGCTGCTGCGCGGCCGCGACCTGAACGGCTATATCTCGGCAGGAATCCGGACCGAGCATGAGGCGACCAGCTACGACGAGGGGCTGGAAAAGCTGCGCAAGGGGATGCGGGTGCTGATCCGCGAGGGGTCAGTCTCGAAGGATTTGCACGCGTTGGCGGGGCTGCTGACGGAACGGTTCTCACCATACGTCTGCCTGTGCACCGATGACCGGAACCCGTTGGACATCGGCGAGCACGGCCATCTGGACTACATGATCCGGACCGCCATCCAGTTGGGGGCCAGCCCGCTGGCGGTCTACAGGGCGGCCTCGCTGAGCGCGGCGGAGGCGTTCGGACTGAAGGACCGCGGGCTGATTGCGCCAGGAAAGCGGGCGGATATCGCGGTGATCGACAGTCTGGAAGGGTGCAATGCCAGCCTGGTGCTGGCGGGTGGGGTGGTGGCGGATGACGCGGCGTTCGCAGGGCGAGGACTGACCAAGCCTGTGGCGCGGCAGTCGGTCAAGTCGGCCAGGATCGAGGCCGAACAGTTCCGAACCGGCGGCAACCGGGTCGAGACGCCGGTGATCGGCATCCTGCCGGGCAAGATCATTACCGAGCATCTGACCTTCGACATCGCCCCGCAGGATGGCGACAAGCGACCGGACCTGACCCGCGACCTGGTCAAGATCGCGGTGATCGAACGGCACGGGGTGAACGGGAACCGGGCCACGGGGTTCGTGAAAGGATTCGGGCTGCAAAAGGGGGCGATCGGGTCGACGGTCTGTCACGATCACCACAATATCGCGGTGGTGGGGGCGGATTACGGGGACATGGCAATGGCGGCGAACCGGCTGGTGGAGATCGAAGGCGGGTTCGTCGTCGTCGAGGGGGGCCGGGTGCTGGCGGAGCTGGCGCTGCCCGTCGCGGGGTTGATGAGCCTGAGAAGCTTCGAGGAGGTGCGGGAAGACCTGGTCCGGTTGCGGGCCGCCGCGGCCTCGCTCGGGGTGGTTCTGGAGGAGCCCTTCCTGCAGCTTGCCTTCCTCGCGCTGCCGGTGATCCCGCATCTGAAGATCACCGACATGGGGATGGTCGACGTTGACCGGTTCGAGATCATTCCCTGACCTGTCCACGGCGGGCTGGTTTTTTGGTATTATTGACTCGTCTCCGCCGTCAGTCTTCCATTAACTCGCGACGCCCCCGCCCAAGACCAATGTGTGCGCAATTGGGGCGGCTTTCAGACGGAGCGCTGGCGCGCGAAGGGTTTTGTCTCGCCCCTTTCGCGTGAAGGACGCACAAGGGGCTCGGGCGCGCCTTTGGCGGGGATATTTGGGCAAGAGTGAGAGGCTGGCCAACCGAAGCGCCTAACGCCAACGGAGTTCGGCCAGCAGCGGCAGGTGGTCCGAGGCATGCGGGCCGGCACCGCGCGGATGGGTCAAGGGCACCAGATCCAGATCGGGAGAGTGCACGATCCGGTCAAGCGGCAGGAAGGGCTGGCGCGACGGGAAGGTGGCGGCGGTCGGCAGGATGACGAAGGGCGTTGCAATGCGGCCGAGGCCCACCCGACGGGAGTGTTCGTTGAAGTCGCCAAGGATGACCGTGGGTCGGGCCGGATGGCGTTGCAAAGCGGTGCGGATCGCATCCAGCTGACGCCGCCGCGCCGCCCGGAGCAGACCGAGATGGACGACGACCACCCGAAGCGGCGCTGGTGTGTCAAGGTCGACGATCACCGCCCCGCGCGGTTCGTGGCCGGGAAGGTCCAACCGCTCAAGCCCACAGACATGGATGTCCGGGCGCGCCAGAAGGGCGTTTCCATGCCATCCGAGACTGACCGCGTTGCGGCCGATGGGCAGCGGCTGCAGACCGGTCAGCGCGCGGATCTGGTCCTGGGGCAAAGCCGACGGGCGATCTCCGAGGCGGAAGTCCGCCTCTTGCAACGCGACGATATCGGCCTGCAGGGCGGCGATTCCGGCGAGCACCCGTTCAGGGTCGCGGCGCCTGTCGGTACCAAGGCCCTTGTGGATGTTCCACGAGGCCACGCGCAGGCTGGGCTTTGAATCGGCAGGCATCCCCCCAATATAGGTGGAGACGCGTCCGGAACGGAGAGGGTAATTGCCTGGAACCTCGACCATCGTCCTGAGTGCAATCCGCGCCCTCCTGGCGGTCGAAGCGGTCGTTGCTGCGCTGCGCGGGATCTGGCCAGCGGTCTTCGTGACGCTGGTGGCTCTGGTCCTGACCGTGCTGCCGGGGCAACTGGCCAGCCGCGTCGGCCTGCGCCTTCCGCCAAGTTTTCTGGCGGCTATCGCGCTGTTCGTGCTGGCGACACTGTATCTGGGCGAGGTCTACGATTTTTACGACCGCTTCTGGTGGTGGGACCTTGCCTTGCACTTCGGCTCGGCCATGGGATTTGGAATTCTGGGCTTCCTGCTGATCTTCATGCTCTTTCAGGGCGGCCGCTATGCCGCCCCGCCCTGGGCGGTCGGGGTGCTTTCCTTCTGTCTTGCCATCACCGCCGGCACCCTGTGGGAGCTTTTCGAATACGCGATGGACACGCTGTTCGGATTCAACATGATGAAGTCGGGTCTACCCGACACGATGGGCGATTTCACCGTCAACATCCTGGGTGCCGCGCTGGCCTCGGGCGCCGGTGTGATCTACCTTCTGGGCCGGGCTGGGCGCCTGGGCGCGCCTTTCGATCTGTTCATCGAGACAAACCGCGCCCGGTTTCGCAAGGTCCTGACGCGCAGGAAGCGGCGGTAGTCAGGGTGCCTTGCCCCGGCGGCTGAAGGCCCCTGCGATGGTTTCGGAAATCGGTGTCGTCGGCCGATCAGAGCCGTCAGCGTGCTGGGCGGGACTGCTTCCGGTTTGCCCGATAGCGGCGGAAGGTCAGGCGTCAGCATGCGGATGCCGTCGCGGAAGGGTTTACGGTTCGGTCGGGGGACCAAAACGCTCCAGCATTCTGGACCGGATCTGGTCACGCGCCTGACGGTAGGCAGAAAGCTTCGCCTCGCGCGTCTCGCCCAGGCCGGTGGGATCTAGGATCGGCCAGTATTCGATTTCCAGGTGGTGGAAGCGGGTGAGTTCCAGTGCCATGCGCTGGCTGGCCGGAGAG
Organism: Paracoccaceae bacterium; assembly: GCA_031412255.1. Lineage (GTDB taxonomy): Bacteria > Pseudomonadota > Alphaproteobacteria > Rhodobacterales > Rhodobacteraceae > Tabrizicola. The sequence continues at coordinate 3,068 of JANOCQ010000264.1, read as the reverse complement.
AGCGCGATGATCAGGTCGAACTGTGAAAGGTCGTCGCCCCAATTCTGCATCTCGTCGAAGGACCGCGAGCGGTGGCGGCTGAGTTCGATACCCAGCTCCTGGCATACCGCCACCGAAAATCCGTCCACCTCCATGTCGTTCTTTACACCTGCCGACTGCACATACGCGCGCTGGCCGTACATCTGCTTCATCAGCGCTTCGGCCATCGGAGAGCGGACGGCGTTGTGGTCGCAGCAGAACAGGACGGACTGGGGAAAATCGCCCAAGCTCAGCCCCAGTGCAGGACGCAGATCAGGGTAAACAGGCGCCGCGCGGTGTCGGTGTCGACCTCGGCCTTGCCGCCCAGCCGTTCGCGCAGGATCAGCGCGCCCTCGTTGTGGATGCCGCGGCGGGCCATGTCGATCGCCTCGATCTGGCTGGGAGGCAGGCGTTTCACCGCATCGAAATAGCTTTCACAGATCTGGAAGTAGTCCTTGACCACCTGCTTGAAGGGCCCAAGCGACAGGTGGAATTCCGCGGCCTTTTCGCCTGCTTCGGTGGCGATGTCGAAGACGAGGCGTCCCTCCCGGATGGCAAGAAGGACGCGGTACGGCCCCTCGGGCATCTCGCGGTCGGGTCGGCGGGCGGGGATGAAGGAGTTTTCCTCCAAGAGGTCATAGATCGCGACGCGGCGTTCCTGTTCGATCTCGGGCGTCGGTCGGACCAGCCCTTTTTCGTCGATGTCGATCTGGCAGATACGGTTCATGGCCTGTCCCCGAAAGGTTCCGCCTCTGATGCCCGAGGTCGCGCAGCCGATCAAGGGTTACCACATCCGGCGGTAATGCCCGCGGTGGCGAAAAGGTCATCGCGCGCGGCGCAATGGCGATATGCCTGGTTCCACTCCGTCGATGCGATACTTTTGAAGCGTCAAGAACCGGGCGCTCGCAGGAGGGCCGGGTTTGCCCGAAGCACCTTTTGACCTTCCGGGATCAGGCGGTCACCCGTTCAGCCGGTCCAGTCGTGCGCGCACGGACAGTCCATGCGCCTGCAGGCTTTCGCTGGTTGCCAGGCGTTCTGCAGCAGGGCCGATGGCCTTCAGGGCCTCGGGCGTCATTTTGGCCATGGTCGTGCGCTTCATGAAGTCCAGGACCGAAAGACCAGAGGAGAAGCGGGCAGAGCGGGCCGTCGGCAGCACGTGGTTCGGGCCGCCGATGTAGTCGCCGATCGCCTCGGGCGTGTATTGCCCCAGGAATATCGCGCCGGCGTGGGTGATCTTTCGGGACAGCGCCTCGGGGTCGGCGACGCAAAGCTCCAGATGTTCCGGCGCGATCCGGTTTGACAGGGTGGCGGCCTCCGCAAGGCTGCGCGTGACGATCACCGCCCCGTTCTGCGCCCAGGAGGCTCCGGCGATGGCGCGGCGCTCCAACGATTCGAGGCGTTTCGCGACGGCCCTGGCGACCGCCTCTCCGAAGTCGGCGTCAGTTGTGACCAGGATGGCCTGCGCGCTTTCGTCGTGTTCGGCCTGGCTCAGAAGGTCAAGCGCTATCCAGTCGGGATCGTTGTCGCCATCCGCGATCACCAGGATTTCCGAGGGCCCGGCGATCATGTCGATCCCGACACGCCCGAAGACCCGTCGCTTGGCGGCGGCGACGAAGGCGTTGCCGGGGCCGGTGATCTTGTCGACGGCGACAATGGTCTGGGTGCCATAGGCCAGGGCAGCCACGGCCTGCGCGCCGCCAATGCGGTAGATGACGTCGACCCCCGCGATCTGGGCTGCAAGAAGGACAAGCGGGTTCACCTTGCCGTCCGGCGTCGGGCAGGTGATGACAAGGCGTTCGACGCCGGCGACCTTTGCGGGTATCGCGTTCATCAGCACGCTGGAGGGATAGGATGCGGTGCCGCCTGGGACATAGAGCCCAGCTGCCGCCACCGGCGTCCAGCGCCACCCAAGTGTGGCCCCGATTGCGTCGGTCCAGCTTTCGTCCTGCGGCTTCTGGCGGGCGTGGTAGGCGCGGATCCGGTCGGCGGCGAGTTCAAGCGCGGCACGGTCCTCGTGCGAAACCTTGCCGATCTCTGCCTGAATTTCCGCCGGGCTGAAGGCGAGTGTACCAGGAGTAAGCCTCAGGCGGTCGAAGCGGGCGGTCAGGTCGATGACGGCCTCGTCCCCGCGGGTCCGGACGTCGGCGATGATCTGGGCGACGGCCTGGTCGACGTCCTCGGCCTCCTCCCGTTTCTGGCCCAGAAGGGCGGCGAAGGCCGCTTCGAAGCCTGCGTCGGCAGTGTTCAGGAAGACAGGCATCGGGGCCTCCGGCTGGTGGGTATGCAGATAGCGCGGTGTGAAGCAGGGCTCAAGGCGGTGCCAAGGCCAAAAACCCTCGGGGACCCTTGGCAATGCCTTTGAAGAAAACTCGCGCGGTGTCAGTCGTGGCGCGGCGCCTTGCCCGATGGCGCGCGGTAGGGACGGGTCACATCATCAAGCCGAACTTCCAGCGCTTCTACGTCCAGTGCAATGGCCCCGTCGCCCGCCAAAATCAAGGACACGCGACCGGTCCCGTCTCCACCAGCTTCGAACGTCATAGATAAAACAGACATTACCAGGTCCTTATCAGCGCGATCGAAGCCAAAGGATTGCACTTTTTGTACATCGTCGACAACGAGCACTGATCGTACCCGTTCATAGGCGCGCCCAGCCCGGTCGGCCTCAAGGCGGTCTTCCCAGCGAAACCGGTTGAGCAGGATCGCAAAGCGGCGGCGCTTGGCGTCGTACTTCAGCTCCGTGACCGGCAGAACGGCGTCCTGGATCAGTGTCGAGATGACCTGCAGATCATCCGCGTCCTGAGCCACAAGCCGCAGCGGCTCTTCGCCTCCGTCCTGAAATCGGGCATCCATCATGCGCTTATCCGCTCGATATGCGCCCCGCAGGCGCGCAGTTTTTCTTCCACCCGCTCGTAACCGCGATCCAGATGGTAGACGCGGGACACGACGGTCTCTCCCTCTGCCGCGAGGCCAGCCAGGATCAGCGAGACCGAAGCGCGCAGGTCGGTCGCCATGACCGGCGCGGCCTGCAACGTCTCCACGCCCTTGATGAT
>JANOCQ010000263.1:0-16057 GCA_031412255.1 Paracoccaceae bacterium | reverse complement strand
GGCGCGGGCCGGTTTCTACCAGGCGAGCGGCGCCTATGGCTTCCGGGACCAGTTGCAGGATGGGATGGCGCTGACCTTCTCGCGGCCCGAGATGACGCGTGCCCACCTGTTGCGCGCCGCCTCGCGACAATTCCCCGAGGGCGACGTCCAGCACTGGTGGTTGCCGCATTCCGGCCAGGGCGTGCGCACGCGCATATCGGATGACCGCGTCTGGCTTGGTTACGGGGTCGCGCGCTATATCGCAGTGTCCGGAGATGCGGCGATCCTTGATAAACAGGTCCCCTTTCTAGAGGGCCCGCCCGTACCGCCGGAGGCGCATGACGACTTTTTCCGTCCGGACGTGTCCGAAGAGACGGCAAGCCTTTTCGAGCACTGTGCCCGGGGGTTGGACCAAGCCATCCAGCTGACCGGCGACAACGGCATGCCCTTGATCGGGACCGGCGACTGGAATGACGGGATGAACCGCGTGGGCGAAGACGGCCGGGGCACCAGCGTGTGGCTTGGTTGGCTTTTGATCGCAACCATCGACCTGATGGCTCCGTTCGCAGACAGCCGTGACCCTGCGCGGGCCGCCCGCTGGCGCGCCCATGCGAAGTCGGTGACAGAGGCGATCGAGGCGCGGGGCTGGGATGGTGCCTGGTATCGGCGGGGCACCTATGATGATGGCAGCCTCCTGGGATCGGCCAGCTCGGAGGAATGTCGCATCGACAGCATCGCCCAGTCCTGGGCTGTCCTTTCCGGGGCCGCAGATCCCGACCGCGCGCGAACCGCCATGGCATCTATGACCGAGCATCTTGTCCGAGCCGACGCTGGCATAGCGCTTCTGTTCGCGCCCCCCTTCGACCGTACGACCACGGACCCCGGCTACATCAAGGGCTACCCCCCAGGGCTCAGGGAAAACGGAGGGCAGTACAGCCACGCGGCCATGTGGGCCGTCCTTGCGCAGGCCAGACTTGGGCAGGGCGAGGCCGCGCACGAGTTGTTTGCGATGCTGAACCCGATCAACCATGCGCTTACTGACGCCGATGCGCAGCGCTACAAGGTCGAGCCTTACGTTGTTGCGGCGGATGTATATTCAACCCCGCCCCACGCAGGTCGTGGCGGCTGGACATGGTACACCGGCTCGGCGGGCTGGATGTACCGCGCGGGGGTTGAAGGCATCGTGGGGCTGACCCGCAGCGGTGACACTCTTTCCCTGAAACCGTGCCTTCCGCCCTCGTGGCCCGAACTGACCCTGACCATCACGCTTGGTGCCGCCCGGTTCGTGGTGTCGATCCTTAACCCCGACGCGACCGGCAAAGGCATTCAGTCGGCGGTGTTGAATGGAGAGGCAATGCACTTGCATGAGGGCCCGCTTTCCTGGCCTTTGCGGGACGGCAGCCATCACCTGACGGTAACTCTCGGTCAATCTGGTCCGGCCAGATCTTGGCCGAACACCACGGCCCCGTCTCCGGGTGACCCCGGTGTCGAGCGAGCAGGACCGTCGGGCTAGATCGACAAAAGCTCGCTGTTCAGCTCCAGCACGACGGTAACCCCCGTCTTCAGCCAATCGTAAGTCAGCGACCCGCCAAGAGACCCTTCGATCGTTGCACGAAGCAGTCTGCTGCCGTAGCCCGCGTTTCCGGAGATCGTTTCAATTTCGGGGCCACCGTGTTCGGTCCAGGTCAGAGTGACATACTGGCCCGTAACACTTCCGGAAACGTCCAGGACACCATCGTTTGTGGACAACGAACCATACTTCAGAGAATTGGTAGCAAGTTCGTGGACGACCAGCGCCAAAGAAGCTGCTGCCCGTTCCCCGATGCCCATACGTGGAACAGCGATCCTGACGCGGCCGGCAAAGGCCCCCTGATCGTCATAAGGCGCAAGCAGGACGGTGAAGATATCCCCCAGAAGCGCGGCGCCACCCTCGTGTCCGGGCACCGGTCGGACAAGGTCGTGCGCACGGCCCAGAGCAGTCAGTCGATTGGTCAGCTGTGCCAACATGTCATCGATCGAACTCGACGACCGCGATGTGATGCGCGCCAACGACGATGCTATGGTCAAAAGGTTCTTCACCCTATGGCTCATTTCGCCGGCGAGAAGTTCGCTGCTTTCTTCGGCCTGCTTGCGCCCGGTGACATCCAGAAACACGCCGACCACCGCCCGTTTGACGATGTCCTCGTCGCTTCCTCGTCCCCGAGCCGATATCCACCGCACCTCGGACCCGGCCAGCGTGCGAAAATCGATCTCGTAGGGGCCGACCAACGCACGCGTCGCAAGGAAGGCGGCCCGGACCCGGTCTCGGTCGGCGGGATGGATCTTGGCCGACAGGTGCTCGAACGTGAGAGCCTTTACCGACGAGACGTCCCATAGTCCGAACCCGCGTTCGTCCATCACGAAGGCATCGGTGTCGACATTCCATTCCCACAACGCGATGCCTGCCGCATCGACTGCCCGTCGCAGGGCGTCTTCTCCCCACGAAGTATGGATACTGCTGCAAGCTGTCATCAAAGCCTCCACCCAGGGAACAAATGTCGTCGGTCGGCCAAGCCGCGCGTTATGGGGCTTCAGGACCTCGCGGTCAATGTCCGGACTGGCCCCGTCGGCTTTCCAAAGCTGGGGAATCTCGGACAGGCCGGGCGTCCCTGTCGATCCAGATGCTCCGGGATCCCCGTGGGGAACCGATATGGGTCCGGATTCGTTGGTTGGCGCGAAGTCGCGGATCTGTCGCAACTCCACAGCGCGACGGAGTGCTTGCAACGCAGGGGGATAGGTCGAGGTGAGTGGCGAAGGTTCTTGGTTCAAGGCATTTTACGGGCTCTGTGGCCGTCCCACGCCCGGCCACTTACGGATGATCGATGTCAACGGAAGATCGTGACGTCGGAAAAGCGTCGCGTGCCAAACTCGTCGGCGCAGTCACCTTGACCAACCTGGACACACAGCGGGCCTTTCTTGCAAACCAGTCGGCGGTCAGTGTCCTTGATCTGTCCGAAGTCACCCAGCTTGATACGGCCGGGGCTTGGGCCATCGCGTCGTTCCAGGCTGCGCAAAAGAGCAGGGGGCGAGAGGTCACGATAGACAACGCCACCGGCGCGCATTCGCTGCTTTTGCAGACTGTTACCGCCGCGATGCCCGCAAGCCGGAAGCGCCGTCGTCGTCTGCCTCACCACGAGGCGGGCGATTTGCTTTTCGAACTGGGCAAGGCTGTTTCCGGCTTTTCGGCCGAATTTGGCAAGACCCTCGGCTTTCTGGGCTTCGTCCTTTCCCGACTGGCAAGCACAGCAGTGCACCCCTCGCGCTTGCGGGCGACCGCGCTGGCCCATCACATGCAGCATGCGGGTCTGAATGCCGTCCCGATCGTTGGTCTGATGGGGTTCCTGATCGGAATCGTCTTGGCGTTCCAAGGGGCGTCGCAGCTTGAACAGTTCGGGGCGGAAATCTACGTCGTCGACCTGATCTCGATTTCGATGTTGCGCGAGCTTGGCATCCTGCTGACCGCGATCATCGTTGCCGGGCGGTCGGCCTCGGCCTTCACTGCAGCCATCGGCTCGATGAAGATGCGCGAAGAAATCGATGCGATGCGGGTGCTTGGCCTTGATCCGATAGAACTTCTGGTCCTGCCCCGCGTTCTGGCCCTTTTGATCCTGCTGCCGCTTCTGGGCTTTGTGGCCAACATCGCCGGTCTTCTTGGTGGTGCGCTCATGGCCTGGATTGATCTCGGAATTTCGCCGGCGATGTTCCGGACGCAGCTTGCCACCAACACGACGGTCAGCCACGCGCTGGTCGGCCTGTCCAAGGCACCGGTGTTTGCCATGATCATCGCGCTGGTCGGCTGCTACCAGGGATTGCAGGTGGAGGGGAACACCGACTCGCTTGGCAGCCGCACGTCACGGTCGGTGGTCGTCGCGATCTTCCTGGTCATCGTGGTCGACGCCTTGGCCTCGATCTTCTTTTCGGTCTGGGGGGTCTGATGGACGACACTGTCATCACCGTGCGAAACCTGACCAACCGGTTCGGCAAGACGACGGTCCACCAGAACCTTGACCTCGATGTGCAACGCGGTGAGGTGCTGGGTGTGGTTGGCGCGTCGGGCAGCGGCAAGTCTGTCCTGTTGCGCAGTATCGTCGGCTTGCAAAAACCTGCAACCGGGACAATCACGGTCCTCGGTACGGATGTGCTGACCGATCCGCCCACCGAGACTGAACCGAATACCGGCGACCCGAAAGCCGTGCAGAACCGGTGGGGCGTGATGTTTCAGGATGGAGCGCTGTTCTCGTCGCTGACCGTGCGCGAGAATGTCGAAGCCCCGATGCGCGAGAAGCTGGCAATCGACGCGCAGACCCGTGCAGTACTGGCCGATCTTCGCATTGCGATGGTGGGTCTGCCCGCGACCGCTGGTGATCTTTATCCGTCCGAGCTTTCCGGCGGAATGCGCAAGCGTGCGGGGCTGGCACGAGCCCTGGCGCTTGATCCTCAGATCCTGTTCCTGGACGAACCCACCGCCGGACTTGACCCGATCAGCGCGTCCGAATTCGACAACCTTATCCTGTCGCTGCAAAAGGCTTTGGGGTTGACGGTATTTCTGGTTACCCACGATCTGGACACACTGCACGCGACCTGCAACCGGATTGCGGTCCTGGCGCAGAAGAAGGTGCTGGTGACCGGGACGATGGCAGAGATGATGCAGGTGGATGATCCCTGGGTGCGGTCCTACTTCCACGGGCCGCGCGCGCATGCTGCCCAGCCGCAGGGGGCGACGTGATGGAAACGAAAGCCCGTTACATTCTGGTCGGGGCGTTCACGCTGGGGGCGATGGCTGCGCTCCTCGGCTTTCTGCTTTGGCTGGCACAAGTTGAAATCAACCGCGCCTATGCACAGTACGACATTGTCTTCGATACGGTCTCGGGCCTTAGCCAGGACAGCGTGGTGCGCTACAATGGCGTCGACGTGGGCAAGGTCCTGTCGATCGACCTCGACCGTCAGAACCCCCAGTTCGTGCGGGTCCGGATCGAAGTCCGCGCCACGACCCCGGTACGTCAGGACACTGTGGCAACGCTTTCGTCGCAAGGCGTGACGGGCGTGTCTTTCGTTGCGCTTGAGGGGGGCAGCCCGATGTCCGACCCTTTGCAGGCGATCGCCCCTGCCCCCGTCCCGGTCATCGCGTCGCAACCTTCGGTCGTGCAAGAACTGACGGATGCCGCCCCTGATCTTCTGAAAGAGGCAATTGCCCTTATCGAAGACGTCCGGCAGTTCACCACTCTGGAAAACCGTGCGGCAGTGGCCACGATCCTGAAGAACGTCGAAACCGTCAGCGCGCGCGCCGATTCCATTGCTTCACGGGCAGAAAAGCTGGTCACGGCCGCCGAAAGCACGCTGGCCCGAGCGGATGCGGCGCTGGGAAAGGCGGAAGCGGCTTTCGCAAGTGCGGATGCCGTGATCAAGAGTGACATCCCCGGTCTCGTCGACGAACTGAAGGCGACCGCCGCGGACGTCGGAGACACCGCGTCCGAGTTGAAGACCTTTGCCCGCTCTGCCCTGCCACAGTATCGTGACCTTGCGGCCGACGCGCGCAAGGTGATCGCGAACATCGGCGCGGTAGCCGACCGAATAGGACGCGACCCAAGCCGCTTCCTTCTTGGCACTCAGACCCCCGAATACAGGAATTGAAAGATGCGCTGGATCGCTTTTGCCACAATCATTGCCCTTTCCCCCCTATCGGGCTGCGGGGCCGTATCTTCGCTGTCCAAGGCAGGCGCAGAGCTTGACGCCTACACCCTTTCGCCTGTCCGCACCTCGGGAGCGCCGAGGAGTGGCAGCGCGCATCTGATCGTCGAATTGCCAAGCACGGCCGGTGCGCTGGCGACCGACCGGATCCTGATCAAGCCGGTGCCCTATCAGGCGCAATATCTTCCCGACGGTCGCTGGTCGGAACCCGCCCCGGCACTTGTGCAGACGCTGCTCGTCGCATCGTTCCAGAACCTGGGCGGTTTCGAATTGGTTGGGAGGACAGCGAACGGACTGAACCCGGACTACACCCTGATGACCGAACTTCAGGACTTCCAGGTTGAGCCCTCAGGGCCTCAGGGGGAGTATCTGGTCCGGATCAGCATGATGATGACCCTGATCCGCGAGTCCGACCGTCAAATCGTCGGTTCCCGCCGGTTTTCGGCGACTGCGACCGCCCGGTCGGATGACACCCGGACCCTGGTCGGTGCCTTCGACGCGACCTTGCAAGGCATCTTGCGTGACATCGTCGAATGGACGGCCCGGTAAAGGCTTGCGAGGTCTTTCTGCCGTTCTGGCAGTCCCTTGAGCCCGAGGCTGGCGCCACTTTGCCAGAACCGGCTCTAAAGATGGCGGTAGCTTGGCGAGAATATCCGGTTGACCGGCAAGTGATGCAGAGTCCGGAGAGGATACTTTGCAATCAGACCATGAACTGGACCTGCGCCCTCGCATGCCACGCGTCAAGGTCCACCCCGGGCAAGAGCCGGTCGTGCATCACCACCCGCCCGTTGATGATCGAGGTATGAAAGTCGCGACCCGTGCCGGACAGCATCATGGTCTGGATCGGATCGATGAGCTGACCGATGGCGAAGTCCGAGAGGTCGAACAGGGTCATGTCCGCCTTGGCCCCGGGCGAGAGCCGGCCAAGATCGGGACGGCCAAGGGCATCGGCGGCGTGGATCGTTGCGGCGTCGTAGAAATCTGCGCTGGAGCAGGCGGTGACCGAATGTTCGGCCACACGGCACAGGCTGACCCCGAGGCGCATGTTTTCCACCATGTCGGGCGGGAAGGTGTCGGTGCCAAGACCGATCCGCACCCCCGCCGCCTTCAACCGCGCGAAGCTTTCCATCGAACCGCCATAACGTGACAGGACCAGCGGGCAATGGATCAGTGTCGCCGCCGACTCTCGCAAAAGCCCGATGTCGTCGCAGATCCGGGACACCTGTGGCCGGTGATGTAAACTCCGTGCGGCAGAAGCGCCCCTTGGTCCGAGGAAGCCCAAGGACGACAGCCATTCCAAAGGCATCATGTCGTAGCGATCGACGATGCTCTGAAACTCGTCCAGGCTTTGACAGCAGTGCAGCCGCACCGGAACACCGTGTTCGGCCGAGACTGCGGCGGTGCGGCGGATGAGTTCCGGTGTGCAGTCCTTGATCCGGTCGGGGGCCAGCATGCCGCGGATCAGCCCGTCATGGGCGCCGTCGAAGCGGGAGATGAATGCCGCGGCATCGGCAAGTCCCGTCAGGCCGCGGTCCTCGTCCCAATGGGTGGTGAACGAGCCGTCGTTGCGCACGACTTCGACGCCGGTCATGTAGCACGGCCCCAGGTAGGCGCGGATGCCAACCTCGGCGGCACTGTCGGCGGACCGGGCGAACTCGTCATAGGTTTCGGCCCATTTGCGGTAGAACATCGAGGTGATGGGCAGGGCCGTGGTGATGCCGTTGCGCACAATGTATGATCGCGCGCTGGCGACCCCGGTCGGGATGGACCGCTGGGCGCGCCCCGATCTTGGCAAGGGAGGAGCCCCGCAATGACCACGACCCGCGTGCGTGCCCGCTATGTCATCGCCTGGGACGGTACCTCGCACCGCACCCTGCGCGATGGCGAGGTGGTCTACCGCGGCGACACGATCCTCTTCGTCGGTCGCGACTTCCAAGGCCAGGTCGATGTCGAGATCGACGGCGGCAATGCAGTCCTTGGCATCATCCTGGCCACACTGGGCCTCGGCGTCGCAATCCTGACCGAGGCGATCCTGTCCTTCCTGGGCCTTGGCATGCCGCCCACGCAACCATCGCTTGGTGCGCTGATCCGGGTCGGCAACGACCTCCTTCTGTCGGGCGAGTGGTGGATCTCGATGTTCCCCGGCCTTGCGCTGGTCTTGCTGGTGCTATCGGTCAACGTCTTCGGCGACCGGCTCAGGAACGCCCTGAACCCGCGTCTCAAGTGAAAGGCTTCGTCCCATGTCCGATCTTATGATAACCAATGTCCGCCCCGAGGACGGCGCCCCCGCCGACATCCTGATCACCGCCGGCCGGATCGCGGCCATCGGACCCGGCCTGACCGCGCCGCCCGGAACCCCGGTTCGCGACGGCGCAGGGGCCATCGCCCTTGCCCCCTTCGTCGAGCCGCATGTCCATCTGGACAAGATCCTCTGGGGCCTGCCCTGGCACCCGATCAACGTGCCCGCAGGCCTGCGCGCGATGATCGACAAAGAGGTCGAGATCCGCCACAGCCTGCCCTACAGCGTTGAGGATCGTGCCGGCCGCCTGATGCGGCAATGCGTGGCTATGGGGTCCACCCATATCCGCAGCCACATCGACATTTCCACCTTCTACAAACTGGACAACGTCCACGGCGTCTTGGCCGCATGGGAGAAGATGAAGGACGCCGTGGTCTGGAACTGGTCGCCTTCCCGCAGACGGGCATGATGATCGACCCGGGCTGCGCTGATCTGATGGAGGCCGCACTTGACGAAGGCGTCTCCGTCATCGGCGGCATTGATCCCGGCACCATCGACGGCGACCCGAAAGGGCATCTGGACACGATCTTCGGCATGGCCGACCGCAGGGGTGCGAAGATCGACATCCACCTGCACGAACCCGGCGAGCTTGGCCTTAACGAGATGAATCTCATCTGCGACCGGACCGCCGCCTTGGGCCTGCAGGGCCGCGTCGTCATCAGCCATGCCTTCTGCCTGGGCGACGGCCCCGCCCACAAGGTCGCGGCGATGATTGACCGCCTGGCCGAACTGCAGATCGGCATCATCTCGGCCGTGCCGGGAGAGATTGCCTTTCCGCCGATGTTCCGTCTGGCCGAAACGGGCGTGCCCTGCGCGCTGGCGTCGGATTCCATCCGCGACACCTGGAACCCGCATGGCAATGGCGACATGCTGGATCGCTGCTGGCTTTTCGCGTTCCGCAGCTGGTGCCGGACGGATGCGGAATTGCTCGCCTGCCTGGACATGGGGCGAGCGCGGGGTGCCAACCTCCTTGGGTTGCAGGGGCATGGCCTTGCCGTTGGCTGCGAGGGCAGCCTTGTCCTCGTCCCCGGCGAAAACCGGGCACAGGTTCTCGTCGACCGCCCCGCCCGCGCGCTGGTCGTCAAGTCCGGGCGCATCGTGGCCGAGGCCGGCCGCTACACCGGTCCGGGCGCTGTCTGATGGTTGCCGTGATCGTCTCTGCCCGCGATCTTGGCCGCAGCTTCGACGCCTCGGCACCGTTAATCCAGCGGCTGCTCACCCGGGCACCCCGCCTGACGGTCCGCGCGGTGGATGGGGTCAGTTTCGATGTCACCGAAGGCACCACCTCGCCATCGTCGGGGAATCCGGCTGCGGCAAATCCACCGTCACCCGGCTGGTCGCGGGCCTCGACAGCCCGACCGACGGCGAGGTGCAGCGCATGGGCCGCATCGGCCAGCCCCTGCGCACCCAGATGGTCTTCCAGGACCCGGTGGGCAGCCTGAACCCGCGCTGGCGGGTTGGCCGGTCGATCGCCGAACCGATGCCCTCGCGCCTGGACGCAGGCGCTCGCCCGGCCCGCGTTTCAGAGCTGCTGGAGACTGTGGGCCTTGTCGCCGGGGATGCCGCCAAGTTCCCGCACGAGTTTTCCGGAGGCCAGCGCCAGCGCATCGCCATCGCCCGGGCGCTTGCCGCCGAGGCCGACCTTCTGCTTCTGGACGAGCCGACCTCTGCGCTGGATGTGTCCGTGCAGGCGCAGGTGCTGAACCTCTTGAAAGACCTGCAGGAGCGGCTGGGCCTGACCTATCTCTTCATCAGCCATAACCTGGCCGTCGTGCGCTTCATGGCCGACCGGCTGGCGATCATGTATCTGGGTCGTCTGGTCAAGGAAGGTCCCGCCGAGCGTCTGTTCCAGACACCCGCCCACCCCTACACCCGCCAGTTGCTTGACACCGTGCCCGACGTGGCGAACCCGCGCCGCAACCGCGAGCCGTTGGCCTTCGATATCCCCAGCCCGCTGAACCTGCCGCCCGGCTGCACCTTCCACCCCCGCTGTCCACTGGCCACCGACCTGTGCCGCCGCGTGGTCCCCGAACTTCGTAACCGTCCCGACGGCACCCGCATCGCCTGCCACGCCGTGACCGACGAGGTGCCGTCGTGAACTTCGATTTCACCGTCCTGCCGGAAGACGACCGTTACCGTTTGCTGACCTTTCGTCAGCCCGCGCCCCATCGCGCTTGTCTCGACCGTTGATGATCAGGGCGGCCATAACGCTGCACCGATGAGCTTCTTCAAAGTCTTCTCGCACGAGCGGCCCATCCTGATCCTCGGCATCCAGCGCGCGAGGACGGCGCGCCCAAGGATACCGTCGCCAACCTGCGCCGCTCAAGCGAGTCCGTGGTGCACATGGTCGACATGGCGATTGCCAAGGCGATGCTTGTTACCGGCCGCGACGTGCGCGCCGGCGTCGACGAGATCGCCCTTGCCGGGCTCACGGCAGTGTCCTCGATCCAGGTGGCCGCACCCCGGATTGCCGAAGCCGCCTGCGCGATGGAATGCCGGGTCGAACAGATCATCGACTACCCCCGCCGCGCCGTCATCCTTGGCCGGGTGGTGCAGATGTTCGTGCGGGATGACTGTCTGGACGCTGAGGGGCGCTATGTGGATCCCGCGACCTATCAGCCGATAGCCCGCCTGCACATGGACAACTATGTCACAAGTGACCGCCAGATCGTGCAGAAAGATCGAAACGACCCCTAGACCGGCCTCGTCCATCCCGGCTCCGCTTTAGGCAAGCAGCTTGCCGTCGGTCGGGCGCCACCATGCGGGATACGCAACCCGGTGGTCGCACGATCGCCACGGCCGGATATTCGCAGGCCGGCCGGTCCAGCCTACTTGCTTCCCCGACCACTTCCGTTCTACTTATACGTGTGTCCCGGGCCGACCTTGGTGCTGGAACTGGCTCAAGACGACGAACATCTCGTCAGGTTAAGAGTGGGCATCGCGCCCGGCTTTTGTAGAACATTTCGAATTGTTTAGCAGGTAATCGGGTTTCTCTGCCAACCTGGCGCCTGCGTTTCAGCAACCCGTTCGGTCCTGCGGGTTCGCCACACCTATGGGTGCTGGACCGTTATTTCCTGGTTGCGCAATTTGCATATCCGATCGCCCCCGGATTGCACATCTGCGGGTGGTAACTTCAGCAGCTATCAACTTGAAAGCCGGATCAATGGTAACTCGGACAGTTGGTCCCGCACCCACCGCGCCTCGGACACGGTTTGATCGACAGGTGCCCTGGACGATCAGCCGTCACTCTGAACTGCACCGGATGACGTGGCAGTTCCTGGCGACCTGCAGCCTTGTCTTCGGCGTCTGGTATCTGTGGTGGCGGTGGACCGAGTCGCTGAACGTCGGCGCGCTGTGGTTTTCCTTGCCTCTGGTCATCGCAGAAACGGGTGCCTTCTTCGGGCTGATCCTGTTTACGGTCAATATCTGGTCCAACCGCTTGCCGCCACGCGGGAAGTTGCCCGAGACCTTTCGCGATGTCAGCGACGACCCAAGCGCGCCCGACCGGCGATTGGTGGTCGACGTGTTCTTCGCCACCTACAGCGAGGATCCTGAAATCGTCCGCCTTGGTCTCAGGGACGCCAAGCTCATGACCTATCCGTTCCGCATCGAGATCCGCCTGCATGTCCTGGATGACGGCCGGCGACCGGAGATGGCGGCGGTAACGGCGGAAGAGGGTGCGAACTACATCACCCGGACCGACAACACCGGCTTCAAGGCGGGCAATTTGCGCAATGCGATGGCGCAGACCTCGGGCGATCTGGTGGTGATCTGCGATGCGGACACCAGGCCATTTCCCAACCTTCTGACCGAAACGTTGGGCTACTTCCGGGATCCCCGCATGGCTTGGGTGCAGACACCGCAGTGGTTCTGGGACATTCCTCCCGGCGTTCCTCTGACCGCCGCACTGGGCCGGCGGCTGGGACGCGTTGGTGCGGCTGTCGGGCGATATGTCGAGGCGGTGATCGGTCCGGTTCGATTTGGCGAAGATCCGTTCGGCAATGACCCGCAGCTGTTCTACGATTTCATCCTGCGCGGCAGGAACTGGGCAAATGCTGCGTTCTGCTGTGGCGCGGGATCGGTTCACCGTCGCGATGCGGTGATGGAAGTCGCGATCCGCGAATGGGCCGGCGAGGTGGACGAAGCCGTACTGCGACAAGAGCGTAAGGTCCGGCGCCTGACCAAAGAGGCCGTCATCGATTCAGGGCTGACCGAAAGTCACCGGATGGCCAGCGCGCAGGAGGTCGATTTCTCGCCCTTCAAGCTGCACGTGTCCGAGGATATCTATACCTCTATCCGCCTGCACCAGGACCGCGATCGCGGCTGGAAATCTGTCCAGCACCCGGTGGTGGTGTCGCAGATGATGTCGCCAAATGATCTTCTCAGCTGGACAATCCAGCGGTTCAAGTATGCCGGCGGAACACTGGACATCCTGCGAACGGACAACCCCCTTTTCCGCAGCGGCCTGACCTTCTGGCAAAAGGTCATGTATGCCGTGACGTTCTATTCCTACCTGTCTCCTCTCTGGAACATCGTCTTTATCGTCTGGCCCATCATCTTCCTCTTCACTGCACTTGTCCCCGTTTCCACCTATTCGATGGATTTCTTTCTTCATATCGTGCCGTTCCTTCTTCTGAACGAGCTTGCGCAGCTTTGCGGCCTCTGGGGGGCAAAGACCATGGCCGGGCGGCGCTGGTACATGGCGATGTTTCCGCTGAATCTCCGCGCACTCTGGACCGTGGCACGGGGAAGGACGATTTCTTTCCCGGTGACGCCCAAGGACCGGACCCAAGGCCGATTCCTTCACCTTGTCAGATGGCAGATCGTGCTGGTGGCGCTGACCTTGGGCGGGATGACCTGGGCCTGGAGCCTGCATCTTGCCGGTCTCGGGAATTACTCGCTTGGCGGGCTAATCGCGAACACCGTCTGGGGTGGAAACAACGTGTTGTCGCTGCTTCCGATCATCCGCGCGGCCATTTGGGTACCCGATCCTGAATTCGACATTCCCGTGATGGAGGGGCCTAACCATGGGACAAAGTGAAGCAATGACCGGCGCACGCGGTCAGATCACATGGATTGGGGCACTGGTCCTTTCCACGACAGCCATCATCTATCTCGAACGTCTGGATATCGGTACGCCAGGACGATCGTCCGTCGTTTCGGCTGATATGGCAGCCACTGCGACAAGCACATTGGCAGCTGCAGAGCAAGATCATCAAGCATCCCCAAAGGACGCAGGGTCTGCGACCGCGCTCTTGCTGGCGCTTTCCGTCGCAGTGCAAGCAGGGGCGGTTGACGCTGCCGACGCGAAGGCGCGCGTGGCGGCCTTACGCGCGCAGTCCGCCGGAGCACCGGGATCGGACGCCGTCCGCGTCCTGACCGACCTGACGTTCGGGCAATAGTCTATCTGCGATGCAGGACCATGCGAAGGCGCACCTGGCCGTCGGTCTGCACGAAACTCACCTCGTCCATTGACAGAACAATCAGCGAAAGCCCGCGCCCGCCTTCGGCCAATTCCTCGACGTCGAAGCTGTCCAGCTCCAGTTTCTGTTGGCCCGCCCCGTCAAACAGGGTCGGCATCGGCGGCGAGCCGTCCGCAATCTCGATCACGACCTCCGCGTCGGTCACCTCCAGGAAGATGCCGATCGGCTGAGCACTCTCCGTCGGGCCATGCCGGATGGAATTGGTCAGGGCCTCGACCAAAGCAAGCTCGACCCCTGCGGCAGCCTCGTCGTCCAGCACGCCGGCGAGCCATGCCCGCAACTGGTCAGCGGCCCGGCCGAGCTCACTTAGGTCGCGCCCGATCATCATGTTGGCATGGAGTGTCATCCGGTCGTCAGCCCACAAGAGCTTTGATGGCATCCTGCACACTTGCATTTACGGAAAACACCCGATCCATTCGCGTGACCGAGAAGAGCTTTGCGACCGGGGCCGCCAACTCGGCAACCGCAATCGTTCCGGTCGGGCCCAGACGTTTGGCCGCCGCGATCAACGCACCCAAGGCCGAACTGTCCATGAAGGTGACACTCCCCAGATCGAGAATGATGCTCCGCTCGCCCTTGTTGATCCGGCCGATCAGCGCCTCGCGAAGTGCGGGTGCAGCGCTCGCATCCAGACGCGCATTCATCGGTCGCAGGACGGTCACGCCCTCAATCTGGTCTTCATTGAATTTCATCTATCCGCTTTCCTTCCAATATGACGATGGTCACGTCGTCATCCAGAGTTTCGTTTCCACGCCACGCCCGCATGGACGCATCCAGATCGGCAATGATCTGGTCCGTGGTGCGACGACGAGACGCCTGCAACAAGCTCCACAGGCGTTCCTCCGAAAATGGCTCGCCCGAACTGCTTTCCATTTCGTGCACACCATCCGTGGTAATGACCAGACGGTCGTTCGGTCCAAACGAAAATTCGATCGAGTCGTAAGTGGCCTGGGCGAGCGCACCGATAGGCAGACCGCCGTCGCCCAGAACCACCAGATCGCCGGCCGACCGCAGCAGAATCGGCGAGGGGTGCCCGGCTTGAACCAGCTCACCCCGACCTGTCGCGGGGTCAATTTCGGCAATCAGAAGCGTGAAGTAGGGCAGAACGCTGGGCCATTCTCGGTTGATCTCTTGCACCAGTTCGGCCAGGTCAGACCCTGGCTGACGCTGCAGGATCGCTTGGGCCACCGTATACTTCGAGGCGACCGATACGAGAGCCGCCGCAGCCCCGTGGCCAGCTACGTCGATCTGAAACACCAAGACGCGGCCATCCGGCCGTTGCAGGACATCGAACGTGTCGCCAGCAAGAAAATGCGATGGCCGGAAGTAGGACGACAGCGAAACCCCCGCCATCTGCGCCTGTTGTGGCAACAGCGAGGCCTGGATCACTCCCGCCGCCTCAAGATCAGCCTTCAGGTGGGTATAGGTTTCCTCCAGCCTGCCATGCAGCTTAAGGCGTTCGCGCTGCAAGGAATGGCGGCGCGACGCACTTGCCCTGAACACGCGCAAGGCGTCGTCCATCGCGCCGATCTCCTTCAACCGGCTCCTTTGCGGCAGTGTCACGGCAAGATTGTCGTTGGCAAGCTCCAGCATCGCCATTCGCATCCGCTCCAGCGGACCCACGACCCTTGCCAGGACCACCCAAACCGCCACGCCAACGATCACTGCCGATGCGCTGACAACCAGTCCCCAGATCAGCATGTCTGTCCGCGCCTCGCGCTGCATTGAAAGCGCGCGGCTCTGCAGGACGCGGAAGGTCGCAGCCTGCAGTTCGTCCAGCTGCAGAATTGACGCATTCGATACGCGCCGCCAGCGCAAGACCGCTTCGTCGATCCCGACGCCGGTCAGAATAGCCTGCCGGAGCGACCTCTCTGCATCGCCATAACCCTGTGCATCGAAATTTCCGACACCAGAGCCAAGCTGCCCATCGCTGAGCGAGCCCAGAAACTCTTCAAAAGGCCCTACAGACACGGACGATTGAGCGGGTGCGGTAGACACCAGAGCAGAGGGGATCCCGTTCGAACGAAGCTTGGCTTCGGACTGTCGCGCGATATCCACCTCCAGAAGCGCGCCATTCTTCATGATCTCGTCCAGCAGAATAAGCGTCAGTGTGCGAAGATGGTGAAGGTTGAACAGGTTCTCATTGGGATCGCCTTGGCTCAAAAGGCGCAAGCGAAGTGTTCGAAGATCCTTGACGGCCCGTGACGCGCCCAGAAACCAGCGGTTTGCCGCCTCCTGACGGTCTGATGATCCCAAAGGCAGCATCATGCCCGCCGCGGCCGCCGCACGGATCTGCGGGAGTGTCTCTTCAAACACGCCTTTGAATCCGGCTTCTGCTTCGGCCTCCTCCAACCGCTTGTTCCGCCCCGGTGCCAGGGTTGCCGAAAAGCTCCGATCCGTTTCGATTGCCGCTTCGGCGCGCGCTACCGAACCGATTGCCAAAGCCAGGAAGATCGTGTCGCGCTCACGTGCCAGCGCAAGAGCGGCCCGGGCGACCTGACTGCGGGCAATGTTGGCCTCCGACTGCTGTTGTGCACGACTGTAATGCGCAAAAATTTCGGACAAATGC
>JANOCQ010000262.1:0-2225 GCA_031412255.1 Paracoccaceae bacterium | reverse complement strand
GGCAAGCGCGACGACGGGCTGATCGCGGGGTCGGTGCATCCCGTGCAGACGGTGGAGCTTTTCATGGCCCTCGACCGGGCGGGATACGACGGGGTGATCTACTTCGACACCTTCCCCGACCACGGCGGCACCGATCCGGTGGGCGAGGCGCGGGCGAACATTGCTGTCACCGACCGGCTTCGCGCCATCGCGCGATCTCTGGCGGGGAATGCGGACCTGGCTCAGGCGCAAGCCCGACAGGACGCCGCCGCCACCACCCGCATCGTCCTCGCCGCGCTCTACGGCAGCTAGGGCGCCACGGGCCGCTCGTCGATGACTTCGTCACTCCTCGCTGGCGGCGGCGCACCGACGAGAAGACGAAGTCGCACGAGGAGGGTGTTCCCGCGCCCTAGACCGGCGCGTCCTCTCTCAGCAGGCCGTCGGCCCGCAACTGCTGCCACAGCGCGTCCGGTATCCTGGCCGTTGCCGCAGTCAGGTTCGACGCCATCTCCGCCAGCCCCTGCCCACCCGGAATGACCGAGACCACCGCCGGATGTCGCAAAAGGAACTGGAACGCCGCGTCCACCAGCCGAACGCCATGCGACGCGCAAACCTCTTGCAGCCGCGCCGCCTTGGTCATCACCCAGTCCGGCGCAGGGGCATAGTTCCAATGCGCCCCCGGACGGGGCCCCGTCGCCAGGATGCCCGAGTTGTAGGGCCCGCCGATGACGATCCCGACCCCGCGCTCCACGCACAGCGGCAGGAAACTTTCCTGCGCCTCCTGCTCCAGCAATGTGTAGCGGCCCGCCAGGAGGAAGATGTCGAAATCGCAGCGCTCCAGCAGCCACTGGCACGGCTGCACCTCGTTGATCCCGCCCCCGAAGGCCCGGATCACGCCTTGATCCCGCAAGTCCAGCAACGCGCGGTAGCCGCCCGCCACGAACTCCTCCAGCCGCGCACGCATGGCCGCTTCGCTGCCGTGGGTGAAGACGTCCAGGTCATGCGCGTAAAGGATGTCGATCCGGTCGACCCCCAACCGCTCCAGCGAGAACTCCAGACTGCGCATCGTGCCGTCATAGCTGTAGTCGAAGACTTCTTTGCGTGGCGGCACATCCACCCACTTGCCAAACCCGTCGCGCTGGTCTGGTGGGACCGCCCGCAGCAGACGCCCGACCTTCGAGGACAGGACATATTCGTCCCGCGGCTTGCCGCGCAAAAGCCGGTTCAGCCGCGTCTCCGACAGCCCCAGCCCATAGAGTGGCGCGGTGTCGAAATACCGCACCCCACCTGCCCAGGCCGCCTCCAGCACCGCATGCGCATCGTCGTCTGTGACGGCTCTGAAAAGGTTGCCCAAAGGGGCCGCGCCAAAGCCAAGCTCGGTGAAGGTCAGCCCGCCGTTGCCCAGCCGGTCCCAGTGCCTTGTCGCCAGCATATGGTCCTCCTCTCCAGGCTGACATGCTAGTATGATCCCGCTTCCCATTCCAATATCTTTCGCGCTAGCGTGAAGGGCGCAGAGGGGATCACATGTCGCGTTTTCAAGCTGTTTTCGGGGACAAGAAGCCGATCATCGCCATGGTGCATCTTGGGGCATCCCCCGGCGCGCCGCTCTACGATGCGGACCGGGGGGTAGAGGGTATCCTGACCGGGGCGCGGGCGGACCTTAAGGCCCTGCAGGCCGCCGGCTTCGACGCGGTGATGTTCGGCAACGAGAACGACCGCCCCTACGAGTTGCGCGTCGACACCGCCACCTCCGCGACGATGGCCTATGTCATCGGCCGTCTGCGCGACGAGATCACCGTCCCGTTCGGCGTCAACGTCCTTTGGGACCCGATGTCCAGCTTCGCCGTCGCCGCCGCCACCGGGGCCGCCTTCGTGCGCGAGATCTTTACCGGCACCTATGCCTCGGACATGGGCGTCTGGGCCCCCGACGCCGGGGCCGCCGTCCGTTACGCGCAGCGCCTCGGGGCAGGGAGTGTAGCCCGCCTTTACAACGTTTCGGCCGAGTTTGCCGACAGTCTCGACCGCCGCCCCTTGCCCGACCGTGCCAGGTCGGCCGTTTTCTCCTCGATCCCCGACGCGGTCCTCGTCTCGGGTGCAATCACCGGCGAGGCCGCGCGGATGGAGGACCTGGAGGCCGTGAAGCGCGCCGTGACGACCGTCCCGGTGCTCGACAACACCGGCGTGCGGCACGACACGGTGGCCGAGGTGCTGCGGATCGCCGACGGCTGCGTGGTGGGCACGGCGCT
>JANOCQ010000261.1:0-5295 GCA_031412255.1 Paracoccaceae bacterium | reverse complement strand
AGCGTTTCGGGTGAATTGAAATCGGTATCCCCGGTCAACTGACCCACGATCTTGACCGTGATGGTGGTCATCGCATCGAAGGGGTTGAGGCTCAGCTTGGCCGCAGCACCCGCCCCCATCACCACGATCATCGTCTCGCCGATGGCGCGGCTGGCGGCCATCAGGATCGCGCCGACGATGCCGGGCAAGGCTGCCGGCAGGATGACCTGTTTCACCGTCTCGGATTTCGTCGCGCCAAGGCCAAGGCTTCCATCGCGCAACGATTGCGGAACGGCGTTGATGATGTCGTCGGAAAGCGATGAGATGAACGGGATGTTCAAAATGCCGATCACGATGCCTGCGGTCATGACGGAGGAGCCGGAGTTGCCGAGGCCCAAGGGCTCGGCAAACCAGTCACGCAGGGCAGGGCCGACAGTGACCAGCGCGAAGATGCCGAAGACCACGGTCGGGATGCCCGCAATGATCTCGATCAGCGGCTTCACCCAGGCCCGGGTCCGGCGCGAGGCATATTCGGCAAGGTAGATCGCAGCGAAAAGGCCGATCGGGATGGCGACCAGCATCGACACGAGGGTGATGTAAAGCGTGCCCCAGATGAGCGGCAGGATGCCAAGGTCCGATCCGCCGCGGAAATTCGGCGACCAGGTCGCGCTGAAGAAGAAGTCCTGGAAAGGGTATTTCGAGAAGAAGTCGAAGGTTTCCGATACCATCGACCAGACAATGCCGACGGTGGTCAGGACCGCGATGGAGGAGGCTGCGATCAGCAAGGCCAGGACGACCCGCTCCACCCGGTTGCGGGCGCGGAAGTCGGGCTGGGCGCGGGTGACGCCCCAGAAAAGACCGATCACCGCAAGGACCAGCACCAGCGCGGTGCGGCCGGCGGCACCCCAGTGGGTCAGGGCGCGATATTCCTGGGCAGCGGTCAAGACGGCGGGCGAAACCTCGGCGGCCAGCGCCACACCAGACTGCGCAAGAAGTTCGCGCACGTCAGTTGTTCCGGTGCCCAGAGACTCAACCGCGGCTTCACTGATGGCCCCGCTGGCAATTGCGGCATCAAGGCCGCCCGCGACGCGGCGGATATCTGCCATCGTCAGTTCGGCCGTGGTCGCGTCGGCGACGAATTCGGCGGGCAGGGCTGCCGTGATGCGGGTCTCGATCACCATCGGCTGGGCGATCAGCCAGACGAGCAAGATGCCCAGGGCGGGGACCAGGACCGAGATCGCACCATACCAACCGTAATATCCGGGAAGCGAGTGCAGAAGCCGGGGGTTGCCCTGGGTCGAGGCAAGCGCGCGCTGCCGCGACAGGAAGAAGGCGGCGAAGGTCAGGACCGCGATGGCGGCAAGAAGCATCAGGACGGACATGCGGGCTTCCGGGTTCTGAAAAGGGTTGGGCGGGACCCGAAGGCCCCGCCCGATTGTCTTATTCCAGCGGCCCCATCGGGGTTTCCGCGGCGACCATCTCTTGCGTCGCTGCCAGTTCCGGGTCCGACACCAGGCCGTATTCCGCAAGCGGGCCGTCCGGGCCGGCCATGTCGTCGCTGACGAAGAACTCGATGTACTCCTTCAGGCCGGGGATGACGCCGATATGGGCCTTCTTGACGTAGAAGTAGAGCGGCCGTGACACCGGGTAGTCACCCGAGGCGATGCTTTCGGTCGAGGGAACCACGCCGGACATCGTGGCGACTTTGAGCTTGTCGGTGTTGTTCTGGTAGAAGGACAGCCCGAACACGCCGACGGCGTTCTTGTCGGCGTCCAGACGGGACAGCGTTTCGGTGTAGTCGCCGTCGATGTCGACCGAGCGGCCGTCCGTGCGCAGCTCCATGCAGGCCTTGTCGGCGTTTGCGGCCTTTTCCTTGTCATCCGCGCCCTCGGCGGCGGCCAGGAACACGTCGTGCGCGCCGGTTTCCTTGCAGCCGGCCACGATCACCTTGGTGTCGAACACTTCGCGCGTGCCGTGTTTGGTGCCGGGAACGAAAGCCAAGATGTCCTGAGCGGGCAACGCCGGGTTTACTTCGGCCCATTGCGCAGAAGCGTTGTCGACGATGGCGCCGTCCTTGGCGACCTTGGCGGCGAGCGCGCTGTAGACGTCGGCAGGCGTCAGCGCGAAATCCGCGCCATCGACGGCGCTGGCGAAGACGATGCCATCATAGCCGAAGCGGACTTCCATGATCTCGGCCACGCCGTTCTGCGCGCAGAGGTCGATGTCGGACTGCGAGATGCGGCTGGACGAGTTGGCGATGTCGACGGTGGTCTCGCCCACGCCCTCGCACAGCTTCTTGCGGCCGGCACCCGAGCCGCCGCCTTCAACGACCGGGGTCGGAAACTCGAAGTTCTCGCCGAAGGCCTCGGCGACGATGGTGGCGTAGGGCAACACGGTGGACGAGCCGGTGACCTGGATCTGGTCGCGTGCGGCGGCGGGCATGGCGGCGGCGGCGGCAAAGGCCAGCACCGAGGCGGTGAGGTGGAAGGATTTCATCGTGGCACTCCTGAATTCGTGCAGCAGCGGGGCGGCCCCTGTGGCCTGACCCGGCTCTAGTCCCGCCGCGTGACGCTTAGATTGCAGGAATGTAAAAGCTGTATGACAGTCAGCTTCGAGCCAGGATCATCCGGGCGATGTTTTCGGCGATCATCATGGTCGGTGCGTTGGTGTTGCCAGCGATGATCGAGGGCATCAGCGAGGCATCCACGACGCGCAGGTTCTGCACACCCCGGACCCGGCCCTGCGGATCGGTGACTGCGCCGGGATCAAGGCCCATGCGGCAGGTGCCGACGGGATGGTAGATCGTCTCGGCTCGGGCGCGGATGTCTGTGCGCAATTGGGCGTCTGTGGAGATGTCGGGGCCAGGCAGCATTTCACGCGCGATGTAACGCGACAGGGCAGGGGCCCGGGTGATGGCGCGGGCAAGTTTCAAGCCGTGCAGGAGGGTAAGAAGGTCCTCGGGATGGGAGAGGTAGTTCCCCGCGATCCGGGGCGGTGCCATGGGGTCTGGCGTTGCCAGGCTGATCCGCCCCCGACTTTTCGGCAGGAGGTCACAGACATGCAGTGTCAGGCCGTAACCCAGTGACAGGCGGCGGCCGTGGTCGTGCAAGTAGGCCGGGATGAAGTGGAACTGCAGATTCGGCCTGTCGCGGGACGGATCGGATTTTGCAAAGCCCCCGGCCTCGGCGACGTTTGAGGTGAACTCGCCAGTGCCGCGGCGCAGGTAAGCCCAGGTCGCCCGCACGGCGCGGGGCAGGAATGAGGGCGCAATACCGATCGCCTCTCGGCCCTTCAGCGCCGCCTGAACGGTGACGTCGAGATGATCTGCCAGGTTTGCCCCGACTTCGGGTGAATCGTGCCGGACGGACAGGCCCATCGCTTGCAGATGCTTGCCGGGGCCGATGCCGGAAAGCATCAGAAGCTGCGGCGAGTTTATCGCGCCACCCGACAGGATAACCTCGCCTTGGTCAGCCAGGCTCAGGGTCCGGTCGCGCAGTTGCACACCCGTTGCACGGCGCCCGTCGAAGGTGATGCGGTGGACCTGCGCCTTGGTGATCACCGACAGGTTGGCCCGGTTCAGCGCCGGAACCAGAAAAGCCTGGGCGGCGGAAAAGCGGCGGCCATGGCGCTGGGTGACCTGATAAAGGCCGACTCCATCCTGCGCGGCCCCGTTGAAATCCGGGTTCTGGGGCAATTGGCTCTCGACCCCGGCCCGGACAAAGGCGTTCGAGAGGGGATTCGGCTGGGTCAACTGGCTGACGCTTAGCGGGCCACCCTGGCCGTGGTGGTCGTCGTGAATGAACTGGTTGTCCTCCAGCGCCTTGAAGATCGGGCGGACCTCTGGCCAGTCCCAGGCTGGGCCCGCTGTGGCCGCCCAGTCGCGGTAGTCCTGCGGGTGGCCGCGCATGTAGATCATCGCGTTGATCGAGGATGACCCGCCCAGCACGCGACCCCGGGGCCAGAACAGGCGGCGGTTGTTGAGTTCGGGTTCCGGATCGGTCTCGTAGCCCCAGTTCAGCCAGCGCATATGGGCCAGAGCCGCAAGGCCGAAGGGCATGTGGATCATCGGGTTTCGGTCTGGTGGGCCGGCCTCGACCAGGCAGACGCGGGTGGCAGGGTCGGCCGACAGCCGGTTTGCGAGCACGCAACCGGCCGATCCGGCGCCGACGATGATGTAGTGAAAGCTCATCGACCGGTGTGTTCTGCACGCGGGCGATGTGCCGCGCGGCCTTGCAGTTTCGGGGTCGAGAATGGGGTGTGCCGTGCGTGGGTCATCGTCCGGCAGTCTAGCCGCTTCGGCCTGCAAGCCGAGCGTGACGCAGCGTCAGGCGAGTTCGGGCAGGAAGGCCGGGCACGCAAGCTCCAGTCCCTCGGCGTAGATCACCTCGTCTTGGTCGAAGCGCAGTGTGAAGAGGCGCACCTGACGGTGCGTTTCAAGGCAGACGAATTCGCCATCGGCCAGACGGGCTGCCGGGATCGCCGCCACCGCGGTGCCGAAAATGGCCCGGGCCCGCCAGTCGCGGATCAGCACGGGCTGGCCCGGCGCGACCAGAAGGTCCTGTTCCGGCCGGTCATGGCCCAGAGTCGAAGCGCGGATGCGAACAAGGTCGATCATCTTGCGCGGCTGCACCGAAACCGAAGTCAGGCGGCGGGCGCCATTGCGGGTCACGATCCGGTCGCCGGGGGTCAGGTATTCCACGGGCAGGACGCCATCCAGCGTCCGCACCATCGTTCCAGTCATCATGCCCGGCTGTGGGTCGATCCCGGTCCCACCGGCCGATCTGGAAAACGGAGCCTCGGAGTCCATTCCCGCATTCCTTCATCTATCCAAGGGACAGTTGTGGGCGGCGTTTGTGTTGGGCATTCGATGCCAGTTCGGTGATTTCGAGGCAGATGTGGCTTTAAGTCGGCGCATGTGGCGCAATTGGGGCGGTGCATTTGCCCCTCGCGCGGTGGTAAATGCTTTGCTAGAAGGCCTCTGCTGGTCGAGCGGGTGTGGCGAAACTGGTAGACGCACTGGATTTAGGTTCCAGCGCCGCAAGGCATGGGGGTTCAAGTCCCTTCACCCGCACCAGTTACCTCGCCGCGCGGCTGGCGATTCCCCCTTACATCGGACGGAAAGCTTTGCTATCAGGCCCGCCAACGCGCGCAGGGTTCCGCTCTGTGCCCGCGGAGTATTGCGCATCCGCGCCCGAATGAACCAGGAAGGACGTCCCCCCATGCAGGTCACCGAGACCCTGAACGAAGGCCTCAAGCGCGGCTACACCATCACGGTGACGGCGGCCGAACTGGACGCGAAGGTCCAGGAAAAGCTTC
>JANOCQ010000260.1:0-34960 GCA_031412255.1 Paracoccaceae bacterium | reverse complement strand
CCACGTTCCACGGCGAAAGACTTACCACGGGTTAAGACTGCGTTACCGCTGCGCAGAACGTCAATGGTTGGCATGTGAAGGACGAGTGATGCACCTAGAGGAAGAAGTCAACGGTGACCTTGTGGTCCTTCGGATCCAGGCACCAAGGCTAGATGCAAGCAAGGCATCGGCGCTTCGCGAGGTCCTGGTCGATCTCATCGGAGACGGTCAGCAGTCAATCGTTCTCGACCTTGAAATGGTCGAGTACATGGACAGCGCGGCGATGAGCGCGCTGATCACTGCGGTAAAGAAACTCGGTCCCTTCGGGACGATTTCGATAGCCTCTGCCCGCTTTCCTGTGGCACGTCTGTTTTCGATAACCAAAATGGATCGGGTCTTTCCGATCACCGCAACGGTCGAAGAAGCGATTGAGCGCCTGGCCGCATGAAGTGAGAGATTGAATGGCGGACACGCGCTTCCGGGCTGTCGATCGTGACCTGGAGGCGATCGGACCCGCCGCGGACGCCCTTCGCCACGCCCTGGGCGACTTTCTGGACGAGGAAGGCTTGGCGTGCGTCGAACTGGCTGTCGTAGAGGCCCTGACGAATGCCGTCATCTTCGGCAACACAGCGACCCGGAGGCCGATCGGGCTTTACGTGGAGATCAGCGAACGCGATGTCGTCATAGAGATCGAGGATGAAACGCAGCCCGACCCCAACCTGTTGGAAGCTGCCGGGCCGGATCGGCTGGATTTCGACCCGTCCGACCGGCAGAGCATTGCCGAAAGCGGACGCGGGTTGTCGCTGATCGTCATTTCGATGCACGAGGTCTGCTTGCGTCCCGTTGGCGATCAATTGCGCCTTCGGATGGTGCGCCACCGCTCTTAGCGGGCGAAGGTCATCGCGGCACCGACAATGCCGGGCCGCCAGACAGGGTCCGCCTTGCTGGCGATCTCCCAAAGTTCATCGGCCCGCTTGCGCGCCTTATCGATGTCCAGCACGCCGGCCTGCACGGCACTCGACAGGGCCACCAGCAGCGAGGCCGCCGCCGCTGCGTCCGCAGGAGAGGCCGCCAGACGCGCCTCGGCTTCCGCAAGCGCACCGGACGCCTCCGTCACCAGTCGCGCGTCAGTGGCACCCGCCTGGGACTTCGCGGCCGCGTCCTGTGCGCCGATGTCCAGACGCTCCAGATGGATGATTGCCACCGTTGACAGCGTCAAGGCGGCAATCCAGGCGATCTGGCTTCGTGCGCCGATCAGGGCTTCAGAGAACTTCATGCTGGAACCGATCCATGATGGGCAGGTCGAACTCCGGATCCGGCTTCCAGATGGCGGCCAGGATGATGGGCAACAGCGACAGGATGTTGTTGATGCCCCAAAGCGTGTTGGCGACCAACCCGCCAATGGAATAGTTACCGTCGCCGCCCAGATGCAGCGTCCAGGCCCAGATCAGGCCGGCGATTGTCAACCCGACCATCAGAAGTTGCCATCGGACAAGCGACAGAAAGCGCCCTTCGCTGCGCTGTTTCGGGGTGACGGGGAAGGAAATCTTGCGCTTGCGGGCCACCGCCCAGAGCGCCTGGATGTTCAGTGGGAACATTGCCAAGTACCAGCGCCGGCCCGACATGGTCTTCGCCCCCCAAAGGCCCGCCAGTTGCGCCAGTTCGTTCAAAAGGAGGAACGGTACGATGTGAAGAAGGAAGTCGATGGAATAGGTGGCGACCGGGACGATCCCTGTAAACAGGAAGATCACCGGCCACAGGAGGAAGACCACGTTCCACAGGGGCGAGAGATAGGAATAGAACGTTACCCCGTACATGATACGCTGCGGCAGGGTCATGCCTTTCGCAAAAAGCGGATTGTCCGTCCGCAGGATGTCCAAGGTACCGCCTGCGTACTTGAAGCGCTGGATTGTCCAGCTCAGCAGGTCGTTGGGCGACACCATACGCGACACCACCACCGGATGCTGCACTGATTTCCAGCCGCGCTCGCGGTCCTTGTGCAGCCGGATGGAGGTGTAGATGTCTTCGGAAACGTGCAGCATGAAGGGGGTGAAATCCACCTCCTGCGCGGCGCCGACGCGGGTAACCGTGGCCATTTGCAGGTCAACATCGGCTTCGCCGGTCAGCTGCCGGATCTCTTTCATCTGCCGCTGGAAGGAAACATCGACATCCGTGGCCCAGGTCCGGATCGCGACTTCCATCACGGCCTCTCGCCGGTGAACTGACCCGGCTCCGCAGCAAAACGCAGCATTTGCCCAGTTCCGGCGGCGCAGGATGAAGTCGTAGAAGAGTTGCGGGTCGTTTCCGAACGGGTCCTCGCCCACTCTGACCGGTCCGATGAACCTCTCGACGGCCCGGCCCATTCGGCGTCCGGGGCGTCCTAGGCGTCGTTCCAGCAGTACCGGAAGCGGCACGCCCGGCGGCACATCCCAGAACCATTGCGGCGTCTGCACCCAGGCCATGCGTGGATCGCGGAAATAGCCCAGAGTCTCGGTCAGGAGGTTCGGCAGCGGGATCGTGTCGGCATCGCAGATCACGATCAGGTCGCCCGAGGTATGGTTCATTGCGTTGCGCAGATTCCCGGCCTTGTAGCCCACATTGTCCGAACGCGTGATGTAGTTCGCCCCCTCGGCGAGGGCGACCTCGCCCATCGGCGGGCGGCGTCCGTCATCCAGCACATGGACCCGGATCTCGATGGGATGGGGATAGTCCAAACTCTTCGCCGCCTGAAGTCCCTTGCGGACGATCTCCGGGTCTTCGTTGTAGGTGGCGAAGAACACGTCGACGACGATCGGCCGGTCGGGCACCGATACGTCGCCGGTTATGTCTTGCAGCCCTTGCGGCGGCGGGCCGCTCTGTGGCGACCGGTCGGTCCAGATGTTGATCGTGAACAGGATCAACCCGATATAGGCCAGCGTCTCGGCCAGAACGAGCGGGAGTGAGAACCACAGTGCCGAGATGTTCAGCGATTCCGTCCAGCGCCACCAGAGATACCAGGCGCCGAATATCAGGCTGCAGGTCGCCAGGAACTGCCACACAGCCTGATGCATTTCGGAATGT
Source organism: Paracoccaceae bacterium (assembly GCA_031412255.1). Taxonomy (GTDB): domain Bacteria; phylum Pseudomonadota; class Alphaproteobacteria; order Rhodobacterales; family Rhodobacteraceae; genus Tabrizicola. Next base: position 31,921 of record JANOCQ010000260.1, on the reverse strand, counting down.
CTGCTGATTTGCCAGGGAACCTGGCGTTCAAAGCGCGTCACACCTGCCTGGCTAACAGATCCACTACCGTGATCGGTTTCTACGCATGTCATGGTGCAGATATTTCATGTTTTTGTATAAACTGTCGAGGGCTGCACTGAACATATACCAGGGCCCTGACATGGTTTACCGGACAGTGTGGCAAGCAGCGAGGCCGCAGCGTCGCCATCCAGGCGGGTCAGTTTAAGCGTCAGGCAATCGCCGGTGTGGCGCAGCGGCTTGCAGGCGTATTTACCCGACTATTGCTGACCGAACGTGAATTTGCGCCGGAATTCGACCGGCTTTGGGCACGTGGCGCATAACCACTGATCAGGGGTTCGTATCAGCTGAGCGCCTGAAACTCCACCCGGCGGTTCTGGTCTGAATCCGGGCCATAATCTTCCAGCAGAAAGCGTTCGCCCAGACCGACGGCTTCCAGCCGGTTGGCGGCGATGCCGCAATCATTGATGAAGAAGCGTTGCACTTCCTCGGCCCGCAGGCGGGACAGGCGTTCGTTGTAATCGTCCGTGCCAGAGGCATCGGTGTGGCCGATGATGCGGAAGAGCTGGATGTCGGCGGCGCGCATCACGTTGCACAGTGTCTGAAGCTTGGGCTTCTGCGCATCGTCCAAAGCGGCGCTGTCGAAGGCGAATTCGATGCGGACGTTGACGCCGATGTCCGCGGGCATCTTGACGAGGGTGGTGTTGTCACTTGCCGTGACGACGGTCTCTGTCTTCGCTACAGGGTCGGCGGTCGCGACGTCAGTCGTGGTCGTGGTGGCGGCGGCAGGGTCTTGCGTCGCGACCTCGGTGGCGATCTGGACATCATCGGCGGTGACCAGCGTTATTCCGCGGGTCAGCGCCGTGTTGCCCTCGACGGCGGCCTTGTAGGCGTCGCGTTGTGCAAGGAAGAGCTTGAGCAGTTCATCCTCCGACAGGTCCTGGGCCAGGCCGGCCATCGGGATCAGCGCGGCACAGACCGCAATGCTGGTCAGCAAGCTACGCATGTAGAACCACCTTCCAAAAAACGGATTTTTAGCTTGGGCCAGTCTAGTCTATGATGGGGCTGCATTCAATTCACACCTTTGGCAGGATTTCCCGATGCTGCAGAAATCGACACGTGGCCGGACCGGTCCTGCCCACTGGATGGGTGCGAAATGAATACCCCGATAACCGTCGTTCCGGGGCAAGAGCGGCAATTGCCGGTGGCGGTTGGCGCGGGACTGACGAACCGCGGCATGGTGCGCGATCGCAACGAGGATTCCATCCTGACCGATCCGACGGGTGCGCTTTGGGCGGTGGCGGACGGGATGGGCGGCTATGGCAACGGCGATGTCGCTTCCGAGATCGTCATCGACTGCCTGGCGCAGATCCCGGACGGCGTCGATCCCGGCCCCGCGCTGGTGGCCCGCCTGAAGGAGGCGAACGATCTGGTGCTTCGGCGCCAGCAGGGACCCGGAATGGGTCGGATGGGGTCGACGGTTGTCGCAGTCCTGATTACCGGGGCGGTCGCGCATGTCGCCTGGGCCGGAGACAGCCGGGCCTATCTGCTACGGGGCGGGCGCTTGCGACCGCTGACGCGGGACCATTCCGTGGTGCAGGAAATGATCGACAGGGGCGAGCTTTCGCCGGACGAGGCAGAGCGGCACCCGGAATCGCACATGGTCACGCGCGCGGTGGGCGGCGGGGTCGAATTGGAGGTTGACCAAACCAGTGTGCCGCTGGCCATCGGTGACCGGCTTTTGCTGTGCAGTGACGGGTTGACGCGCTGTGTCTACGAGCAGACGGTCGAGGCCCTGCTGCGCGACGCCGCCAGCCCAGAGGAAGCGTGCCAGAAGCTGGTCCGCGAGGCCCTGGACAGCGGCGCCCCCGACAATGTCTCGGCTATCGCCGTCCTGATCCGCGAGGCGTGAATGCAGTCGAACAATCTTGTTGCGCCCATCATAGTAGCCATCGGCGTCATCATTGCCGCGGTGGCCTTCGCGATGGTTACCACGCTGCTGGAATCGGCCGACAGCGGGGCGGACCTGCGGCTGACGCGGCTGGAAGAGGCCTTTCACGCGGAAGCCGCACAGCGCGCCCGGTTGGAGGCCGAAATCGGCACCTTGAAGGCGGACCTTGCGCGGCTGCGGGACGACATGAGCCTCATGGCAAACCGTGCTCCGGTCGCGCCATCCACGGTCGCCGCGCCGGAGGTGGACGCCGGGGGTCTGACGAACGAGGATCCGCAACACATGCCAGAGACCGAAGCGGTGACCGAGCAGATGAATGCGGCGCCCGACCGGTTCAACCAGGGCATCACTCAGCCCCGGAACAAGACGATGCTGGCCCTTTTGGGCCGCCCGCGCGAAGACCTCGGGACTGACTGCCGGTCAATCAGCAACCCCCGTTTGAAGGGCCTGGTCGAGACCCGGCAGGTCGGTCCGATCAAGGCCACGATGCTGAAGCCCGCACTGGATAGCCTGGAGCGGATCGTCGCCAAGCTGGAAAAGGACGAGCCCGACATCGCGGCGAAGCTTGGCACCGCGGGGGCCTTGTGCGTCCGGTTGATCAGGGGATCGAACAGCTCGGTTTCGAACCATTCCTTCGGGACGGCGATCGACATCACCTTGCAGGGGGAACTTGACCCTTTCGCCGATGGAACGATGCAGATCGGTCTCGTGATCTTGGCCGAGCATTTCAACGAGGAAGGCTGGTATTGGGGCGGCGGCTACAACCGCGAGGACGGGATGCATTTCGAGGTGGGCGAGGAAACGCTCAAGAAATGGGTCGACGAGGGGTTGATCCCTTCGCAATGAGCGGCGAGCCGAACAGCCCGCGCACGGTCCTGCCGCCCCAGCGTGGGGCGCGGCGGTCGGACCCGGAGGCCTACGAGCAGGCGGCAGGACCGGTCCTGCGGATGGTCGAGCAACTGGCGACGGTCCGCGGCGTGGAGGCTGCGGTCCTGGTGCATCGCGCTGCCGAGGCGCTGGATCGCTTTGATGCCGATCTGGAGCGGACGGGAGTGCAGCCTTCGACGATCCAGCCCGCGCGCTATGCCTTGGGGGTTCTTCTGGACCTCACGGCGCGGAAGAACCGGGCAGTGGACGTGGCGTTGTGGAGCGCAGGCGCGCATCGGCTGATCTTCGACGGGCGCGACATCTCGGTCGGGACGGTGCGTGACTTCATCCGCAGGGCGGCCGAGGCGGGGCCGGACTTCGCGGGCGTGCGGGTCTTCATGGAGCGGCGGCTGGCCGTGGTCGAAGGGAGCCGGACAAGTTTTGACCGCAACCTTGGTGCGGGCTGGACCGGAATCACGCTGGTGCTGGTCCTGGCCTTCGTTCTCTTGGTTGCGGGTTGGGCGGGGTTCGTGGAGTGGCGGTTCCACCGCGACCTGACGCGGCTTTTCGACGCCGAGGCGCTGGATATCGGGCTGGACCGGGATGCCGTTATGCCGGACCTGCCGCAACGGCTGACCCGGTTGAGCGCCGCGGCGGACGGAGTCGCGCGCGCGGTCGACAAGGCGCCGATCCGGCTTTTCGCGGGTCTTCTGCGATTTGACGCGGCGGCCCATGCTGATGCGGTCTACGACGCGTCGGTGCAAAAGCATCTGCCAGGCGCGCTGGCTCGGGGCGTGGATGCCGCGCTGGCGGACGAAGGGGAGAGCCTGCAGCTTTATGACACCCTGCGGGCCTGGTCGGTGCTGTCGGGGCAAGGAGACTGGTCTCCGGCCTATCTTGCGGGATGGTTGGAGGACCGTGCCGGGGGGCTGCCGGACCTGCAACCTTTGGTCCTTCATATCGCCAGACTGTCGCCACCTGCCAACCCCCTGCCGCAGCCCGATCCCGAGTTGCTTGCCCAGGCGCGGGACTATGCCGCCGAGGCCCCCGAGCCGGCGCGGGCCTTTCTGGAGCTGCTAAGGTCGAAAGGTACGGCGTCCCTCGCGCCTTGGGTGCCGGAGACGGCGGTGCCCGGGTTGTCGGTGGTTTTGCAGCGCCGCTCGGGCTTGGCGATGGAGACGCCGATGGCCGGGCTTTTTACGCAAGCGGGTTGGGACTATGCCCGCAAGGTCGGGGCCGGGCTGGCCGTGCAGACCGCGCGAACCGAAGCTGTGCGGCTGTTTGCGACACCGCTTGAGGCGGAGAATGACAGCCCGGATCAGGTCCTGGACATCTTGCAACGCGAGACACTCGTGCGGTGGAAGGGTTTTCTGGGCGACATCCAGGTCCGACCTTTCAGCAACCCGGAGCAGGCGGTGCTTGTCTCGGGCCGCCTGGCCGCGCCAGACTCGCCTCTCACCAAGCTCTTGCGAGAGGTCTGGGCTCAGGTCGGGGGGCTGGACCGGGCACGGCCGCATGGAATGCAGTTGCGCATCGCGTCGGACTTCGCGGCGCTGATCCAATACTCCGAGGACGGCCGGATGGACGAGATCGCCGAGCTGTTCGCCAGCCTGAATGTGGCCTTGGGTGCAATGGACCGCGACGAGCCACGGGGTCTTCAGCGGCTTATGTCGGCGAAGTCGCGCGGGGCAACACTTGCCGCCCTGCGGACGGCCCCGCCGATGGTGGTTCAAATCGTCGAGGATGTGCTTGCGCAGACCAGTGCTGCCCAGGCGGATCCTCTGTCGAACCCCTTGACGAAGGCGTGGCAGACCGAGGTGCTGTCGTTGTGCAAACGGGTGACCGAAGGCCGCTATCCCTTTACCGACGGGGGCGATGCAACGGTGTCTGACGTCACCGCGCTTTTGGGCCCCGGAGGCGCGATCGACACCTTCTACCGCACGCGAGCCGAGGCCTACATCGACACCTCAAGCTCGCCCTGGCGTTGGAAACCGGATGCGCGCTTTGCCGGTCTGGACCCGAAGAGTGCCGAGTTCCTGCAGCGCACCCAGGCCATCGCAGCGGGGTTTGCCGACCAATCAATCCAACTGACGCTGGCCGCGCTGGCCGAGCGCGGCAAGACTTTTGTGGCGATTGGCGGGCAAGGTGGCCCGGTGGAAACCACGCTGGACCCACTGACCCTGGCCTGGCCAGGGCCGTCGCCCTCCTTGGGTGCCGAGGTGCGCTTCACCACCGCCGAGGGAAGCGCGACCTTGGCCCATCCTGGGGAATGGGGGTTCTTCCGGATCCTGGACGGCATCCGGCTGCGGGAGCGGGACGGCGGCAAGCGGTACCTGATCGACCTGAAGTCCGGCAACGCCCGCCTTTTTGTCGAGGTCCAGTTCTCCGCCGGGGCCAACCCCCTGTCGCGCTGGCCCTTGCTGAAAGGTCTGGCTTGCCCCACTTCGCTGTGAACTCTTTTCGGCCCCACGACCGCGAAATTCGGCTAGAGTGTCGAGTATTGGCCCCAAGTTCCCATTTGACTGCTTTTTCGGACAGGAGTGATCAGGATGGCTGACGGTCGCAACATCTCGGTCAGCACCGCGCTTGGCGACACGCTGATGTTTTCGCAGATGGAGGGGTTCGACGAGATCAGCACCTGTTTCCGCTATGAACTGGGTCTGGTCAGCAAGGACATCAACGTCAAGCATGAAGACCTGCTGGGCACGCCGGTGACAATCACCATCAGGATGGAAAGTGGAAAGCGTTTCTTTCACGGGATTGTCGATGAGTTCGCCTTCCAGGAACACCGGGAGGACTACGCCCATTACCGCGCTGTCCTGCGGCCCTGGCTTTGGTTCCTGACCTATCGCAGCGACAACCGTATCTTCCAGAAGAAAAGTGTCGTCGAGATCATCGAAGAGGTGTTCAAACCGCATGCTCATGTGAAAGTCGAAAAGCGGCTTAAAAAGTCTTATCCGCCGCGCGAATACTGCGTGCAGTACCGCGAGAGCGACCTCGCCTTCGTGCAGCGCCTGATGGAGCACGAGGGGATCTTCTACCACTTCGACCACGACGATGGCGAACATACTCTGGTTCTGTCGGATGCCAATTCAAGCGTGAAAGAGGCCGAAGGCTCGGGAACGGTGAAGTTCCGCGGCGTGACCGGTCCCTTGGCCGACGAGGCTGACGTGATCCATAGGCTTCTGCCGCGCGCATTCGTGCGGTCGGGCGCCTATGTCCATACCGACTACGACTTCAAAAAGCCGGCAACAGACCTGATGACCAAGTCGGACGTGCCAAAGTCGCATGAAGCGTCGAAGGGCGAACTGTACCACTATCCGGGCGATTACATCGAGGTGGGCGCGGGCGAGCCCTTGGCAGCGATCCGGCTGGAGGCGGCTCAGGCTGCGCATATGCGCGTCGAAGCCACCGGGAGCGTGCGCTGGCTTTGGTCCGGGGTCAGCTTCCAGCTGGAAGAGTTCGACCGCGAGGCCGACAACGTGGCCTATCTGGTGCTGCGGTCGGACTACGAGATGTGGGACGACGCATATCGGTCCGGCATGCAGCGCCAGAGCGAAGGCTTTGGCGTCCGACTGCAACTGCAGCCACTGGCGCTGGCGTTCCGGCCCGAGTGCCGCGCGCAGAAACCACTGATGTCCGGGCCGCAGACGGCCGTTGTTGTCGGGCCGTCGGGTGAGGAGATATTCACCGACGAGTATGCGCGGGTAAAGGTGCAGTTCCACTGGGATCGACTGGGGGGGGCCGACGAAAACTCCAGCTGCTTTGTCCGCGTCAGTTCCGTCTGGGCCGGGTCGGGCTGGGGGTTCATCCAGATACCCCGGATCGGGCAGGAGGTGATCGTCGACTTTCTTGAAGGCGATCCGGACAAGCCGATCATCACCGGGCGGGTCTACAACGCCGCGCAGATGCCGCCTTACGGGTTGCCCGCGAATGCGACGCAATCGGGATGGAAGTCCAACTCCTCGCCCGGTGGCGGCGGCTGGAACGAGATGCGGTTCGAGGACAAGAAGGGGTCCGAAGAGGTCTACTTTCAGGCGGAGAAGGACCATAACGAACTGATCAAGAACAACGAGACCCGCACCGTCGGCAACGACTTCGCCGAGGATGTCGGCCACGACGCCAAGCAGGACATCGGCCACGACCGAACCGAGACGGTGGGCAATGACAAGTCGATCACGGTGGGGCACGACCAGACGACGAGCATCGGCAACAACGACACCGAGACGGTGGGGGTCAACCGGGTGCTGTCAGTGGGATCGAACGAGACGATATCGGTCGGGGCCAACTCCAGCGAGACGATAGGGGCGAACCACAGCCAGACCGTCGCGGTGGCGCAAACCATCACCATCGGCGCGGCGCGGATCGACAGTGTGGGGGCCTCGGAGACGCGGACGGTCGGAGCGGCGCAGAACAATACCATCGGTGCATCGCGGGACGTGACGGTGGGGGCGTCCGAAAGCCATTCCATCGGGTCGGATGACAGTTGGACCATCGGGTCCAACCGGTCGGTTGCGGTGGGTGCGGACGAGTCGATGACGGTGGGGGGAAACCAGACGGAGACGATTTCGGGTGATGTGGCGCTGAAAATCGGCAAGGGGCGCGCGACCGACGTTGCCAATGCCGAAATGGTGAACGTTGGCAAGGACATGGGGATCAAGGTCGGCAAGAAGTTCGTCCTGGATGTGACGGACGAGATCACCTTGAAATGCGGTGATGCCCAGATCACGCTGAAAAAGGACGGGACCATCACCGTCAAGGGCAAGGACATCAGCCTGACTGGATCGGGCAAGATCAATGCCAAGGCGGATGGGAACATCACGCTGAAGGGGGCCAAGATCAACCAGAACTGACTTTGGTCCGGGCGGTATTCGAAAGGTGCGCGTTCCGCGCGAAGTCCTCTTGTCTCGCGGTTCTGCGTGAAGGACGCAAAACCGCTCGGACGGCCTCTGGCGGAGATTTTTGGGCAAATGTGAAAGGCGCGGTCAGGCTGTGCCGAGGAGCGCCCGAAGCGTCGGTTCGGGGCTGGCAGGGTCAGTGGCCAACGGGGCCTGGCCCAGGGTCCAGAGCAGCATCCGACCGGCTGCGGGACCATGTGGGACCGGTGCGGCGAGTGTGTCGAGAGCTTGCCAGAGCGCATCCGGATTCAGCTTTTCCGGCCGGAGAGACAGGGCTGAATCGCACCAGAGGTCGATACCGGAGAGTTCGAGGTCGCCATCGGCGATCAGGAGCAGCGAGAGCGGAAAGTGCCGACCGGCCTTGTCGCGGCTGGGCAGGATCACCCCAGCGGCGAGCCGACCGCCCGAGGGCAGGCGGAAGCGCAGCCCGCCGGGCGGGAAGGTATGGCCGCTGCGTTGCAGGTGCGCGATGTGACGGGTGAGCCAGAAATCCCAGTGCTTGCGGAAAGCGTCCGGCAAACCGCGCCAGACAAAATCCCCGGTGGTGGGGAGCTTGCCGAAAATGGCGACAACCGGGCGCCGATCGTCGCCGTTCAGAATTTGGTCGGGCATTTGAAGTTGCCGAACATCTTCAGATCGAAGGGGTTGTCGACTGACGCCGCGCGCAGCTCGAACGCGGCGGAGAATCCCGAAAGGCCAAGGCTGAGGCTGAAGACCTCGGGGAGAGCCGTGCCGGACAGGCGGCCCTTGCGGATCAGGCGCAGCCAGGCCCAGGAGCCGGTTTCAGAGGTCAGCAGTTCGCCGGTTCCATCCGCAGGCTGGAACGACAGCGAAATGAGGTTGGTCCCGTCGGGACCCGGCCAGGTCATCGGCATCGGTCGCGTGGCGGCGTTCAGGTAGGTCAGAAGCTGGCCGTCGACATTGAGGGTGACCGAGGCTGCGTTCGGGGTCAGGTCCTTGGCTTCCAGCGTGAAGGCCATCACCGGGCCCGAGCCACCGGGAAAAAGACCGTCGCGGATCGACCGGGCGCGTTCGAATGGCGAAAGGAGTGCGCCGTCCAGACCGAAGTCGGCGCGCCAGGCCCAGGGTTTCACCGTGGTGTCGATGTAGGGCAGGAGGTTGTCGGTCACGAAGGTGTCGATCCGGGCGCCAGGGGCAAACAATTCGCGGAAGTCGGCGACGTTGACATCGATGGCGGAGCCCTCGTCAAAGGGATAGCGACCCTCGGTGGCCTTGACGCAGAAATCGTAGACATCGGCGCGCCAGCGATCGTTGAGCTGGGAAATGACGGCATCGCGGGTCACGGCGATGGTATCGCCGGCGATCCCCGCAACCCAGTCGTCCAAGGGGTCCGGCAGCGCCCTTGCAGCATTTGCGACAGCTCCGGTCAGCTCTCCGAGACCACCCCGCGCCAGAAGCGTCGCCTCGGGGTCGGGCGAGTTCATGGCGCTGGCCAGCTCCTTGGCGAGGCCGTCGAGTTGCAGGCCCACGTCGTCAAGCAGCGGTGGAAGGCCTTCGACTTCCTCGATCGCGGCCTTGAGGGGAGCAAAGTGCAGCGCGATCTCGGTACCGGGGGGCGGGCCTTCGATCCCACCGGTGGAGGTTGCAAGCTTGCTTCCGGCTTTGAGCAGCTTGCCTACCTTGCCGAGCTTGGCGGTGGCTTTCTTGACCACACCGTCGGTGGCGGCGCTGCCTTCCTCTTCGGGGATGACGCGGGTGAGGTCGACCTCGTCCACCACGGCGCGGACGAGGCGGCGCAACGTGCTGTCGGGGCTGGCGAGGTCCTTCATGTTTGCGGTGGCGGTGGGCAGGTCGGTGATCGGTGCCAGTCTGATGTCGCGCAGGAAGCCGTTCCACTGGGCAATGAAATCGTCCTGGTAAAGCTTGAGGATGTCGGCCTCCAGCGTGGCGACCGAAGCGTCGGAGCTTTCAGCGCAGCCTCCGGCAAACACAGCCTGGTCAAGGGCGGCGGTGGCGGCGACCTCGGGGATGAGCGGCAGGACGGTGGTGTGAAAGCCGTCATAGGTGAAACCACCGGGCAAGCCGACGCGAAGTGTCTTTTCCGAGATTCGGGTCAGGACCCTGTTGGCGTTCGGACCGGCCTTTTCGGCGGGGACCCATTCAGGCAGTCCGGTGACGGCGGGATCGGAGATCAGCGCCGAATAGGCGCGGGCGGCCAGGGGGATCGTGCAAATCGACTGCAGTGCCTGCTGGACCAGGTGATTGTCGGGTGCGATCTTCTGTTCCTCGGACCCCATTCTGTCGATCGCGGCGAGCTGGTGTTCAAGTGCGGCCTCGGTCGGGAAAGGGTCGATGGGAGCGTTCAGCGGCAACTGGTCCTGCCACCATTGTGCGGCAAACTCGCGGTCATGGGGGGCAAGGCCGGTCATCATGTAATAGACCTTGAGAGCACCAAGAATGTACTCGGGGTCGCGGATCTTGCGCCACATCGTCGCTTCCAGAAGCGCGACCATCCGTGGTTCCAGGATGTTGCGCAGGCTCCGGTCGTAGGCGATGCGCTGTGCCTCCGTCAGTTCCGGCCGCGCGGTCGGGCCGATGTAGGTAAGCGGCGATGCAGGGACCTCGGTGGCGGCCGCCTTGACCTCGGTCACGCCGTCGAGGGCGAGTTCCAGGTCCAGGGGGTCGGTGGGGGCTTGTCGCGCGGCAACATTGGCGAGGCGGCCGGAAAGGTCGGCGAGCAGACGTTCCTGGTCGTCGATGCCGCCGGAGTAACGGAGGAAGCTGAAGAGAAAGAGGAGGCCGGCGATCAGCGCGACCAGGGAGGCCCCGGCGATCGAGCCGCGCCAGATCCACTTGCGGCGTTCCTCGGCGGCGGCGTCGAAGGTGCCAAGCCCGGCCTCGGGAAAGATGAGATCGGTCAGCATGTTGCGCAGGAAGTACGACCGCTTTTCGCCGAATGCGCGTCGCGGCGCGGCATCCGCGTTCAGGCCAAAGGAGCCGGCCAATTCGCCGACCAATCGGTCGATTGGAGAGCCTTCCTGTGTCGCGGAGGTAAGGTAGAAGCCCCGCAGCCAGGGGCTTTCCTCGTACCGGCTTTCGCCGAAGACGGTGTCGATGAGCAACTTGAGCGGGGCTTCCAGACGTTCGACCTGCGACGGGAAGCGGAAGACCTCGGCCCGCTGGTCGAGCGGAATATCTTCGGCCATGCGCGAGGTGAGGCGGGTTTCGAGGTTCGCCAGCAGCGCCTTCATCTCGCGTTCTATTGTGGTGCGGTCGATGCGGGCGTCGGTCGGCAGGGTGGCGCCCCAGACCTGCTCACGGTCCTTGGTGGGCAGGGTTCCGAAGAAGGCTTCAAAGCCTGGCACGAGGTCGACCTTGGTGAGCATCAGGTAGACCGGCAGCTGGATCTGCAGCCGTTCGCGGAGTTCGGCGAGGCGCTTCCTGATCTCGCGGCCATGTTCGCGAACGGCGGCCTCACCCGACAGCAGTTCCTTGAGTGAGAGTGTCAGGATCACCCCGTTCAGCGCCCGCTTGCCGCGGTGCTTCTTCAGCATGTCAAGGAAGCCCAGCCACTCGGCGGCGTCGATCTCGGGGTCGCTCTGTTGCTGCACGTAACGGCCGGCAGTGTCGACCAGGACGGCGTCTTCGGTGAAGAACCAGTCGCAATTCCGGGTGCCGCCGACGCCCTTCAGGTCGTCGGACAGGTCGATGGGGAAGTGCAGGCCGGACTGGCGCAGCGCGGTGGTCTTGCCGGAACCGGGGGGACCGATGATCACATACCACGGCATGTCGCGCAGGAACTTCTTGCCGCCGAGTTTCGACCGCTTCATCTCGGTCAGGACCTGGGCGAACTTGGTGTTGATCTCGGCTACGCTGGCTTCGCCGGGCAGCGGGACCTTGGGGCGTTCGGGGGTCGCAAGCTCGGTCACGAAGAGCTGGTTCTTCTTCGCTGCGCGCAGCTGGGCGAGGAGGAGGGAGAAGAGCCAAAGGACGAGGATAATTGCGATGACGACGATCCGCACAAGGTCGTCGGCCAGCGGCACCATGTCACCCACGGACACCAGCGGCCCGAAAAGCCAGATCAGCGCACAAAGCAGCACCACGCCGATGAAGGTCCAGAGGCGGCGAGAGAAGAGGAACCGGAAGATGGCTTTCAGGAACTTCATCTAGAGCTTCTTCTCGATCTTGATCTCGATGCGGCGATTTTCAGCGCGGCCTGCCTTGGTTCCATTGTCGCCCACGGGTTGGCTGTCGGCGCGACCTTCGGACGCCAGGAGTTCCGCCGGCACCCCGGCCCTTGTCAGAAGGTCGGCGATGGTCTTGGAGCGGGCTTCTGACAGTCCCTGATTCGAGGCGAAAGGATTGGAGGCCTGGACAGGAACGCTATCGGTATGACCGATCACCGTGACCTTCCCGATGACCTCGATATTTTCGGTGATGCACTGCGCCAAGGCCACGACCAGGGGACCGTAGACGTCGTTGATGTCTGCTTGGGCGCTGCGGAAAACCTCGGGGTTCGACCCCCGCAGGGTCAGGAAGGCAAGGCCGACGTCATCCTTCCCGGTTAGCGCGGCCGCGGTGTCAGCTGGCGCTTTTGCGAGGCAGGCAGGGACCAGTTCCAGGACCACGGGTTCGATCCTGATCTCCGGGGCGGCCGGTTCGGCGTTGGTGCGGACCGGTCGGAAGATCTCGGCCCGGTCAGGGGGCGGCAGGAGGCGCGCCAAGGCGTAAAGCTGCGTGGCTTTGTTGGAGAGTTGAATGCCGAGGCCCACATAGATTGCGGTGATCAGGGCGACGGCAGCAAGGCCGATGGTCCAGAGGGGCACTGCAAATCGGGGCTTCTCGTCCGGGGCCACGACGCCCTTCCAGTGTGGGGACAACTCTGCCGCTTCCGCCTCGGGGTCGCGGATGGCGCGCGCGATGGCAGACCGCATGGCAAGGAGGGCGGCATCTCCGGTGCGCCCCTCGATCCTGTACTTGCCACGGAATCCGAGGTTCAGGCAGTGGAAGCCCAGTTCCAGCATTTCCGGGTCGCGGTTTGGGTAACGCAGCAGCTCCTCCAGTCGCTCGAAGAACTTGGTCCCGGCATCGACTTCACCGGACAGGCCCACGACAAGTGGCTGATGCGGCCAGCTGGAATGGCCGCCCCAGGGTGTGTTCAGCGCGATGTCGTCAATCAGCGCCGCGACGAACCAGGCGGCCTGATTGGCGCGGGTCATCGGGACGCCCATCCCGACGCCAGAGTCCCGTGCGTCGATCAGGTTTTCCTGAATTCGCAGACGCAAGGCTTCGGTATTGGCGGGCGGCATCGCGCGTTCTAGTTCGGGCGCAAGTTCCAGAAGCGGAGCGAACGCGACGATCAGAGGGTTCGGATGGGCACGGGTGAGGCGTGGCTTGGGGGCCCTTTGGCCATAGTCCTGCGGCGGGGCGCCAAAGGGGGCCGACCCGAAACCCTGACTTGCCGCAGGTTGTCCGCCAAAGCCCTTTCCGCCATAGGGCGGGTTAGGCGAAGGCTCGGAACCGAAGGTCGGGCGCTGCGGGGTGGTGGCGGGGGCGGCCGATTTGACCGGCCGGATGCGGGTGCGGCCGGCGTCGTTGGAAAGACCGAAAGGATCGTCCTTGTCGCTCATCGGTTCACGGCATAGCAGTCGATTTCCGGTTCTCGGTCCAGCGCCCCGGAGACGCCTATCACGAAGCCCGGCGCATCGGTGAGTTGGGCGAAGTGCTCGGACTTCTGGTCAAGCTCCAGGCACAGACGTTCGCCGTCATAGGGGATCTCGCGCGGCTGCGAGTGAAGCGGTTTCAATGCAATTCCCGGCAACCGGGATTTCCACAGCTTTTCGAAGGCATCAGCGGCCCCGACTGTGGCCTGGCTGACGAAGATCCGGCGCAGGGATTCGTCCGACATGTCCGATCCGATCCGAAGGACGATGCGACTGGTCTTGAGAATATCCGGGTTGTCGATCCGGACCTTCCAGATGTTCTGGGCGTGGCGGGCGACCTGAAGGGCGCGGGACTTCGGTTCGACGTGGCGTAGCGACAACATCAGCGACCTCAAGGTGTCGGCGAGCGCCGCGAAGGCGGGCTGCGGGTCGAGGTGGTCGTAGGTCGGCAGGTCGGAAAGTCGGCGGGACGATGAACCATAGGTGGCCATCCGGCCGGCCAGGCCTGCGAGCTCCATGAAGAACTCGGATGGGTGATGCAGATTCTGCGCCAGCATGTGGGCCACGCGCGGGCGGGCGGTGTTGGCAAGTTCAAGGAGGAGAAGGTTCTCGATGGACCGCCCCGCGCCACCCAGGACCAGTCTGCCATGCGCCTCGGCGATGCGGTCCAGGCCGGTGACGACCTCTTGTGCCAGGCCCGCATACCAAGGGTTGCCCGCCAGGCAGAGGGACGGGGCAAGGTAGCCGTCAACCGTGGCGACGGAGCCGTCGGCGCGCAGACCTTCCACCCGGGCAATGGGCAAGGCCACGTATCCCGCGCCGTCTTCCCCCGGCAGGATCAGGCGGGCAGCCAGACGGGCGACTTCCAGTTCTTCGGGCTCCGCTCCGCCGCGGATGGCATCGCGGACGGTCTGGATCATGCCACGGTAGCGCGAGCCTGCGGGTTCGGCATGGGCGGGGTCGATGGTGGCGGTGCCGGCGCGCTCGATAGGGATCGCCAGGGAGATCAGCCCGGCCATGTCGGCCTTTACTGGCAATGGCGGCGGGGCGGACATGGTGTCGGGGATCGCGAAAGGTGTGCCGTCGGGAAAGATGCCCGTGGCCATGGCGATGGCAATCCGCCCCGCATCCAGCGCGGGTTTGTCCAGGGTAAGCGACCGAAACCCCCAGGGCTGCAGCGGGGCGGCCTGAAGCGCGCCGCGCACCAGGCCCTCGGTATAGCGGTCCTGCTGTTGCAGGTGCTGGGTGCGCAGGAACAACCCTTCGGACCAGACGACCTTGTTCTTGTCACTCATTCTTCTGTCCTGTTCCTGCACTTGGACCGGGTCGAGATCACATCGGCGTCAGCTTGATCCCGCTGGCGGTCACGTCAAGCGCGAACGTCACCGCGTCGGTCGGTGAAACCGAGGACTTGGCCCGGAACTGCTTTCCTGCCGGGTCACGGAAACCTGCAACGATGGCGATCATTGCAGTCGTGGCCTCAAGTGCCACGGTCTTGGTGGCCTTGCCACCTGGGGCAAGCGTGATGGTGTCAGCCTTCACCAGATCGCCGCCCAAGGTGCCAGAGGCGTTCTGCAAGCCGAAGAAATCGGCCCCGTCGAAGGCGCCCGAGCCCCGCAGTTGCAGGACCTGAAGCGTCAGCGGGCGGTCGGCACCGTCCGGGCCGGGGTTCATGCCCGCGCTGCCTTGCGCGACGATGGTCACAGATCCCGGGCCGGCGGGGGCGCAGGCCACGAGAAGGACGGCGCTGCCGCCAATCAGAAAGGCACGGCGTCGAAACTCATGTGTCATTGGTCTTCTCCCTGTTGCCTTCATAAGCGTCGCGGAAATCGGCACCCACTTCGCCCAGGAACCGATCCTCGGCCGCGCGGGCGATGTCCTTGTATCGGTCGGTGTAGGCCTTCCACAGCTTGGCATTGCGCCCGCCGGAAAGCAGGCTTTCGAGCATCCCGAGTTCTTCGAGGTCCTTCTCGACCGCCGCCGGATCGAAGCGGTCTATCATCCGACGCAACGCAGACTGGATCGCAACCCAAGAGCGGACCTGATGGTCGGCAAGGTCGCGGAAAGCCCCGTTGATCGCGATGTCGGGCTCCAGATAGCCGGGACCCTTTGCGGTGACGAGGGCGGCGACGGCCTCGTTCGTGGTGGCGAGGAACTTCAGCGGGTTGACGTCGGTGTTGCTGATGACGGTCTGCGCCACGCGGGCATTCTGCTTTTCCTTGGCCCGCGTCCGCAGCATCAGCATCAGGCCTTCGACCAGAAGGCGGAAGCGTTGTCCCAGCGCTTCCATCTCGGCCAAGGGATCGTTCGAGGGCATGGGGTCCAGGCCCAGACCCCGAAAGAAGGCATCCCGCAGGGCGGCGTCCGGGATCTGGAGGGGTGCTGGGGAAGGTTCGATCGCAGCGGAGAGAGGGGGTTCGCCACGTTGGCGAATGCGGCTTTGCTCAGGGATAACCGGTGCGATCGGAAGGTCGGCAACCAGCGGCAAAAGGCCGGGCGGTTCGGAGACCGGGGCCGCTGGTGGTTCACCTGCGGCGGGAGATGGTATGGCCCACCAGTCGGTCGAGGCTGGCGGATCTGCGGGTTTCTCAGGTGCAGCAGGTTCGGCCGCTTTGGGCGGTTCGTCGAAGAACGAACCGAAACCGAAGTCGTCCTTGCGCGCCGCGATCGGCTCGGGGACGCTGCCAACCGGTCGGCCAGCGACGGAACGGTCCAGTGTGAACGGATCGTCGAACAAGGGGGGCGGAGCGGTGCGGTCGTGCGACGTATCGTAACGGCGCGCGTCGGTCGGCCCGGTGTCGAAGGGTTGCGGCAAACCCTGCGGACGGTGGTTCGGCGGGGGAGCTGCCACAGGCTGCGAGAAGAAGTCGTCGGTCGGCAGCTGACGCTGCGCCGGAGCCTGTGTCCGCGGCGTGGCAAGGGGCTGCGCGGCCTCAACCTCGACCCGGATCACCGTGTCACCCAGGCGCAGGCGCATCCCCGATTCAAGCCGCGCCGCGTTGCCGGGGCCAAGCGGCTGGTCTTTGCCGTCGATGAAGAGACCGCCACGGCTGGCGTCGGTGACAATGAATTGCCCGGCCTCGCCGGTGATCACGCAATGCTTGCGTGAGACGTACATGTCGGGATCATTCAACTGCCAGGAACATTCCGCCCCTCGCCCGATGGAAAACTCGCCGCCGGGATGGCGCATCTCGCGGCGGTCCTGGGGATGGGGGCTGTGTTCGATGGTCAGGCGAAGGGTCATGCGGCCTCCACTTGTGCCACGCGGTAGAGGCGGAGGTCCTCGGCATCTGTCGTTCGCTTGGGTGAAAGCCACGAAGTGCGGCCAAGCTGGCTTTGGCCGAGGCGGGTGTCGGGGATGTCCTCTTTTGCCATCACGAGGCGCAGGTTGAATTCCATCTCGCGGCCCATGACGTGGAGTATCGCGTGCCGCAGGCGGGCGGTCAGCTCGGAGTCGGCGAGAAACTCGGTGAACCGGGAAAGGGAGAGGGGGCCGATGCGCAACTCCACCAGAGTCTGGCGCTGGAAGCTGCGGGCACCAACCACCGCAGACCGCGAAAGCTGGGCGTGCTGTTGGCCGAGGCGCGATTGGAGCCGGTGCGGGATCTCGGTCCATGTTCCGAGGAATTCCACAAGCGTGACGGGGGCTTCCAGCACGTCGGTGAGATAGGCGGTCAGGCGTTCGACGCTACTGACCTGACGGCCAAGTGCGGTGGCATGGCGCAACTTCAGGCGGGTCTGCAAATCCGGGACCTTGGGCTTGGTGCCGGGCAGGGCAGTCCCTGCCAGCGCCTCCACCAGCGCCTGTACCCGGCCAGCGGGACCATGTTCGATCTGCACTTCCGGGCGGGCATCGGCCCAGCCGCGCCAGTAGAGCGCCATCATCCGGTGTTGGAGCAGGTTGCAGAAATCAAGGAACGTGGTGTCCGAGGCGGCATCGCTGCCTTCCGTGAACCAGCGTTCCGACAGGCGGCTAAGCACCCAGCGTGTCAGATGCAGCGGCATGGCGCCTTCGGGGCCGAGCAGACCCAGCACCTCGACATCCACCTTTGGCGGTGTACCGGGGTGAAAGCCCGCCACATCCCGCGTGCCGAAGGTCAGCCTCGCTCGCTGGCCCAGGCGTGCAGGTTCGCGCAGGGGCCCGCCAGACCGGCCAAACCGCGCGTCGTCGCGTTCCAGTCGCCGCAGGAGCTCGAAAAACCCCATGCTTTCGGGTGCAGGCACGTCTCCGGTCAGATCAGGGCGCGGTTGCCCGGCGTCATCGGCCACGACACGTCCTCCTGTCTTTGCATGAGATGGGTCTTCGTGCGCACGAAAGAGTTGATCGCGGCGTGGCGGGCGAAAAGCTGGTTCAGCAGAGCAGAAAGTAGCAGCGTCGATCCCCCGGCCATCGTCGTCTCGTCGACGTCAAGCGTGATCTCGACACCGTGGCCGAAGCAGATCGGGCCGGGAATGCCCAGGCGTTCCACAACCTGGCGTGAGCGGACGCGCGTGATCGACCGGGCGTGGCGGGACATCGCAGGGTCTCCACGACCGGAGTAGAGGTCCAGCATAGCGCGCAGCGGTTCGGCGTCCTGGCCCGGTTCGGCGAGGGACAGGTGGTTCAGCGACAGCTGCGCCACCAGCCGCCAAGCAAGGTCGTCGAGTTGGCTTTCACCGCCTGAAACCACGTTGGGCAAGGCGGCGGCGACCGAAGCGCGCGGGCGGCGGAAAGGGGCCAGCAACTCGATCCGGCCAACGGGGTCACCGGTCTCCAGGCTGAGTTTCGGGCTGTCGTCCAGGATCGGCAGGTCGCGGTTGGTGCATAGGGCGCGTATGTCCAGCCGACGGATCGCCTTGGTCACGGTCACATCGGCCGGCCGCGCGATCGACAGAAACAGGTCGTCGCCGGCATAGCTTGTGCGGGTCTGACCGCGTCTCAGTTCATCCTCGCCCGGGCGCCGGGGGCGGCGCTCGGTGGTATAGACAAGGCCGGAGCCGCGATGCTGGCCGACGGAGTAAAGCGGTTCCACCCTGGCGTCTGGTCCGTCGCTGTCGGCGTCTTCGACATTCGTCAGGCGGTAGATTTCGAAGTCGCGTGGGCGGGTGCGGTCGGCGTGGACGACATGGGCGGCTGATCGGCCGTCGATTTCGATGACGTTGCACTCTTTCTGAAAGAGGTTGATCAGGGGCGTGGCGAACAGGCGGAAGTCCTTGGCGGCGATGTCGGAAAGTTCGGGTCGCGCGGTGTCGAGGTAGACCACCACCTCGCAGGAGCCCGCTGTGCAACTGCGCAGTGCCGGGTTCAACCCGTCCAGCCGCAGGTAGTGGAAGCGGTCGGGCATCAGGAAGTATTCCCGCATCAGGCGGTAGCCCTCGAAAGAGGGACGGACGCGTGGCAAGAGGCCCTCGCGGTCGGTGATCCCGACCAGACCCGGACCGATGAGCGGACGCGCTGGACCCTTGTGCGGGCGGGCGATGGCAGAGGTGCCGTGGCCAAAAAGCGCATCAAAGATCGCGCCGCCCCGACTGCCGCCGACAAACCACAGGTCCAGCCGGTCAAGGCTAAGTTCCGCAAGGCTGCCGGAGCCGACGCGCATCAGGGTAAAGCGGAGAGCCGCCTCGGCGTTGGGGTGGTCTAGGCCAGCGGCATTCAGCGCACCCTTGTCCTGCATGTAATCGACCTTCTCCAGCGCAACTGGCCAGAGAGTGACATCCTGGGCGGTGGTGTAGGTGGCGCGGGTCGCGATCCCCTCGCGGTAAGCGGCGACCGACCGGGTGCCGCGCGCCACCGTGTGGCCGTCGCGCATGGTCTGAACCTGGGGACCGGGGTGCAGGACGGCCATCGTCATCGCGGGGGCGGGGCAGACGAGGTCGGGATAAAGCTCGTCCAGCAGATTTCGGACGTAGCGGCTGCTTTCGGCATCGACCTTCAACCGGGTGCGGGCGGCGAGATAGGCTACGCCTTCCAGCAGTCGCTCGACGTATGGGTCGGGGCAGGGGACCGAGTCCAGCGAAAGGTTGCGGGCGACCGTCGGGTGCAGCGCGGCGAATTCGGTCGCAAGTTCGCGGATATGGGCGAGTTCGTCTTCGTAATAGGCCAGAAAATTGCGGTCCATCACGCGTCCTCGACCAACGTGGTGGCGCGCCCGTTGTCCAGATCGATCATGGTCGACAACCGCAGCCGTTCCGGTACGGGCGAAAGCATGAGCATCGCATCGACCTCGATCTTCATGCCTGTGCGGTCTCCCTGGGCCACCCTGACACGGATCGTGTCGCGCTTCAGCCGCGGCTCGAAAACCGCGATCACCTCGCGTAGTTCTTTGGCCAGGCTGGCAAGATCGAAGTCCGTGATGCTTCGCCCAGAAAAAGATGGCACGCCGTAGTTGATCACGGAGCGGCGAGCGTGCGGGAAGTCCGCGATCAGTTCCTCGGGCGTCTGGTATCCCTTCCGTTCCAGATCCGAAAGCTGCAGGCCAGATTCGAAGCGTTCAACGTTGAACAGCGCCTCGATGTCGCGGCGAACGGCTTCGCGCAGGACCGAGGCGTTGACGACGATACCGCGCTCCTCCAAGTGGGCGCGCCGGGACATCTGCGTCAGTAAAAGATGAAGGTCGCGTCGGGTGTCCTCATCAAGATCCGGATCGCCCTGAATGGCACGAGCCCCCTGCGCCAGCACTGTCTCCACCTTCTGCTCCCCGATCCGCGCCACCATGTCAGCGCGTAGCCGGTCGGTTTCCGAAACGATGCCAGGCAGATCGTCCACAAGGCGGTCCCACAGGCTGGGTTGGACCGCCTCGCGTCGTGACTGGAGTGGCAGGGTCGGATCAGACATCGATGCGTTGCCTTATCCTTCCGGCGATGGCAGGCTTCAGGCCTGCGACTCTAGATTGTATTCGAATTCGTTCTCGCCCGCGTCGGAATGGTCGGAGGCGAGTTTCTTGTAGACCGACTTGACCTTGGCATAGTTCAGGCTGACGGTTTCCGTCGGTGTCTCGCCCCCCGAACTCGCCGAATACCCAGAGATGAACACATCGCTCAGTTCGTAAGACAGGTATGGGAAACCGTCTTCGCCGTTGTCCCGGACGAACGTAATCTTGACTGTCGCAAGCGCCTTGGCTTTCGTCATGGCGCCGATGATGTCGTTTGTGGAAATGTCCACGGTCTTGGTGAACGTGATGTCCGAGAAATTGGGGCGGCTTGTTTCCCGGATCCCGCTGGTGAACGCGCCGATCCCCCGTCCAATAGCCCAGGACAGGGAGGAAGCGGCAATGTGGTCCTCGAACCCGATCTGGGTGCTCTCACCCTTGATACCATTGCCGAGGTCGATGAAAATTCCGGCTGCCATTTTCTAACTCCTTCAGGGTTGATGTCTTGTGGGTCTGAAATTCATCCGTTCTTGACTGAAGGAAGCTCTGACACCAGCCTGAGGCTGGCGTTGATCCCCTCCAGTTGGTAGTGCGGCCGAAGATAGAAACGCGCCGCGTAATAGCCCGGCCGGCCTTCCACCGAGTCCACCTGCACTTCCGCCTTGGCCAATGGCCGCTTCGCCTTGGCCTTGTCGTCGGCCATTTCGGGATTGGCCAGGACGTAGCGGTTGATCCACTCCGACAGCCATTTCTGCATGTCGCCGCGTTCCTTGTAGGTCCCGACCTTGTCGCGGGCGATGGCCTTCAGGTAATGGGCAAACCGGCTGACCGGGAAGAGGTAGGGAAGGTTCGCCGAGAGCCGTTCGTTCGACTGGGCATCGGGATCGACCAGACGGCCGGCGCGGGTCTCGTCATCCTGCAGGCTGTGCGCCCCGATGAAGGCCGCGATGTCCGTGTTCTTGCGGTGCAGGATCGGCATGAAGCCCAGCTTGGCCAGTTCCGCCTCTCGCCGATCGTCGATGGCAATTTCCGTCGGGCACTTCATCGAGATCGAGCCGTCATCCGTCGGGAAGCTGTGGACCGGCAGATTGACCACCGCACCGCCGGATTCCACGCCGCGGATCTGCGTGCCCCAGCCGTAAAGCTTGTGGCTGCGGTTGATGTTCACGCCCATCGCGAAGGCCGCGTTCATCCAGACGTAATGGTCATGCTTGCCGTCGATCTCTTCTTCGAAGGCAAAGCCCTTCACCGGGATCGTCGCTGCGCCATAGGGTAGGCGGGCTAGGACACGCGGCATCGTCAAGCCAATGTAGCGCGCATCTTCGCTTTCGCGCAGCGACTGCCAGCTTGCATAATCGGGCGATGACACGATCTGCTGCAGGTCCTGCGGGTTCGGCAGTTCCTGCCAGCTTTCCATCCGGAAAAGCTTGGGCGAGGCAGCGGCGATAAAGGGCGCATGTGCGGAAGCGCAGATACCCGACATGTTGCGCAGAAGGCCGACGTCGCGGGGGTGGTGGCTGAACTCGTAGGCGCCGACGATCGCGCCAAAGGGCTCGCCGCCGAACATCGAGTATTCGTCTGTGTAAAGCCGCTTGAAAACGGGCGACTGGTCCCACATCTGGCCTTCAAAGTCCTCTAGCGTGTCGGCCAGTTGGTCCTTGGTGATGTTCATCACCCGTATCTTCAGCTTCTGGTCGGTCTCGGTGTTGTTCACCAGATAGTGCAGCCCGCGCCAGGTACCTTCGATCTCGCGCACTTCGGGTGCGTGCATGATCTCGTTCATCTGGGCGGTCAGGAGGCTGTCGATCCCGGCGATCAGGTTCTTGATCGACTTGACTGCATTGCCTGAAATGGTGGAGGTGCCGGACCTTTCCTTGGCGGCGAGCGCCAGGTTCTGCACCAGTTGATGCAGCTTGTGGCTTTCGTCTTCCTTGACGCGAAAATCCTTTTCAAGAAGATCGCTGAACTCTCCAAGATCGACGGTCTGGGCTTCGGCAGCGGCGGCGGTTGCCTGCTTTTCCTGATCAGCCATGTCTCAGCCCTCCTTCTTTACGGCTTCTTCGGCGACCTGCTGCAGCAGGGGCTCGTTCTGCAGCAACTGGGCGATGCGCTTTTCGGCGTTCACCTTGCCGTCCATATAGCCAAGCAGTTCCTCAAGCTGACGCCGCATCTTCAGGAGTTCAGCCAGGGCGGGCACCTGTTCGGCAACCTTGTCCGGGGTGAAATCGGACATGCTTTTGAAGGAAAGGTCGACGAAGATCTCCTCGTCCGCCGCACCGTCCTTGCCTGGAAGTCGGTTGGGCACCCGTGCCTTCACCCTAGGCGCCAATGCCTCCATGAACTTGCCGAAGCGACCGGCGTCGACATCGACGAAGGTCCGGTCGTTCACGGGTTTTGTCGCCTCTTTCGTTTCGGACTTGCCGGCGAGGTCGGCCATCACACCCATCACGAAGGGAAGTTCGATGGTGGTCGGGCTGCCGTAGTGTTCCACGTCGTAGGCGATCTGCACCCGCGGAGCGCGGTTGCGTTCGATCACCTTTGCCTTGCTTTCACTTGCCATGTCTCAGACCTCTCCTGATCGTCCTGGGGCCTATTGCGAGGCCGATTTCTTGTCGTCCACACCGGCGACGCTCTTGAATTCCTTCATCCCGCTTGGGGCGATCTCTTCCATCAGTTGCAGAAAGTTCATTGGCACCATCTTCCGCATACGCCGCGCCAGATGCGGGATCGGGCTGGACGGCTCGGTGCGTTCGTAAAAGTCGATGATCATGTCCAGGCAGCGCTCGACATCTCGTCGCGAGTTGACCGAGCCGGGGATGCCACCGGCAGAGGGACCCGGATGGGCACCATTCAGGGCTGGGGCGGTCGAGACTTGGTCCGTCATGGCGGTCGCCTCAAATGTGGTGGAGCCGATGTCCGCGGCCCGGCCCTGGGCCGCGGCAAGCGGGGCAAGCATGCGGGCGAGGAGCTTGTCCAGTTCCTTGAAGCGGACGCCGATGCCGTTCTCCATCACCCGGGCATTCAGCGCGATCTCCAGTCGGGCCAGCGCCGCTCTGGCAGCCTCGATTGCCTGGACAAGGGCGGCCAGATCTTCGGGACGCTCTGCGGCCTGCGCGCGGCAGGCCGCGGTCACGCGGTTCGACTGCGCCTCGTACCTGGTCAGAAGTTCGGCCACTTCGCGCTCGCCAAGACCCGAGGGCAATTCCGCCTGCGCTTGGTTTCTGGTCATGCCTGCGGCGCAGAGGTCCCCGCCGATGACCGGTCCTATGCCGCGCGGGCTGAGAACAATGTTGAACTCCAGATCGCAGAGCAGACCGTTATCCCCATTCTCGAGCTGAAAAAGCGAATTGATCCGCCGTGTCGCTGCCTCGCGGGGAGAGGGGCTTTCGCGCAAGGTCGGGTGGACGCTGTCCCAGTATTGCTCGACCGTGGCAGTCAGCAGGTCCAGACCCTGGGCAAGACCGGGAAATCCGTCTGCATTTGCCAAGCTGCGGACGACGACGACCAGAAGCCGGATATCGCGGCCGGTCTGCGCAAGTTCGGCTGCCTGAGCAAGCAGACCGGTCCAGTCAATGTTGACGCTTCCGGTGCCGCCACTGCGGACATTTTCCATCCGGACGGCGCGCGCGGCTGGCTCCATTGCCCGCTCGATCCCGTGAAAGCGCGGATCGTTGCGAAGTTCCAGCCCCGAGGCATTCCCTTCGCCTACAGGAACCAGGAACGGTTCAAGGTCCATCTGAGTCCAAAGCCTTCTGCGAAACGCGCAAACCACAATCTACGCGGCCAAGTCTTGCACCACTTGACTTAAAGTCAAGGTCTTGCATCGATGACCCGCGTGGCGATTGAAACGATGTTCCCAGGCTCTTCGCGCAGGATCTCGGCCAGAGCGTCGGCGAAGGACGCAGTGGATTCATCCTTGGGTCGGCGGATGCCGAAAAGCGACGTTCTTGACAAGATCGCGATCACTTCGGACTTGCCGAAACTGTCCTTGTCCACGGTGATGCCCAAATAGCCGCGCTTCTGCGCCAGATCCTCCATCGAATGCAGGACCCGGATCTGTCGCTGACCGTTTTCGACGGTGCCTACATCGGAAAGGTCGTGCTCCTCCTGCTTGATGTTGGGCAAGAGATTGTAAACCGCGCCCTGGTTGTCCACCACCACGACCCAGAGCGAGAGACCCGTCAGGTCCGCTGGGGCGAGAACTTCGACGATCGGGTTATCGCCAGCGCGGTAGATACCTGACAGATTGACCTCTCCCGTCGCTCCGTCACCCAGCCAGATCGTCAGATCGCCGGATTCGAGGGGAGGCAGGACTTTGCGGATCGCACAGAGATCGGCGTTCAGGATCGTGGCGTCAATGCGCAGCTGACGGTCGCCGATCCCGGCCTCAAGCTTTTCCTGCAGCTTGTCCCGGTCTGCTTCAGTTTCCAGCGCTCCGGCAATCACGACAGTCTCGCCAAGACCATAGGGTGCGGCAGGGGCCTGGTCGGGGCCAAGCGGGCCGCAGGTGGCGAAAGGCTGGATTATCTCTTCTACCGCAGGCACCGGAAGCAAACGCGGGCCAAGCACGATATCGACGCGCGCGGCAAACCCGGCCTGCCTTGCCCAGTCCGACAGCGCGCTGGTCTTTTCGCCCGCCACGTCTCGATTGTCGGCAAGGCCGGTTATTCGGACCGAGGTGTCCGAAATGTCGAGTGTCCATTCCGCCAGACCCTGCATCAATCCCAGTCCTGTGACGACGTCTGCGATCCACCGATCCCCCGGAATGCCGCTGGCAAGGCTAACCGCCCCTTCCGCTGCGGGCGTTCCCGCAACCCTGGCAAAAGCCTGGCGCAAAAGCGCCGCGGCGGGTTCGTCGGGGGCATTGGCCGTGAAGGCACTGCCGGTAGGTCCCAGGCTGGCGTTCAGGCGGTAAGGTGCTGCGGCTGGAACCGGTGGCGGCGCCAGCCCGCCGAAAAGGCCTGCGTACCAGGCTCCGCCACCGCCCAGCCCCAGAAGCAGGACGACCAGCAGCGCCAGCGACCCGGAACGTGGCGCGCGCTCCTGCACCGCCGCTGAGGCTTTGCGCGCCCCGCGGGTCGAGACCGGCTTCAATGCCTGGACCAGCCGGTCCACGACCGCTTCGGCGCTTGGGGCGCGGTCAGCCAAAGCAGGGGCGGTCAGCCAGTCCAGCAGTCCTTTCAAAGGCTCTGGCACGCCGTCGGTGTCAAGCTTCGTCTGCTTGCGGCGGACGATCTCTCCCGGCGTGGAGCCGTTGAACGGAACTTGTCCGCGATAGGCGGCAAGCAGTGTCGCCCCCAACGCGTATAGGTCCGACCGCTTTTCGGCCCGCCCCTCCAGCTGCTCGGGGGCGGCATATTCGTACTTCCCGGCGAACTCGTTGCCGACGATGGTCTTCGCCCCCGCCGAGGTGTCCTTGGCGATGCCGAAGTCGATGATCGTCGCCTTTTCCGGCGCCCCGTCGCGCAGGACCACGTTGTCGGGCGACAGGTCGCGGTGGACGATCCCCCGCGCATGGGCGGCCACCAGCCCTTCGGCCACGCGGTGAGCGATGATCATCAGCTCGCGTGCATCCATCCGGCGGCGCATCATGATGTCGTTCATCGAGGGGCCATCGATGAAATCCATCACCAGAAAGACGTGCCCCTGGTCGGTCCGCGAACACTCGCTGTAGCGCACCACGGCATCGTTGA
Source organism: Paracoccaceae bacterium (assembly GCA_031412255.1). GTDB lineage: Bacteria > Pseudomonadota > Alphaproteobacteria > Rhodobacterales > Rhodobacteraceae > Tabrizicola. Next base: position 6,022 of record JANOCQ010000260.1, on the reverse strand, counting down.
TCACATCGCGCATCTGCTCTTCGCGGCGCATCAACTGGATGTAGTCGTCGTTCCCGGAAAACTGGGCGTTCAAAGCCTTGATCGCGACGATCCTGCCGGAAATCTGGTTGCGCGCCCGGTAAACCTCGCCCGTGCCGCCTCGGCCCAGCACGCCCTCGATCTCGTAGGTGTGGTTCAGCACCTGACCCTGTCGGAAGATGTCTCCTGGCAGGGGATCGATCATGGATTGTCTCGTCCAGACGGGGTCGGGGATTCGACACCTGCGACGAACACCAAATCATTCGCCATGTTGAAAATTCCGGGCTAGGATTGACCTTGCGGAAAGCCTGCGTCTTTCCGCCAGGATGAGCAAGCATATTAGAACTGGTTTGAGGGGAAGGATTATGGCCCCACGTGGTGGCAGCGAGACGATCAAGCGGAAGGAGCTTGTCGGGAAGCTCAATCCGGTTTGCCTGAAAGCATTTTCAGCGGCGGCCCAGACCGCCAAGGCTCGCGGGAATCCCTACGTCGAGCTGGTGCATTTCATCGAAGCGCTGTCGCAGTCCGCGCGGTCGGATTTCGAGATCCTCTGTGCGTCTGCCGGGGTGGATGCCTCGAAGCTGGCCGCCGACATCACTCGCGCCGTGGACGCGCTGCCGCATGGCGCAGGGTCAGTCGAGGAGTTCTCGGACCACATCTTCCGCGCGATCCAGGAGGGGTGGACCTTCGGCAGTCTCGACTTCGGGGACGACACCGTGCGGTCGGCCTATATCCTGCTGGGCGCGTTGAAGGTTCCGGTGCTGGAAGGGCTGCTCTTCAAGATCAGCCTGGAGTTCGACAAGATCGATCCGGCGTCGATGTCCGGCCAGCTGGGTGATCTACTGGCCGAGTCCATCGAAGGCGCGAAACCTGCGGGCGAGGCGCCGAAACCCAAGCAGGCGCCCGGTGGCAAGTCGGCGCTGGACCAATATGCCACGAACCTGACCGAACGCGCCCGGGCCGGGAAGATCGACCCGGTGATCGGCCGCGATCCGGAAATCCGCCAGATCATCGACATCCTGATGCGGCGGCGGCAGAACAACCCGATCCTGACGGGCGAAGCGGGTGTGGGCAAGACCGCTGTCGTCGAAGGTTTCGCCCTGCGGCTCGCCCGGGGCGACGTCCCGCCACAGCTGAAGGCGGTTGAACTTCACATGCTGGACGTGGGCCTGATGCAGGCGGGGGCCAGCGTGAAGGGTGAATTCGAGAAGCGCCTGAAGCAGGTGATCGACGAGGTGCAGTCCTCGGAAAAGCCGATCATCCTCTTCATCGACGAAGCCCACACGCTGATCGGGGCAGGGGGCGCTGCCGGCACCGGCGATGCCGCGAACCTGTTGAAACCTGCCCTGGCGCGCGGTGAATTGCGCACCGTCGCTGCCACGACTTGGGCCGAATACAAGGAGCACATCGAGAAGGACCCCGCCCTGACCCGCCGCTTCCAGGTGGTGAAGGTCGAAGAGCCGTCGGAGGAGGCCGCCGTCCGCATGTTGCGCGGCGTCGCGGGCGTCCTCGAAAAGCACCACAAGGTCGAAATCCTGGACGAAGCGATCGAGGCCGCAGTTGCGCTCTCGCACCGCTACATCCCCTCGCGCCAACTGCCGGACAAGGCGATCAGCCTGCTCGACACCGCCTGCGCCCGGGTCGCCGTCTCGCAGCACGCGACCCCGGCGGAAGTGGAGGATATCGAGCGCCGGTTGTCGTCGCTGGAGGTCGAGCAGGGCATCATAGGGCGGGAGGAAGCCATCGGCATCGACGTCGGCGACCGAAAGACCGAGGTTGAGGCGGCCTTGGCGAAAGCGACCACCGAACTGGGGGCCGCAAAGGTCCGCTGGGACGCCGAGAAGGCTTTGGTCGAGGAGGTCCTGTCGCTGCGTGCTACCCTGCGCGGTGCCGGTCAGCCGGTTGACGAGACCGGGGTGACGGGGGAAACGCCGCCCGAAGCAAGCGAGGAAACCGCCGAGCCCGAGGCCCTGACCCCCGAAGCCCGAGCCGAGATGTTGACCACTCTCCGTGCCCGCATGGCCACGCTGGCCGAAGCGCAGGGCGAACGCCCGCTGATTCTGCCGGCTGTGGACCGCCTTGCCGTCGGTGCCATCGTCCAGGATTGGACCGGCATCCCGATGGGCCGGATGCTCGCCAGCCAGACCGAGCGTGCGCTGCAACTCGCCGGGACACTTTCGGAGAGGGTGGTGGGCCAGGACCACGCGATGGGCATGATCGCCAACCGCATCCAGACCAGCTACGCGGGCCTTGGTGCCCCCGAAAAACCGATCGGTGTTTTCATGCTCTGCGGCCCCTCGGGCGTAGGCAAGACTGAGACAGCACTGGCCTTGGCCGAGACGCTGTATGGCGGCGAGCAGAACCTGATATCGATCAACATGAGCGAATTCCAGGAGGCCCACACCGTCTCTACCCTGAAAGGCGCGCCGCCGGGCTATGTGGGCTACGGCAAGGGTGGTATCCTGACCGAGGCCGTCCGCCGCCGCCCCTATTCGGTGATCCTGCTGGACGAGGTCGAAAAGGCCCATCCCGACGTGCATGAAATCTTTTTTCAGGTCTTCGACAAGGGGATGATGGACGACAGCGAAGGCCGCAGGATCGACTTCAAGAATACGCTGATCCTGCTGACCTCCAATGTCGGTTCCGAGGAAATCATGGCGATGACCCACGACGGCAAGACCGGCGCTGACCTGGAGGAACTGACCGGCTCGCTTCGCGCGCCGCTGCTTAAAGTCTTCCCCGCCGCCCTGCTGGGTCGGGTGGTGACGATCCCCTACTACCCGCTGTCGGACGCGATGATCGAATCCATCGCCGGCCATAAGCTGCGCGGCATCGCCCGGCGGCTGGAGGCTGGCCACGGCGCGGAACTGGTGATCGGCGACGGAGTGATGGACACGATCAAGGCCCGCTGCACCGAGATCGAAAGCGGTGGCCGGATGATCGACGCAATCCTGACCAACAGCCTTCTGCCCGAACTCAGCCGCCAGGTTTTGAATCGGAAACTGGACGGGGCGACGCTCACGCGGGTCACGGTGACCGGCTCGGACGCCGGCTTCGCCTATGCCTTCGAATAGGGAGTGATGCGATGCATGACGGAACCTTCCTCGGCTTGCAGGGGGTCCACCGGGGCGAGATCATCGGCTTCGGAGCGGACAGTCGCCCGATGGTCCTGATCCCGGCCTTGGGAGAGACGCCGTTGCTGGCGATGTCCCTGGTTCCACTTTGGGCGGGCTCGGTGGGGCGGCTGGTGGCGCTGACGATGATGGACGACCAGGCTCTGATCCTCGGTCTGGTCCAGCCCCCCGTCCCGGAGGTCGAGGCCGACGGAGAAAAGCTGGTCCTGGAGGCCCGGCGCGAGGTCACCCTGCGCTGCGGGAAGGCCAGCATCCACCTGACGGCGGACGGGCGGGTGACGATCCGGGGGACCCAGGTCCTGAGCCGCTCCGACGGCCCGAACCGGGTGCAGGGGGCAAGCGTTCAGTTGAACTGAGGGCGGGCCACGTCCTGCGTGGACAGATTCTTGGGGTAAGGAAAATCAAGGGGTTGTCTGAGGGCGTTAACGCCTTCTCAATCCCGCGAAGGTCGGGACCCGCGACCTCAGCTAGTTGAGGAACAGATTGCCCTGACCCGTCCAGCGGGCAAGGTCGGCTTCCAGCGCAGCGGTCTCGGCGATCTCGTCATAGGCCCGGTCCATGTTCAGGAAACGGCGCGAGAAGCAGGGACGCAGAGGCAGGTCGTTGGACTCGACCGGCGTGTCATCCGGGCCTTTCCCAAGCGCTTCCAGCCGGGTGACAAGGGCCTCGACCCAGTCGGTGAAGGCAGTGACATGGCCGTAAAGCTTCCGCCCATAGAAAAGCAGCCAATCGGCGCGATAGGCGATGTGCGACCGTTCGTCCCGGCAGAATAGCGCATCGTTCACGACGATCAGGGTCAGGGCCAGCATCTCGCGCTGCGGTCCGCGCCAATCGGCATCGTCCGTTTCGAAGTAGCGCGGGTCGGTGGTGTCGGAAAAGCCTGCCCATGCCGACTGCACATAGTCCCTGATCCAGTTCTCGGGGTCATTCGCGCCTATCCCCGCAACGATACATTCGGCCGTCGCCAGACAGACGACGAAGGCCTGCGCTTCGCCCAAGGCGTAAAGCCGGTCCCGGTAGCCGGTATCGGCGGCGTCCTTCTCTTCGTGGATCTTCCAGGTATCCCACTTGTACCCCTGGTCGGCCTGCGGCCCGATCTGCGCAAGGAAGCTGTCGAAGGTCATAGTGGCCAGATCTCCCTGAAGACGGCTGCATGGATGAACGGGTTGGCCAGCATCCGCGGCTCGGTGGCAAAGGCAGCGAAGCGGACCGCAAGGCTGTCCTCCGGGACAACCCCTTCCAGAAGTTCAGGCGGCAGGGGCCGACCGCGAAACGCGCGGAGTCGCGCTTCCGCGAAGCCGTCTGGGTCCTCGTCCTCGTCGGGCAAGGGCGGATGCGCGGCACTGGCGTCCAGTCTTCGGACAAGCGCAACGAGCCAGCTGTCGAACGGCGAACGGTGCGCGGGGTCAAGAAGATGGCGCGTCAGATGCACGAGATGAAAGCATTCCGATACGGGCTGATCGATCGTCCCGCTCCACATCGGCGGATGCAGTGCATCGCCCAGAAGTTCGCGCAGGTTCCGGTGGGCCGAGAACTGCTTCGGCTCGTCGGGCGTGATTTCGCGGCGCAGCGCATCAAGGTCGATCAGCCGGTCGTCGGGCATCTGCAGGAAGGCCGCTTCGCACAGGGCCATCGAGTTCTCGACCCGGAACGCGCCGCGCAGGCGCTGGAAGCCCCAGGCCGCAACACCCGCTGCGATCATGACCGTCCCGTTGTAGGTCTTTCCCAAAAGCGCCGAGTAGAGCGGAGTTTGGCTTTCCACGGGGCCGATATGCATGTTCGCGCCTTCCCACGGGAAATCCAGGGGGCTGTCGGCAATTGTCGCCGGGATGAACGAGGTCAGGGCTTCCATGTCATCTGGCCGCGTGCGGCGCACCCTTCTTGCAATAGAGGTCCTTCACATCCTTCGGCTCGGACCCTTTTTCGCCCTTTACGCAAACCTTGATCGTCATGCAGCCATCCTCCCCGCCGACTGCGCAAAGCAGCTTCTGGCAGTGTTTGCAGGCATGCTGGCGTTTCGACTTCGGTCGCGCCGTCTTCCAGTCGATCGCCAGGATCAGAGTGCCTCCTGTCGCCTTGCCAGGGCCATCCTTGAACAGGTCCTCGATGATGCGCGCCTCGGTGTGGCTGGTATGCGGGCGCATGTTGGCCTTGGCCTGCTTGTACATGTGGCCGCCGCAGGCCTTGCTTTTCTTGCCCTGCGCCGCGCCGTCGCTGGGATGGGGGGTAAGCCCCTGCGACATTCCCGCAAGATAGGCCGAATCCGCCTTGTTTGAACAGGCGCGCACATAGGACGCCTTCTTGGCCCCCTTCTTGCGAAAGACGCCGTGGGTGATCGTCGACTTGGTGGCCCCGGCTTCCTTGCCCTTGCTGGCCATGTCGGACCGGACGGCCTTGTTCGCCTCGTCCAGCTTCGCGCAGGGGTTGTCGCTGGCCCCCATTCCGGCCGCCGCCTGGGCTGCGCTGACCCCCACCGAGCAGTTCCCGGCGTTCATGTGGTTCTGCGTGGTCAGGTCGGTGAAGCGTTCCGCTCCTCCGCCTTCGAAGATGACGTCGAAGGAATAGGCGGCGAACTTCAGCGGGCCGGTGATCTTGTGCGTCACAACGCCCGCGCCAAAGCTGTTCGTCGCGGGCTCATCCCCGGTGGTCTTGGAGTATTTCGAGGCGTTCTTTTTCCCCGCTTCCTTCCGTTTCACGAAGACGCTGGTGCAGCCGTCCGTGGTGTCCGAGGCCATACCGGTCAAGGGATAGGGGATCGGCACCGGCCCTGCCGGTGGCGGCGGGGGCGACAGGCAGACGTCGGGCATGGCGGCGATGGTCTTGTTGGGGGTCGCCTTGCCCGAAACTTCCAGCCCGTTGGCAAAGACGCT
>JANOCQ010000259.1:0-4023 GCA_031412255.1 Paracoccaceae bacterium | reverse complement strand
CGACGTCGAGAGTAGAAGTGGCGTTGATCGTGCCCCCCATCCGGTTCACCAAGGCCCGGACGAAGGCGAGCCCCATCCCCTCCCCGGGCTGGTCCAGGACGCCTGCCCGACGGAAGGGTTCAAAGATACGCTCCATATCCTGCGCGGCGATGCCGCGACCGTTGTCCTGTACCGCAACGGCCACTTTATCGCCCGGCAACGCGGTGGTGCGCACGATGATCGCGAGGGGGCGATCCGCACTCCGGTACTTTACCGAGTTGTCCAGGAGATTGCCGATGATCTGCTCCAGTCCCATGCGGTCTACTTCTATCATTGTGACGTCGATCTCGGTCGATATTGTACCACCGTCCTGCTGGACTTGGTGATAGACGGCGGCTGTGGCCGAGGAGATCGATTGCGCCAGGTCCACCGCTTCCGGCCTGAGTGTCCGGCGACCCTCGCGCGACAGTCTGAGGATAGACTTAATCAACTCGTCCATAGTCTTGGTGGACGAACGGATGAACCGGATTGCTTCGGGCAGATCCTCGCTTGCGGCGAGACGTGCCTCGGTTTTCACGGCACTGGCGGGCGTTGAGGTATCTGCTTCAACCGCTGACACCAGCTTTTCGATGCCCATTTCCAGTTCGCTGGTAAAGCCCATGATATTGACCAGCGGGGCACGAAGGTCATGGGTGACGATATAGGCAAACCGCTGGATTTCATGGTTGGCCTGCTGAAGATCGGCGGTCCGCGCTACAATGCGCGCTTCAAGGTTCTCATTCAGCGTTGCGAGGTCGCCGTGGGCAAGGGCCAGCGCCCGACTGTGGCTTAGGACCGAGGCGATGGCAAAGCCGACCACCGCCACGATGATCAGCCCACCCACGCTGGTGACCAGGCGCAGCCAGGCGGCGTTTGTGCGCTGTTCCGCTGCCCCTTCGCCGGCCGAATCTTCGGCGGCCCAGATCAGCCCGGAAAGGAAGATGTTTGCCTCGTCCATCAAGGCCTTGTCGCGCGAAATGAGAAAGTTTGACATCACCTCCTCATCACGCATCGCCCGTTTCAGCGCGATGCTGCGTTTGAGTTCGGTCAGTTTTTCGGAGGATATCGTGCGCAGCTTTTCGACCAGCGGCTTTGCTTCGGGGTTGTCAGCCGTCGCCTGATCCAGCGCTTCGAACCAGCGGGTTGCCTGCCGTGCAGCGGTCTCGAACGGGGCGAGGTACACCTCGTTGCCGGAATAAATAAAGCCGCGGTGACTGGATTCGGCGGAAAGGAGTGCGTTGCGCAGTTCGACCGCAGCCATCCGCTGATCGCGCGCGGTGGTGGCACGTTCAAAGTGCTCCTGCGAGCGTTCCGCCAGGATCAGGGTCATCACGACGATGACCGCAAGCACCGCAAATCCCACCGTAAGAAAGACGATCGGAGGCACGGTCACGCGGCTTGGAAGTACCCTCGCGGGGTCGTACTGGATCATAGGACTTGTGCAGGCAAAGCGGGGTTCATGCTGTATCCTGCCGAGTGAATTATTCGAAACCGGGGAGGCATCAACGCAGCCTGGGACGCACAAAACCGAAGCCATGCGTTGTGGGATCATGACATGCGACGGGCAATTTTCAACCCCGCCGTCGGTTATCTAGTATGCAGGAGGTTCAGCGACGGTCCGTCCCACCGGCAAAATGGTGATGTCAGGCTTATCCTCTTCGGCATCTGAGGGCCATCGCGCCGAATGTTCGCTTTGTACCGTTAGCGTCGTTCAGCAAAGGCATGCGTGCTGCTCCGCCCACTCCAACGTCACGCCTTCCTGCAGCCGCGCCAACGTCACATCTTGCCCCTGCCTGCCATCTAGGATCGCCTCGACGATGTCAGGCGCGAGCAGGGTAAGCCGTAGCACCCGCGTCAAGTAGGAGAAGGCAATGCCTTCGCGCTCGGCTAGTTCAGTTATGGTGGCAAACTCCCCGGACTCTAGCATCCTCTTCCAGCGGAAAGCGCGGGCCAGCGCCTTGACCGACGTGGTGCCGGCCAGGCGTGGCTGGTAAGCGCCCTCCGGCAGCTGCATCTCCTTCCGCCCGCCGCGCTTAACGATCCGGAATGGGACGCGGAGCTCCATCGTCTCGTGAATTGGCGGTGAGCTGCTCATGCAACTGCTCCGACGCGCTTGGCCTGCAACTCGCCGACGAGACCACCGAGCCCATCCACGCGCAGCTTGATGGTCAGCCCATCCGTGCCGATTTCCACCCGCTCGACCAGCAGCCCCACGATCCTCGCCTGTTCAGCCGGGAACAGCTCGTCCCACAGCAGATCGAGCCGCTGAAGCGCCATCGCCGCATCCGCCTCGGTGATGCTGGCGTCATGCGCCCGCGCCGCCCTCCACGTCCCAGCGATGATCTCCGGCTGCCGGAACACCGCCCGCAGTTGCTGGATCACTGCACCTTCCAGATCACCAGCAGGCACCCGACCAATTGGACAGGCGCCTTTACCGAACTTCAAGACACTCTGGCTAACGTAGTAGCGATAGAGTCTCCCAAGTTTCCGTGTGTGTGTCGGGGAGAAGGCTGCACCATCAGGGCCGTAGACAAGGCCCTTGAGAAGTGCAGGTGTCTGGGCCCTCGTGCGATGTCCCCTTGCACGAGAGCTCTCCTTCAGGATCAGGTGCACCTTGTCCCAGAGTGCGCTGTCGATGATAGCGTCATGTTCGCCGGGGTAGCTGTCGCCCTTATGGACCGCCTCACCGATGTAGGCGCGGTTCGACAGCATTCGGTAGAGGTACTTCTTGTCGATCCGGTTGCCGCGGGAAGTGCGCAAGCCCCTGTCCTCGACCTCCTGCGCCAGGATCGTGCAGGACCCGATTTCGAGGAAGCTCGCGAAGATCCAGCGTATATGCTCGGCGGCGCTCTCTTCGACCAGCAGTTTTCGGTTCTCCACCCGGTAGCCATAGGGCGGCACCCCACCCATCCACATGCCCTTCCGCCGAGAGGCGGCGACCTTGTCGCGGATGCGCTCGGCCGTCACCTCCCGTTCGAACTGGGCGAAGGACAAGAGGATGTTCAGTGTCAGCCGCCCCATGGAGGTGGTCGTGTTGAACGACTGAGTCACCGAGACGAAGGTCACGCCGTTCCTGTCGAACACCTCGACCAGCTTGGCGAAGTCGGCCAGCGACCGAGAGAGACGGTCGATCTTGTAGACGACGATCACATCGACCAGCCCGTCCTCGATGTCGGCCATCAGTCGCTTCAGCCCGGGGCGCTCCAGCGTGCCGCCGGATACTCCGCCATCGTCGTATTGATCTCGGACCAGCACCCAGCCCTCGGGGCGCTGGCTTGCCACATAGGCCTCGCAGGCCTCGCGCTGGGCGTCGAGCGAGTTGAACGCCTGCTCGAGGCCCTCCTCGGAGGACTTGCGGGTATAGACCGCGCAGCGGAGCTTGCGGACGAGGAGTTTGCTCTGCGCGTTCATCCCCGCCCCCGATGGTTCTTCAGCCCGAAGAAGGTCCAGCCATTCCAGCGGGTGCCGGTGATCGCGCGGGCGATCGCGGACAGGGATTTGTAAGGCCGCCCCTGCCATTCGAAGCCGTCCTTCGTCACCGTGACGACTTGCTCTACGCCCTGCCATTCGCGCAGGAGCCGGGTGCCCGTGATCGGACGATCTCGGTCGAGGCGCATGCTGCGCCTCTTCTTGTCGCCGCCGTCGAGTTCCTCGCCCAGCTGCTTTAGCCGCCGGATGGTCTCGGGCTTCAGCCCGCCATAGGCCAGCTCCTGAATGCGGTAGGCCAGCCGGGCCTCCAGATAGCGTCGGTTGAACGGCGGCGGCTCCCTGTCGAAGAGGTCGCGCCAATGCTGCTTCAAGTCCGCAGTCGAAGCGGTCTTCAGCGCAGCCAGGCGCGCGGGAATGGGGTCATGTGTGGTCATGAGTGACGTTGCCCCCAACTTTTATCCAGCGTGAGCGAGACTCCGGGTTTGAGTTTTGTCCATTTGGGCGGGTTGGGCAACGGGGGCTGGCGCGGAGCTTTGCGGATTGCGCAGCGTCAGGCCCCGTTGCGGGGTGAAGGTT
>JANOCQ010000258.1:0-14841 GCA_031412255.1 Paracoccaceae bacterium | reverse complement strand
GCCTGCCCTTCGACCACATCCCGGACGTCACCATCCTGATCGAGGCCGCCACCACCGTCCCGCACGAGGCCAATCCCGACGCAGATGGCGAAATCCCCCTTGTGTCAACACTGGAATCCATCCTGTCCCGGATGATGGAAGAGGGCCTGATCACCGACGCGATCGTCGCCCGCAGCGAACAGCAGCGCCGCACCATGTGGGCACGGCGCGAGGCGGCGGCGGAAATCGGCGTTGGCCTTCATCCCGAGGTCGATACCGACGTCTGCCTGCCGCTGGACAAGGTCGAAACCTTTCTCAACCAGGCGATCCGACGCTTGGAGTTCCTCGACCCCGGCGCACGGACGATCACGGTGGCGCATCTCGGCGATGGCAATCTCCATTTCACCGCCTACCCGACGCGCGATGACACGGCGCTGAAGGACAAGGTGCTCGAAGCGATCGAGGACGTGGTCGCCGAACTTGGCGGCAGCTTTTCGGCCGAGCATGGTGTGGGTCTGTCGAAACTTCCCTCCATGCGGCGGCGCAAAGACCCGGTGGCGCTCGATATCATGCGAGCCGTCAAGCAGGCGCTAGACCCTCATTACCTGATGAACCCCGGAAAGGTGATCCCCAGCTGACCTTGTGCGGGCGCCGCCCAAGCGTTAGCCAAGGCCCATGTCAGCCATCAGCCTTTGCCTCCGCGATCCGGCGCTGCGTGCCGCAGGCCTCGTCATGGCCTTGCAGGGCGCCGTCGTGTGTTCGTTCGGCCCCTACTTTTCGACCCTTGCCGTCAACAGCTTCGGCTTTGGCGACCGCGGGTACGCGATACTCCTCGCGATTTCGTCGCTGGTCTCAGTCGCCGCGTCGGTCATTGGCGGCATTCGGGCTGACCAGACCGCCAACCGGCGCAAGGTTACATTGTCAGCGGTCACCTCACTGATTCTGGGCACTTTCCTGATGTCTGTCATCCCCGGCCCCTGGGTATTTGCCCTCGCCGCAGCCCTGTTGATCCCGATCAGCAGCATCACCTTCGGCCAGGTCTTCGCCCTGGCTCGGCTTGCAGCCACCCGTTATCCGCCAGACGACCGCGACGCCATCATGGCCGTGATCCGCGCCCTCTTCGCCGCACCCTTCGTCGTGGTCCTGCCGCTGTGGTCGCTGGCCTTTGCTGCCGGTTCGCCGGTTACCGCGATCTTCCCCGTCGGGCTGCTCCTAACGGCCGTGATGCTGGCCGCCGTCCTTCGTCTCTGGCCCGCCGACGGCGCGACGCCGTGGGATGACCGTCCATCCGGGCTTACCTTCCGCGCCGCGCTGGCCGAGATGGGAAGTTTCTCCATCGCTGCGCGTGTGGTCGCTCTGGGCGCCGTCTTCAGCGCGTCGACCGTCTACATGGCGATCATCTCGCTGATCATGACCGCCGAGGTCGGTCGCGGGACCGCCGACGTCGCCCTCTACGTCGGGCTCGTCGCGGGCCTGGAGGTGCCGTTCATGCTGCTGATCCCCAGCCTGACCCGCGGCATTCCCCGCACCCGCCTGATCTTCGCTGGAGCCGCCCTTTACTGCGTCCACGTGGCCCTGTTGCCGGTCCTGGCCCCTTCACCGTTCGTCTGGCTCCTGATCCTGCCGGCCGCCGTCGGGGGTGCCGTGACCCTGACGGTCCCCATTGCCTATCTCCAGGATCTGTTGTCGGACAGACCGGGGGCAGGGGCGTCGCTTATGGCCGTGCAGCGCCTGGCAGGAGATGTCATTGCCGCCACCTGCTTTGCGCTTGGGACCACCTTGGCTGGCTACGGCACGGTGGCGCTGCTCGGCGTAGCCGCATCGTTCATTGGTGCGGCCGCGCTTTGGATGGCGGACCGGCGCTAACCGAATGCTGCGCAGAAACGAGACGCCAATGCTGCGATCATGCTGCGCAGCAATCGTTTGTTGTCAGTAGCTTGGAAAGTCACTTTGCCGCCACCGTTCGTAACTCCAGCGTCAGGATCGCGGGTCCCGGCCCGGTGTCCGCCACATCATCCGCAAGAGCCACCGCCCCACGCGTTGTCTCACCGAACCCGGCCTCGGCCAGCGCCTGGTCAAAGGCCGACCCACCGACAGCCCGGGTCGTATCCAGCGCGTCTTGCGCCAGGTAGCTCAGGTCCTCGACCGGGCTTTGAGGCTTGGCGGGCGTCACCACCACCAGCATCCGCTCCTGCCCCAGCACATCGGCGCTGATCTTGAACAGCCCCTTCTTCAACGCGTCCCCCGGCTGCAACCGGCCCGAGAACCAGTGGCTGATCGACCAGTCCGCGCCGATATACAGCACATTCACGTCCACCGGCCCGTCCGAGTTGTTCCGGGCCAGCACATGCACCTCATCGTCTGGCAGCAGCACGGGCACCGGCGCGAAGGCCAGGGGCCGCAACGTCCGGTCCTCGGGAGTGCGGGTCAGCAGTTCCACGTCGACATCGGGGTTCGACGCCCCCACCGCCCCCGCCAGCTTCATCAGGTTCTGCGCCCGCGCCATCGTGACCAGCGTGTCGGCCAGGACCGCCGCCAGCTCCGCCCCGTCCTTGCCCGCCGAGGAAACCGACGGCGTCGCCGCCAGGTCCTCCGCCAGCCCGGTCGAAGGCAGCACCCAGATCGCATCCGGTCGGGGACTGTCCGGCAGCACTGCCAGCCGCAGGTCCGCCTCTTGATCCGCTGCCACGAAGCTTAGCCTGGGCCCCGAAGCCCCCTGCAAATCCCCCACTGCCGCCAGCAACGCATCCGCCGGAGCCGAACCCGCCGCAGGCAGCGCCACCGTCAAGGTGAAATCCAGCGTCTCGTCCAGCTTGCGCAGCGTGACACCCTTCGGCAGATCGGCAGGCAGGACCTTGCCGTCCTTTGCCACCGCCTGGCCTGTCGAGGCGAAAGTCTCCACCGACGTCAGCTCCACATACCCCAGCGCTTCGGCATCCGGCGCAGCCGCCGACCCCATCACCGCCAGCACCGCGCCTTCGGCCAACCCGTGCAGCGTCCCTGCCGGGATCACAAACCCCGACTCCGACACCTCGGCCTGCCACTGCGACACCCGCGCCCCACCCTCGCCGCCAAACACCACCTGATCCAGATCGCCCTCGAACAAGGGCGTCGACTTCGCCAGGTTCTTCACCGCATAGCGCCGCAGCACCTCTTGCCCGACCTGCCCGTAGGTCGCGTTCGGATATTCTGCCAGCACCTCCATCAGTGTCCAGGTGAACACCCCCTGCGGCTTCCGCCCCGGCTTGCCCTTCGGCAGGTTCTTTTCCGGCGTCACCTCGTTGGTCTGCGCCGCGAAGAATGCCACGAACGACCCCTCACCTGCGCCCGCATCGAAGGGAGCCTCGACAGCCCGCGGGTCCACCGACCGCGAAACCTCCACCGCGTCGACATCAATACCCAGTGCCTCGGGCGGCAGTTGCCGGACCCGCACGTCATCCTCGGCGCTGTCCACCGCCCGCGTCGCGGTGCCCGAATGGCACGAATCGAACACCGCCCAGACGTTGGCACCCTTGGCGCGCAGCCCGTCGATCAGCGCCCCGATCTCGTCATCGACCAGCGCGTTCTCCACCGCGCCCACCTCGTCCGACCACGGCCCGATGTCCACCGGCAGGAACAGCTCGTCCAGCCCGTCCAACTCGGTCGAGGCATCCAGCGCCGGGGCCTGGGTGCCGTGGCCCGAGAAATGAAGGTAGACAAAGTCTCCCGGCTGAACGTCAGCCGTCAGTTCCGCGAATGCACCCCGGATCGCACCCAAGGTGGGGGCCGTCAAACCGTCCACGCCATCGGCCAGAACCGTGATGTTCTCCGCCGCGAACGGCACCGGAGCGTCGGTGGTCAGATACTGCGCCACCAGCTGCACATCATTTGCTGGACCCTTCAGCCACCAGCGTTCCTCCAGCGCCGGATACTGGTTCGCACCGATCAGCAGAGCATAATTCTCACGCGCCAGGGCGGGCAGGGCGGTCAGGCACAGGGCGATGGTGAAAAGCGCTTTCATCAGTTCGTCATCAACGCATAATCGGCCGCCGCCGGGCCCTTGTTGTCGACCTTCAGCGTGAAACTCCCCGCCGAGGCCGGGGTCCAGCCGCAATAGGCGATGTGGCTGATGTCGGTGTCCGAACACACCAGCCGCCCCTTGTCGTCATAGACGCCCAAGTTCAGGTTCGTGGCCGCCTTCGCCTCGACATAGACCTCGGCATATTCCCCACCGCGGAACTCGATTGGCGGATAGGTGTCGCCCTTGCCATTGCCCAAGGACCCGATGTTGTAGACCGGCCCCGAGGCGACGCCCTTGTTCGCTTCCACCTTCGCGTCCTCGATCAACCCCAGCACCGCGTCATTCCCTGCGGCCAACTCGGCAGCCGAGGCCAGCATTTCCTCCCACCCCAGCGGAGCGCCCTTACCACCCGTCCCATCCACCGCCGCCCGGTCCGCCGCCACCGGGGCCAGCGTCTTGCGCAGCTTTGCCGCCGACAGGACCAGAAGCGGATCGCCCGCCGCCATCCCCGCCGCATAGGCCCGCGCGGAAAGCTCGGCCACCTTCACCGGCGACGGCCCCTCGGCCCAGGCGGGCAGGGCGGCGAGCACAAGGCAGACAGCAAGGATACGGCGCATGGGAATACTCTTCGGGCTATTGTTGCACCAAACATGCGGCGCGGCTTCCCGCCTGTAAATGTAGGAATTCCAGATGACAGCCTTTGTCACGGGACCCACCGCTCCCGCCCCGCTAGCAAGACCGCAACGAGGCAGTCAAAGGGTTTCATCATGCAGGCGAAGACGGAAAAGCGGCAAAGACCGCTCTGGTTCATCGAAGCGCTGGCCGCCCTTCTGGTGCTGATGCTGGCGGTGTTCATCAGTCCCGCCAGCGCCTCGCCCCTCGACGCCGCGATGGACAATGTCTTCACGGTTCGCTCCGCCGACGCCGAGGATCGCTTCCTCGGGTCAGCCTTCCTGTGGCACGACGGCACCGTCGCCGTCACCAACGCCCATGTCGTCGGCAGCGCCGAAGAAGTCCGCCTGATCGACCGCCACGGCACCGATCTGACCGCCCTCGTCATCGCCCGTGATCCCATCCGCGATGTCGCTGTCCTCTCCGTCCCGGAGGGCACCCAAGGCCTGCAACTCGCCCCAAAGTCCCCTGAGCTTGGCGACGAAGTCTTCGCCCTTGGCGCGCCGCTCGGGATCGAGTTCACCCTGACCGAGGGCCGCATCTCCACCCTCGCGCGCCAGACCGACATCGCGGTCCCCATGCTCATGCTGCAACACGACGCCGCCGTGAACCCCGGCTCCTCCGGCGGCCCGCTGGTCGACGCCGAAGGCCGCCTCCTGGGCATGAACAGCCAGATCGCCGATGGCAGCCGGATGTTCGTCGGCATCGCCTACGCCATCCCCACCGCCGAACTCACCCGCATCGTCCAGGGCCTGATCGACGAAACGCTCCCTCCGTTCCCCACCCTCGGCCTCACCGCCCGCCCGGTTGACCGCCAGATCGCCGAGACCCTTGGCACCGAAGCCCAAGGCCTCCTCATCGACGCCGTCGCCCCCGGCTCGCTTGCCGAAACCGCAGGCCTGAAACCCGGCGATATCATCACCGCCACCGACGCCACCCCGCTGACCCAGCCGGGAGACTTCGCCTTCGCCATCGAACGCGCCACCACGAACGGCTCCGCAACGCTCACCATCCTCCGTCAGGGCCAGCCCGTGACCCTGATCCTCTCCCTCACCGCCGAGGAACCCACCGGCCTGCGCACCCGCGACGTCTCCCGTGCCCCCGCAACCGTCACGACCTACACCCTCGCCGAACTTGGGCTGACCCTTGACCCCCAGGGCACCGTCACCAACCTCACCGACAATTCTCCCGCCCTCCTCGCTGGCCTCGCCAAGGGTGACCGCATCCTTGCGATCAACGGCTCCCCGCAGGACCTGGCCACCTACCAGCTCACCGCCCCCGCGCTCCTCCTTCTCGAATCCCCCGGCGGCCAGACCCGCCACATCCGGCTTGACCCCTGGCACGCCCCCGAAGGCGTCCGGCCCGTCGGCGGCGCAAATGTCCTTGACCCCGACGTGGTGGTGTTTTGAATGGCCGATATGGACCGCATCCTGATCATCGAGGACGACCCCGAAACCGCCGCCGCCGTCCGGGCTGAGGCCGAAGCGCTCGGCTGCGCCACCGATCACCGCGACACTCTCGCCACCGGCATCGAGGCCGCCACCACCCAGCCCTACAAGGTCATCGTCCTTGACCGCATGCTCCCCGGCGGCGACGGGGTGGACGCGATGGCCCGCCTCCGCGCGGGGGGCTCCACCGCGATGATCCTGATTCTCTCCGCCCTCGGTCGCGCCGCCAACCGCATCGAAGGCCTGGAAAAAGGCGCCGACGACTACCTCCCGAAACCCTTCGAGCCCGAAGAACTCCGCGCCCGCCTCCGCGCCCTTCTGCGCCGGGGCACGATCCAGGTCCTCGACAACGACCTCTTGGCATTCGGCGACCTCGAAATTCGGCTCAAGGCCCGGACGGTCCATGTGAAGCGGAACCATGTCCCGACCAGCCCCAAGGAATTCGACCTCCTGACCTACTTCGCGCGCAACGCAGGTCAGGTCGTCACCCGGATGCAGCTTCTGGAGAACGTCTGGAACCTGCACTTCGACCCCGGCACCAACGTCGTCGACGTCCACGTCGGCCGGCTCCGCCGCAAGCTGGAAGAGGCCGGAACCACCGCAATCCAGACCGCAAGGGGCGAGGGCTACATCTTTGCCCCCCTCCCGGCTTCTGCGTGAGCACCGCCAGGCCAATCGCCGCCAGGGCCACCCTGCGCCTCGCCGCCCTGATGGCGCTGGCCGTGACCGCCCTCTCCCTCGCCGCGATGGGCCTGCAATACCGCCTGGTCCAGACCCGCCTCATGCAGGCCCAGCAAAGCCTTCTCACCGCCGACCTTGACGGGCTCGCTGCCCTCTACGACCAGCGCCGGATCATCGCCCTCCGGCAAGCCATCGACTATCGCGCGACCGCCGCCACCGGCGACGAGATGCTCCTCCTGATGGACCGGAACGGCGCAATCCTCGCCGGAACCCGCACCGACTGGCCCAAAGCCCTCGCCCCCGCCGGGGACACCTTCACCAGCGACGACGCCATGACTTTCACCGAAGGCCAAACCCGCTGGCTCGCCGTCGCCCGCACCCTGCCGGGAGGCTTCCCCCTCCTCGTCGCCCGCAGCCTGCAACCCGTCGACGACACCCTCACCGCCCTTCGCAAAGGCATCCTGACCCTCCTCGCCGCCCTCCTTGTTGCAGGCAGCGCAGTCGGCTGGCTCGCCGCCCGCTCGGTGATGACAAGGATCAACCGCATCAACACCCTCGCCGACCGCGTCGCCGAAGGCGCACTCGACGCCCGCCTCCCCGGCCCCCGCACGCCGGACGAATTCGGCCTCCTCGAAACCCACGTCCACGCCATGCTCGACCGGATCGAGAACCTGAACCGCGCCACCCACCGCCTCTCTGACACCATCGCCCACGAACTGCGCACCCCCCTCAACCGGATGCTGCAAAAGCTTGCCAAGATCGAAGGCCAACCCGACCTCACCGCCGACCTCAAGGCCGAGATGCGCCAGGCGATCCGCATGTTCGACAGCCTCCTCGACATCAGCCGCGCCGAGGCCGACCAGGGCACCGGCGGCGGCCTGGTCCCCGTCGACCTGTCCGCCGTGGCCGCCGAAGTCTGGGACCTCTACGACCCCCTCGCCGAGGACAAGGGCCTCATCACCGAAGCCGCAATCGCCCCCGGCCTCACCATTCTCGGCGACCGCAACCTGATCGCCCAGGTCCTGTCGAACCTCCTCGACAACGCCATCAAATACTGCGCCCCCGGCGACCGCCTCACCTTGACAATCGCCCCCGAGGACGACCGCATCCTGATGCGCGTCGCCGACACCGGCCCCGGCCTCCCCGACGCCCTCAAACCCGAGGCCTTCGACCGCTTCACCCGCGCCGAGCGTGACCGCGCCACCCCCGGCCACGGCCTCGGCCTCGCCCTCGTCCGCGCCATCGCCGCCCGCCACGGCGCGCGGCTGACACTTCCGCCCACGACCAAGGGTTTCGCGCTTGAAATCCGCTGGCCCAGGCTGCAGCAATCGGACTGACCCAACCCGGACCACAAATGCGGCGCGCCCTCCTTCCCCTGCTCCTCCTCCTCGGCTGCGCGCCCTGGAACCAGCCGCAGAACCAGGCCCTGCAAGGCGAGAACGCCGCCCTCACTGACGCAGCCCCAGGCGACGACCTCTACATCGGCCTTGCCTTTTCCGGCGGGGGCATGCGCGCCACCGCCTTCGCCTATGGGATGCTCCAGGAACTCCAGGCCGCCGAGACCGGAACGCCCAACGGCCTTCTCGACAACGTCCGCCTCGTCTCCGGCGTCTCTGGCGGGTCGGTGATGGCGGCGCAACTCGGCCTCAAGGGCCCGCCGGGCATGCAAGGTTTCCGCGAAAGCTTCCTGACCACCAACGCCGAAGCCTACATGACCACCTCCGGCTTCAACCCCCTGACCATCGCCAAGGGCATCGCCGGTGGCGTCAACGGCCGCGACACCTTGGGCCGCACGCTCGACGAGACCCTGTTCCACGGCGCCACCTTCGCCGACCTCCCCCGCACGCGCATCAAGACCTGGATCAACGCCACCGACATGGCGAACAACACGCCGTTCCTCTTCTCCCCGGAAACCTTCGACGCCCTCTGCTCCGACCTCTCGAAGGTCAAGCTTTCCGAAGCCGTCGCCGCCTCCGCCGCTTTCCCGCTGGTCTTCACCCCCATCGTGCTGGAAGCCCATCACGACCAGTGCGCCTACAAGGAACCCGACTGGCTGACGGCGGCCCGCTACAATCCCGAGGCCACCGCCGCCATGCGCGCCCATGCTCGGGCGCTGGAAAGCTACACCAAACCGGACGAGGTCAAATTCGTCAAACTCCTCGACGGCGGCATCACTGACAACTTCGGCACCACCGGCCTCGCGGTGGAACGCGCCCGCGCCCAGGTCCCCTACGCCCCCCTGACCGCCGAGGAAGCCGTCAAGCTGAAGCGGATGCTCTTCCTCGTCGCCAATGCGGGCGTCGACAAGGACTACGACTGGACCCAGAAGGTCCAGGGGCCGGGCGGCGTCAACCTCGCGATGTCCATCGCCACCTCCGCCATGGCCGCCGCCTCCCGCTCCGGCTACGATTCCATGCGGGGCGAGCTGCGCCTCTGGGAATCCGAACTCATCGACTGGCGCTGCGCCCTGCCGCTGGCAGAGGTCCGCAAGCTCCGCGGCACCACCGAAGGCTGGGACTGCAAGGACGTCAAACTCTTCGTCGGCGAGGCAAGCTTCGCCTCCCTCCCCACCGCGCTGCGTGACCAGCTCGACGCCGTCCCCACCCGCCTGAACCTCCCCGACGCCCAGGTCGACATGGTCATCGAAGCCGGCCGCCAGGCCACCCGCGCAACGCCCGAGTTCAACGGCTTCATCGCGTCGCTCACCGGCAACGACGTCGCCACCCGCATCGAAGACGGCATCGCCGCCGGAGGCCGCCGCGTGACCCCGCTGAACTGATCAGACGCGCCGGTCCCTTCGCCATAAGCGCCGAGCGACCCGATGCCCATCCCGAACCCCGCCCCCCCCTTTCATACTGGTCCAAATATCCCCGCGCGGCGCGCACGTCCGAGCCTCTTTGCGTTCTTCACGCAAAGTGGCGAGACAAAAGACTTGCGCGTCAGCGCTCAATTCGAAAGCCGTCCCGTCCCCGCGCGGTGTGGGTTGCCACCCTTCACCACCGAAGGGCACGCCTCACCCGCATGACAAATCCCGTCACTCTCCCACGCCGCACTTGCCCCAAGGCCCGCCCGCAGTATCCTGCCGCCACCATGCGCACGGGCCTTTCCTCACTCGCGTTGACCCTGGCCCTGCTGGCCCCGCCCGCCCATGCCGAAATCCATGCGGTCATCGTCGGCGTCGCCGACTACCTGACCCTCGACGCCGACCTCAAAGGCCCGTCGAACGACGCCCGCCTGATGGCCGAAACCCTTATCGCCCGCGGTGTCCAACCGGCCAATATCACCGTCCTCACCTCCGACCTCTCCGGCCTGCCGCAAGGCACCTCAACCGGCCAACCCACCCACGACGCAATCCTCGACGCCCTCGCCACCGCCACCAAAGCCTCGACCAAAGGCGACACAGTGGTCTTCTTCTTCTCCGGCCACGGCGCTCAGGCCCCCGACCTTTCCGGCGACGAAGGCGGCGGCTACGACGAACTTCTCCTCCCCGCCGACGCCACTGGCTGGAAAGGGGCAATCGGCAGTGTGGAAAACGCCCTCGTTGACGACGACCTCCAGACCTGGGCGCAGGCCACCCTGTCCAAAGGCGTGCAAGTCGTCGCCCTGATCGACGCCTGCCACTCCGCCACCGGCTTCCGGGCGGTGGGAGGGCAGGGGGTCGCCAAGGTGATTGACGAAGCGCAACTCGGCATCCCCGACGACGTCGTCGCGGTGGAAGACACCCCCGGCCCACCGCTCAGCGGCGACTTCGTCTTCCTCTACTCCTCGCAGTCCGACCAACGGTCTTTCGAATATCCGATGCCCGATGGCACCTGGCACGGCGAATTCACCCTGCGGCTTGCACAAAACCTGCACGACACCCAGGACGCCAGCTGGGCGCAAGTCCTTGCCGCCACCACCGAGGCTATGGTCCAGGGGCCTGCCCGGCAGATGCCCGACGGTGAGGGCCCGCTCCTTGACGCCGTGGTCTTCGGTCAGGGCAATGCGCTCCAACGCTTCCCCGTGGAAGACGGCAAACTCGCTGCTGGTCTTCTGGAGGGCCTCGCCATCGGCGCGGAACTGGCGCTTTACGCCGACCCCAGCGGCGGCACTCCCCTTGCCACCGCCACGCTCACCAAAGTCACCGCGCGCGAAGCTGTCCTGTCCGACCGGCCGCCTGTCACGGCACGCTGGGGGGAACTCGTCTCCTCCCCGCCTCCCGCACCGCTGGCCCTTGCCTCCCCGGTCCGCGCCCACTCCGACGACGGACTGGATTACGCCGCCTGGACCGCCGCCCTTCCGGTGCCCGGCTTCAATCCGGACCTTGTCCCGATCCTGACCGAGGGCACCGTTGCGCTGGCTGGCTCCGACGGTGTTCTGGATCCGGACGGCCCCGGCTCCACCCCCCGTGTCCGCCCCGAACCCGGCGAGACCGAGGCCGAGGCATTGGACCGCACTTTGGCCCAGACCGCTCACGGTCTCGCGCTCCGCAAGGTTCTGGCGGGAGCCGCCGGTCGCAGCCTGACCGGGAAGGCACCCCTTGAAGTCACCACCGAACGCCGCGCTGCCTCCGCCGCCTGCGACCAGACCGGCCCCGCCACCCCCTTCGACCCGTCCCAGGGCGTCGCCCCCTGCGACCAGCTCTGGCTGACCATCACCAACACTTCCGGCACCGCACAGGACGTCTCGGTCCTCTATTTCACCGCCGATTTCCAGGTGCAGGCGATCTACCCGTCGCAGAACCTGTCGAACCGCCTGGCACCCGGCGAAAGCACCCGCGTCGGTCTGATGATCGAACCCGGCAGCACTGCGGGCCGCGAGGAAATCTGGACCCTCGCCGTTCCCGTCACCCCCGACTCCCCCCGCGTCGATCTGACCCGCCTCGCCACCTCCGACACCACTCGCGCCATGCCGCCCGATCCCATGACCGTCTGGCTGGAATCCCGCCTCGACCCCGATGCCACCAGCCGCGGCTTCACCCTCAAACCCGCGCCGCTGACCTTGCTGCGCCAGATCATCCACCTGACCCCTGGCGAAACCGCCCCCGCACCGATGGAGAACTGAATGCCCCGGCTCCTTCCCGCCCTGATCGCCACGCTTCTGGCCACGCCCCTGATGGCCGAGGCCCCGCAACTCGCCATCCCCGACCCCGCCACCGCCTCACCCTTCGCCTATGCGAAATCCGGCGCCAAGGCCGAACGCGGCAAGACGGCAGACCAGGCCGGGGCCAAGGTCATCGGTGGCGAGGTTGCACCCGAGGGCGCCTGGCCGTGGCAAGTGGCCCTCCTGATCGGCGGCGCGCCCGTCTCGACCGACGCCCAGTTCTGCGGCGGCTCGATGGTGATGGACCGCTGGGTCCTCACCGCCGCCCATTGCATCCACATGCCGATGGCGGACGGCAGCTTCGCCGACCTCGCCCCGCAAGAGGTCTCGATCCTCGTCGGCACCAACACCCTGACCCCCGGCTCCGGCGACCTGATCCCCGCCGAGGCGATCTTCCGCCACCCCTCCTACATCGGCACCGAGTTCGACTTCGACATCGCCCTCATCAAGCTCTCCCGCGCGCCGCAGGTGCCCTACCAGACGGTGGAGGTCCCCGATGCCGAATACGGCGACCTTCTGAACCAGCAGGGCGTCACCACCATCGTCACCGGCTGGGGCCTGCAAGAGGGCGCGCAACCCTCGCCCGAACTCCGCCAGGCCCAGATCCAGGTCCTCGACCGCGCGCTCTGCAACCAGGCCATGCTCGAAGCCCGGGCCGAGGATGCGGCGGGCGGCTTCGGCTACGCGGTCCAGACCCTCGGCGTCGCCGAACAGGACGCCTACGCGATCTGGGACGAACTGATGGCCCGCGCCCCCGAGGCGGTCTCCGAGAACATGATCTGCTCCGGCACCTTCGAGGGCGGCAAGACCTCCTGCAACGGCGACAGCGGCGGCCCCCTGGTCGTGCCGGTGGAGGGCGGCCGCTACATCCAGGCCGGCATCGTCAGCTGGGGCCTCTCGGCGACGTCCGGCCAGGGCTGCGAGGAGACCGCGCTCTTCTCCGCCTACACCAACATCTCCAAATTCGTCCCCTGGCTGAACCAGACCATCGAGGCGAACCCGTAGCGAAACGCCCGTCCCAATCGCCTCCCCTCCCCCTCCGTGGGGAGGGGATGGGGGCGGGGGGCGCGCCGCGACTCGGCAACCGCCTGACCTCGAAACTCAGGACCACCACCGACCCCATCCCTTCGAACCGACGCTCCTCCATCGCCCTCGCCGCGGGCGGCACCCGGGGCTTCACCTATGACGGTGAGGCGCGCCCGGACGGCCTTCCAGTGGAAGGACGTCAGCGCGCGATGCGCCCGGGCACGCTTGCGAGGGCTGTGGATCCGCAAACAAGAATGATAACTTTTGGAGGCAACTGAAGGCTTCGATTCGGTTAACGTACGTCAGCGTGTAGCATCGGCAGATGCCGAAGTATCTGGGTGAGCTTACTTTCCGCGCGAACCATCGGCAGGAAGTGAAACTGATGTTCGACCGACTGATCGCGAAGCTCTGATAACCTTTGCTGCGAGATCATCGAACTCTGCCTCGAAAATGGGGCCGACCCCTCGGGTTACTTCGTGGGCTGCGAACTCCGCCAATCGCCATTCCTTGATGGCACTCGCCAAGGTCAACCTGCTGGATTCCTTCCAAGATTCCTTGACTTCACTCTGATCATACCATAAAGAGACGGGGAGGGCGCAAGCCCTCCCCGGTTATGCTTAACAAGAGTAAGCGGGGTTGGGGTTGCAGCCCCTTCTCCGCGACAGGATACCAAGGCATCCTGATAACCTCCTTCCCAGCGCCAGTGCGCCGCTGGGTGCGCCTGTAGATGGTGCCGATTTGGGGCTGCTTGCTTTACCTACCCGGCTTGGAAGCAGCCCCGCCTATCTTCATCCCCGCCCCGAACGCCGGTCGGCAAATCGCCGGGGCTTGCGGCCAACAAGGCCATGATGACCTCCTACATCTAGTGCGGAATCGCCCGCACAACCGAAACCTAGTTGAACGCTGGCGGTCCGTCAAGCGGTATCAGCGCATTTGGTTTGGCTTGTGTAGTTGCAGACAGACGCTAAATGCGCTATATCGGCAGCGTAGATGATTGGAGGGAGAGTTATGACAAGAGTTCGCAGCCCCGGATACCCCAGCGACAGTCTTCCGGAGGTTATTGAAAACGCAAGAAAAATCTTCAACGGCGATCACAGAAACCCGATCACCAGAGAAACCGCTGCCCGCCACCTTGGGTATGCTGGCGTGACGGGAACGTCGGATCGGGCCATGTCAGCAATGATGCACTTCGGCCTGCTGTCCCGGCATTCTAAGGGGGAGATCAAGGTTTCCGATCTGGCAATGGAGATACTTTTCCCACCGGATAACGATTCATATCTGAAGGCGGTTCGGAGGGCGGCAGATAGCCCGGACCTCTTCGCCCGGATCAAAGAGAAGTTTCCTGAAGCACAGCCGTCCGAGATGAGCCTTAGAAACTACCTCACCCGCGAGGGGTTCAACTCAAGTGCAGTCGGGCCTGCGATCAAATCCTATCTGGATACGCAGCAATTTGTTCGGATAGAGGCCGCTAGCAAAAGTGTTGGCGGACGGCAACTGGCCGTGGTTGAATCTGCTGAGGTGGAACCAAAAGCAGAGAGAAAACAAATGCTTGATACCGTCTCTGAGGTTGCCTCGCGTGAGGCCGAGACCCTTGAACTGAACAAGATGAACGTCGAAATAACCGGCGACCTCGTCCGGATTTCGGCGCTTCTTGACCGGAAGGGCCTCGACCTGCTGGAAAAGAGGATCAAGTCCCTAAAATCATACCTGGACGACTGATTTCGACTATTTGCCGCACCCGCTTTAGGTTCGGTTAAAGCTTGTACCTGCCTCAAGGGGATACACCCTACGCCCACATCCAACCCCTTGATTTCCTTGCGGCTCCACCCTGCGCCGCGCGCGGCGCGACGCTGGTCTGTCCCCAGGCCCCCCCCCCCCCCCCCCCCCCACCCCCCCCCAGCCGGAGCGGCCCCCCCGAGGGGGGCCCCCCCCCCCCCCACCGCCAACCACCCC
>JANOCQ010000257.1:0-2688 GCA_031412255.1 Paracoccaceae bacterium | reverse complement strand
GCGGCAAGCTTCGTCTTCAGCTTCAATTCCGACCGCTTCCCCTCGATCCCCTTGGGCGAGTTCTCGCTGGACTGGTACCGCGCTGTCGCAACCGACCCCCTAGTCTGGGAAGGCGCACGGAACACGCTGGTCGTGGGCGTGATCGTCGGGATCGTTTCGACGGCGCTGGGGTTTGGGGCGGCCTATACCGACTACCGCTACAAGTTCGCGGGCAAGCAGGTGTATCTGGCCTTGGCGCTGCTGCCGCCGACCATCCCGGTGATCATCCTGGGGCTTGCGATGCTGGCCTACCTTAGCAGGATCAACCTGTCGGGCAATGCGCTCTCGGTCATCATCAGCCACGTTGTCGTCTGTGCGCCCTTCGCGATGGCGATCATCCGTCTGCGACTAAGCCAGATGGACCCCGCTCTCGAACCCGCTGCATGGAACCTCGGCGCGTCGGAATGGATGGCGATGCGCCATGTCATCGTGCCCTTCTGTGCGCCAGCCATCCTGGGTGCCCTGTTCATCACCATGGCCGTTTCCTTCGACGAATTCGCCGTAGCCTGGTTCGTCTCCGGCCTGAACGAGACGCTTCCCGTCAAGGTCCTCGGCTTCCTGCAAGGCCAGGTCAGCCCGCGGATCAACGCGATCGGGACCTTCGTCTTCATCCTCTCCATGACGCTTGTGATCCTGGCGCAGCTGCTGCTGTCCGGTCGCGGCGCCAAGCCCGCCGACAAGGAGTAAGCTCATGAGCCGCGATACCCTCGTATCCTTCGAAGGCGTGGTGAAGAGTTTCGGCTCGTTCGTCGCCGTCAAGAAGCTGGATTTCGAGATCAAGAAAGGCGAATTCCTTGCCATCATGGGATCGTCCGGCTGCGGCAAGACCACGACGCTGCGGATGCTTGCGGGGCTTGAGGCACCGACGAAAGGGGTGATCAAGCTGTCGGGCAAGCCGATCAACGACCTGCCGACCTGGAGCCGGGACACGCCGATGGTCTGGCAAAGCCTGGCGCTGTTTCCATTTCTGAACGTGCGGGAAAATGTTGAGTTTGCGCTGAAGATGCGCGGCGTAAGCAAGACCGAACGTCGCCGCCGGGCAGAACAGTGGCTCGACCGGATGCAGATCACCGAGTTTGCCGACCGCAACATCAGCCAGCTTTCGGGCGGCCAGCGGCAGCGCGTGGCCTTGGCCCGGTCGCTGGTGGTGGAGCCCGAGATTCTGCTTTTGGACGAACCGCTGTCGGCGCTGGATGCGGCGCTGAAGGTGCGGATGCAGTCGGTGCTGAAAAACCTTCAGCGCGAGACGGGGATCACCTTCGTCTACGTCACCCACAGCCAGTCCGAAGCCTTTTCGATGGCCGACCGCGTCGTGATCATGAGCCGTGGCGTGATCGAGCAGATCGGCACCCCGCAAGAGATCTACCGCACGCCTCGGACCCGCTTCGTCGCCGATTTCCTGGGATCATCCAACCTCTTCACCGGCAAGGTCCGAAACGGCGCGACTGGACTGGAACTCGACTCTTCCGTCGGCCCGCTGCGATTGGCCGGAGGCGCTGCCCCAGGCGAAACCGCGACGTTGACTGTGCTCGACACCAAGACCCATCTCAGTGCAACGGCTCCGGTCGGAGACGTGAATTCCGTCCCGGTGAAGGTCATAGGCGAGGAATTCGTCGGGGCGACCGCGACGGTCTACCTGGAAACGGCCCAAGGCCAGGAAATCCGGGTGCAGAAAGGCCACGACGAACTGGCCGGCCTGCCGCTTGGGATTTCACAGCCACTCTACGCCTGGTGGAACCCTGCAGATGCCCACCTCGTCAGCGAGAGCTAGGTTCATGGCTTCGCCAAACCCATTCCTCAACTCACGCCTCACGCCGGCACCGCTGCCAAACAGGGAGATTTCCAACATGAGTATCGTCCTACTTCATGGCGGCGGGCTATCCAAAGAGCAACTCGACAGCGTGCCATTAAGTCAGGAACGGCTGCGGGATGTATTATCCGTTGGGTTGCCCGTCTATTGAAGAAGAACGAGAGCAACGGCTAAGCCGGAGGGCACGATGGCGATTCACGAGCACGGAAAGCGTTTCTCCATCGCTGACCCAGTCATTCCGCGCGGAGTGGCCTTCTTTCGACTTCCTAGCCCCGTCACGACGCGGGCTTTTGCCTTCCTGGCACTTCCGCGCTTCACCCTTCTCGCTTTCAGTTCAGCGATTGAGCCACTGCGCATCGCGAACCAACTGACGCAACAACCGCTCTATAGCTGGAGCCTTTTGAGCATGGATGGCGCACCCGTTGACAGCTCGGCGGGAATAAGAGTGGAAGTCGACCTTGGACTGACGCCACTAGGTCGCGATGCCACCGTTGTCGTCTGCTCTGGCACCGATGCGTCCCAGGCTGCAGACCGTACAGTTCTGGCATGGCTGCGAAACCACCAGCGGATGGGAGGGCGGATCGGGGCTCTTTGCACCGGGGCCTACACGTTGGCGCGGGCGGGCCTGCTCGGCGGCGACTCTCCTGCGGTCCACTGGGAGAATCGTCCCGCCTTCCGCGAGCTCTTTGATGTCGAGCCGCTTCAGCAGATCTACTCTATCGGGCCGAAGCATTTTTCCTGCGCTGGTGGCGAAGCTGCCGTGGACATGATGCTGGAAAGCGCGCCCTACTGGCAGCCGTTCGTGGACGGGATCGAGTTCGGCGGACCCGAGCCGCTGG
>JANOCQ010000256.1:0-2143 GCA_031412255.1 Paracoccaceae bacterium | reverse complement strand
GACCAGCTTCATGCACCCGCCCTTTGGCTTTGCGCTGTTCTACCTGCGCGGCATTGCCGACACCCTGTTCAAGAACAAGTCGCTGCCACGCAAGGTGGAGTCGAAGGACATCTACCTGGGCGCCATCCCGTGGGTGGTGCTGCAGCTGATTCTGGTGGCCATCGTGATGTTCTTCCCGCAGACGGTGACGACCTTCCTCGACAAGCCGCAGGTGCTGGACCTCGAGAAGGCCAGTGAAGACATCGGCAAGATGGAAGGCGGGCAGTTCACGCCGCCGCCCGAGTCGGGAGCATCGGATGCACAGCCAGGCGCTGGCGGCGATGCCGCACTGGACGCCGCCTCGCGGCCGGCCAGCGAAGCGGAGGGTGCCGCAGGCACGAGCGACGACGACCCGATGAAGGCGCTCGAAGAGGCCATGAAAAAGGATTCGGCGGCGGAAAAGAAGCCCTGACGGGCGGCGCATCCGCAATCCAATGCAAAGCGCCCCGCGGTGCGGGGCGCTTTGGGTTCGGCCAGGCCCGCCGAAGCGGGCTAGGCGGATGTCAAAGCTTCACGCTCTGCATGTAGCTGTCGAAGCGCGCTTCGGTGAAGCGGAACCACAGGTTCGATTCGCGACGGAAGTTGGAGTAGTCGTCGTAGATCTTCTTGAACGCCGGGTTGCTGCCGCTGAGCTCGGAGTACAGCGCCATCGCCTCTTTGAATGCCGCATCGAGTACCGGCTTCGGAAACGGCACCAGGCGCGTCTTGCCCGCCACCAGTTGCTTCAGCGCGCCCGGGTTGCGCGCGTCGTACTTGGCTTGCATCTCGGTGTGCGCATAGGCCGCTGCGCATTCGATGATCGCTTTCTGGTCGGCGCTCAGCGTGTCGAAGGCCTTCTGGTTCACGTACAGGTCGAGCTGCGGACCCCCTTCCCACCAGCCGGGGTAGTGGTAGATCGGGGCGACCTTGTTGAAGCCCAGCTTCTGGTCGTCATAAGGGCCCACCCATTCGGCTGCGTCGATCGTGCCCTTTTCCAAGGCCTGGTAGATCTCGCCACCGGGAATGTTCTGCGACACCGTGCCCAGGCGCGAGGTGACCTTGCCGGCGAAGCCGCCGACGCGGAACTTAAGGCCCTTCATGTCGGCGACGGTCTTGATCTCCTTGCGGTACCAGCCGCCCATCTGCGCGCCGGTATTGCCCATCGGGAAGCTGGTGAAGCCGTAGTTCGAATAGAACTCGCGCATCAACTTCAGGCCATTGCCGTCGTACTGCCAGGCGGTCATCTGGCGGCTGTTCAGACCGAAGGGGATGGCACAGCCGAGCGCGAAGCAGTCGTTCTTGCCGAAGTAGTAGTACGGGGCCGTGTGTCCCATCTCGACGGTGCCGTTCTGCACCGCGTCGACGAGGCCGGGGGTGGGCACCAGTTCACCGGCGGCATGCACCGAAATTTCGATCTTGCCGCCCGACATCTCCTTGACCTTGCGGGCGAAGGTGTCGGACGCGCCGAAGATCGTGTCGAGCGACTTCGGGAAAGCCGAAGTCAGGCGCCAGCGGATGGCCGCCTGCGCATGAACTGCAGGCGCCACGCCGGCGGCGAGCACGCCAGCCAGACCGGCACCACCAACGAACAGACGACGTTCCATGAAAAGCTCCTGAAAGAAGGGCTGAGGCGAAAGGGATCGCGCGAATTCTAGGCAGCGGGTGCGCCGATTCGGACGGGGTTTTCCCATGCCGACGTTCGCACGGACTCAGGTGCCGGCCACCTTCATGCGGTCGATCAGCAAGGAGCCGACCGTCTTGCTGCCATGCGTGTAGGTGTCTGCACCGAGGGCGACGATGCCCCGGAACATTTCGCGCAGGTTGCCGTCGATCGTGACCTCGTGCACCGGATGCGCTACGCGACCACGCTCGACCCAGAAGCCCGCCACGCCGCGCGAGTAGTCACCGGTGACGCCGTTGACGCCCTGCCCGATCAGCTCGGTCAGGAAGAGCCCGCGACCCAGCTTGCGCAGCATGGCGTCCAGGTCGTCGCCCGGCTGCGTGTGGCGGCTGGTCAGCACCAGGTTGTGCGAGCCGCCGGCATGGCCGGTGGTCTTCATGCCGAGCTTGCGCGCGGAGTAGCTCGAAAGAAAGTAGCCCTGGACGACGCCGGCTTCGACGACGC
>JANOCQ010000255.1:0-3502 GCA_031412255.1 Paracoccaceae bacterium | reverse complement strand
GTTATCTCGGCCCAAAGTTGCCCGTCCTTCATCGACTCTTCGCTGAAGTGGTTCAGGATCCGGTCGCGCAGGCAGATCATCGGGGTATCCGAGGTCTGGATCTGGGCGAACTCGTCCTGGATCTCGGCCAGGTCATAGCCGCACATGGCTTGAACGATTGCGGCCTTGGACGGGAAGTAGCGATAGAAGTTGCCGACGCTCATCCCGGCAGACCGGGCCAAGTCTTGCATCGAGGCGCCGTCGAAGCCCTTTTCGGCAAATGCCTGACGGATCGAAGCCAGAATCTCGTGGCTGCGCTCTTCGGCGGCGGGCAGGGGATGGGGCAGCGGGGGCATGTCAGCGGGCCTGGGAATGAACGTTCATTCACTGCAGATAGCAAAGCTTCCGCAGACGTCAAGTGTCAATACGGCGCAAGCGACCCGCTGGATGTGTTGTGCTTCACTTTTCAC
This sequence comes from Paracoccaceae bacterium, assembly GCA_031412255.1. Lineage (GTDB taxonomy): Bacteria > Pseudomonadota > Alphaproteobacteria > Rhodobacterales > Rhodobacteraceae > Tabrizicola. The sequence continues at coordinate 3,053 of JANOCQ010000255.1, read as the reverse complement.
CCGATTTGGCCCAAAGGAGCGGCAGCAAAAGGACGAATGGCATGGCGACGGGCATCAGTTTCAATGTGGTGGCGACCGATGGCGCAGCCCGGACGGGGGTGATCTCGACCCCGCGCGGTCAGATTCGCACGCCTGCCTTCATGCCGGTGGGGACGGCAGGGACGGTGAAAGCGATGCTGCCGGAAAGCGTGGCGGCCACGGGGGCGGACATCCTTCTGGGTAACACTTACCATCTGATGCTGCGCCCGACGGCAGAGCGGGTGGCAGCCCTGGGCGGGCTGCACCGGTTCATGAACTGGCAAAAGCCGATCCTGACCGACAGCGGCGGATTTCAGGTCATGTCTCTTGGGCCTTTGCGCAAGCTGACCGAGGAAGGTGTCCGGTTCTCGTCCCACCTCGATGGGTCGAAGCACATGCTGACGCCGGAACGGAGCATGGAGATCCAGAAGCTTCTGGGTTCAGACATCGTGATGTGCTTTGACGAATGCCCTGCGCTGCCCGCGGATGATGTGACCGTGGCAAAGTCGATGCGGATGTCGATGCGGTGGGCGCAGCGGTCGCGCGATGCCTTTGGCGACCGGCCGGGACATGCGCTGTTCGGGATCATGCAGGGCGGTGTGACGCAAGCGTTGCGGGAGGAAAGCGCCGAGGCGCTGAAGACTATCGGCTTCGACGGCTATGCTGTGGGCGGGTTGGCGGTTGGCGAAGGGCAGGAGGCGATGTTTTCCGTCCTCGACTACGCGCCGGGCTACCTACCGCAGGACAAGCCGCGCTACCTGATGGGGGTGGGCAAACCCGACGACATCGTGGGCGCTGTGATGCGCGGCATCGACATGATGGACTGCGTGTTGCCCTCACGTTCGGGCCGCACCGGTCAGGCTTGGACCGCCCGGGGGCAGGTGAACCTGCGCAATGCCCGCCACAAGGACGACCCGCGTCCGCTGGAAGAAGGATGCGATTGCCCGGCCTGCCGCAGCTACAGCCGCGCCTATCTGCATCACGTGGTAAGGTCGGGCGAGATCCTCGGCAGCATGCTGCTGACCTGGCACAACCTGCATTATTACCAGATCCTGATGCAGGGACTGCGGGATGCGATTGCAATGGGAAACCTGTCGGGGTTCGTGGCCACCTTCCACGCGAGGAGAGCCGAGGCGGATATCGAGCCGGTCTGAACAGAGCCAGCCCCGAACCTGGCCCGCGCGCCCCTCTGCATGGCGGTATCCGATGCGGCACTCGTCGTGGCGGGCATTGCTGGTGCCACATTTGCATCAATACCAACAAGTCAAGGAATTTGCAGCAACCGAAGCCATGTTCCCCGCTTGCGTTCCGGGCCGTAGTACGGCGAAGAACCGGGTCATCATGGCGTCCCACCTGCGACAGCGAGCAAGAGGCCGGTGACGCGTTCAACGCTTTCTCACCTTGCACGCAATCACGCCAAGGTTCATTCTGTCGAACCAAACCGGAACTTGAATCCCTGCACGGGGGACCACAAGTTAGCAACTCTGAAGGTGGAGCGGGCAGGGTTGCCGATGGTCGGGGCCCCGCAGCGCTGCCGCGAACGAAGGTAGTCACATGAGCACCCAAAGCTATCCGGTCCTGCCCCTGCGCGACATCGTGGTCTTTCCCCACATGATCGTGCCGCTCTTCGTCGGACGCGAGAAATCCGTCCGCGCGCTGGAAGAAGTGATGCAGGACGACAAGCAGATTCTTCTGTCCTCGCAGAAGGACCCGACGGCGGATGATCCCGCGTCGGACGGTATCTTCCGGGTTGGCGTTTTGGCCAACGTGTTGCAATTGCTGAAACTTCCCGACGGGACCGTGAAGGTTCTGGTCGAAGGCAAGTCGCGCGTGAAGATCACCGGCTTTGTCGAGAACCCTGCCTTCTTCGAGGCCACCGCCGAGGCGCTCGCCGAGACCGATGGCGAGTCCACCGCCGTCGAGGCGCTGGTCCGCGCGGTCAGCGAGGAATTCGAACGCTACTCGAAGGTGAAGAAGAACATCCCTGAAGAAGCGCTCGCCGCCGTTTCCGACACGCGCGAGCCTGCGCGTCTGGCCGACCTTGTCGCCGGTCACTTGGGCGTGGACGTAACGCAGAAACAGGCGATCCTTGAAACTCTGGACGTCGCCGAGCGGCTGGAGAAGGTCTACGGCCACATGCAGGGCGAGCTTTCGGTCCTGCAGGTGGAAAAGAAGATCAAGTCGCGCGTGAAGACGCAGATGGAGAAGACCCAGCGCGAGTACTATCTGAACGAGCAGATGAAGGCCATTCAGAAGGAACTCGGCGACGGTGAGGACGGCCAGAACGAGGTCGCCGAGCTGGAAGCCCGCATCGCCAAGACCGAGCTTTCCAAGGAAGCGCGCGAGAAGGCGGATGCGGAGTTGAAGAAGTTGAAGTCGATGTCGCCGATGTCGGCGGAAGCGACCGTCGTGCGCAACTACCTTGACTGGCTTCTGGGTGTGCCGTGGGGCGTGAAGTCCCGCGTCAAGAAGGACCTGGGTGCGGCGCAGAAGGTGCTGGATACCGACCACTTCGGTCTGGACAAGGTCAAGGAGCGGATCGTCGAGTATCTGGCGGTGCAGGCCCGTTCGACCAAGCTGAAGGGTCCGATCCTGTGCCTCGTCGGCCCTCCGGGCGTCGGCAAGACCTCGCTTGGCCGTTCGGTGGCGAAGGCCACGGGGCGCGAGTTCATCCGCATCTCGCTGGGCGGCGTGCGCGACGAATCGGAAATCCGCGGTCACCGGCGGACCTATATCGGGTCGATGCCCGGCAAGATCATCCAGTCGCTGAAGAAGGCCAAGACCACCAACCCGCTGATCCTCTTGGATGAAATCGACAAGATGGGCCAGGATTTCCGGGGTGACCCGGCGTCGGCGCTGCTGGAGGTGCTGGATCCCGAACAGAACAACACCTTCGTCGATCATTACCTGGAGGTGGAGTACGACCTCTCCAACGTGATGTTCATCACCACGTCGAACAGCTACAACATGCCGGGTCCGTTGCTTGACCGGATGGAGATCATTCCGCTGGCCGGCTACACCGAGGACGAAAAGCG
>JANOCQ010000254.1:0-3373 GCA_031412255.1 Paracoccaceae bacterium | reverse complement strand
CGTCGCATCGTCGGTTTCCTCGCGGACCGAGATCCCCGCGACGAGATCCTTGAACCGCGCCACGCCGGTCTTTTCGGCGATGATCGGCAGGGTGAAGGGGTCCCATTCGAAGAGCTTGGTGCCGCGCTTGACGGTTTCGCCTTCCTTTACGTGCAGCTTCGCGCCGTAGGTCAGCTTGTGGGCGGCCCGTTCCTGGCCCGCCTCGTCGATAATGGCGATCGACATGTTCCGGCCCACAACGATCTGCTCGTTCGTGACGTTGGACAGAAGGTTGGCGTTCCGGAACTCGATCTTGCCTTCCTGGCTGGCTTCCAGGAACGACTGCTGACCGCCTTGGGCGACGCCGCCGATGTGGAAGGTCCGCATGGTCAGCTGGGTGCCGGGTTCACCGATGGACTGGGCGGCGATGATGCCGACCGCTTCACCGATGTTCACCAGCGTGCCGCGAGCGAGGTCACGCCCGTAGCAAAGCGCGCAAACGCCCTCTTCCGCTTCACAAGTCAGCGGCGAGCGGATTCGGATGGTTGCCACGCCCGAGTTGTTGATCAGGTCGGCGCGGCGTTCGTCAATCAGTTCACCACGCGCAACCAGCACTTCGCCGGTCGCGGGAACCACCACGTCATCGGCCGCGACACGACCAAGGACGCGTTCGCCCATCGGGACAATCACTTCACCGTCGTTGACCGCGGCCGAGGCCATGATCGCCTGTTCGGTGCCGCAATCATGGCTGCGGACGATGCAGTCCTGCGCGACGTCGACCAGACGGCGGGTCAGGTAGCCCGAGTTCGCCGTCTTGAGCGCGGTGTCGGACAGACCTTTCCGCGCGCCGTGGGTCGAATTGAAGTATTCAAGAACGGTCAGACCTTCCTTGAAGTTCGAGATGATCGGCGTCTCGATGATCTCGCCCGACGGTTTGGCCATCAGGCCGCGCATGCCGCCCAGCTGCTTCATCTGGATGACCGAACCCCGGGCACCGGAGTGGGCCATCATGTAGACCGAGTTCGGCTCACGCTCGGAACCGTCCGCGTCGTGACGGACAGCCGAGATCGTGGCCATCATGGCCTCGGTCACCTTGTCGTTGCACTTGGTCCAGGCGTCAACGACCTTGTTGTACTTCTCGCCCTGAGTGATCAGGCCGTCGAGATACTGCTGTTCGAAGCCGGCGACCTGTTCCTTGACCTCGTTGACGATGGTCCACTTGGTGTCCGGGATCACCATGTCGTCCTTGCCGAACGAGATGCCGGCGCGGAAGGCCTCACGGAAGCCGAGGGTCATGATCTGGTCGCAGAAGATCACCGACTCTTTCTGGCCGCAGTAGCGGTAGACGGTGTCGATGACGGTCTGGACGTCCTTCTTCCGCAGAAGACGGTTGACCAGATCGAATGGTGCTTTCGCGTTCAGCGGCAGAAGGTTGCCAAGCCGCAGGCGGCCGGGCGTAGTGTCGAAGCGCTTCCAGACGATGTTGCCGGTCTCGTCGACCTGACGGAGCCGCGCCTTGATCTTGGCGTGCAGGTGCACCGCACCGGCAGCCAGCGCATGCTCGACTTCGTCGATGTCGGCAAAGGCCATGCCCTCACCGACCATGCCCTTGCGCTCCATCGTGACGTAGTAAAGCCCCAGGACCATGTCCTGCGACGGCACGATGATCGGGTTGCCGTTGGCGGGCGACAGCACGTTGTTGGTCGACATCATCAGCACGCGCGCCTCAAGCTGGGCTTCCAGCGAGAGAGGAACGTGGACGGCCATCTGGTCACCGTCGAAGTCGGCGTTGAAGGCCGAGCAGACGAGCGGGTGCAGCTGGATCGCCTTGCCTTCGATCAGGATAGGCTCGAAGGCCTGGATGCCAAGACGGTGCAGGGTGGGTGCCCGGTTCAGGAGGACCGGGTGTTCGCGGATCACCTCGTCGAGAATGTCCCAGACCTCGGGACGCTCTTTCTCGACCAGCTTCTTGGCCTGCTTCACGGTCGAAGACAGACCCTTGGCTTCAAGCCGCGAGTAGATGAAGGGCTTGAAAAGTTCGAGCGCCATCTTCTTCGGCAGGCCGCACTGGTGCAGCTTCAGTTCCGGCCCGGTCACGATGACGGAACGGCCCGAGAAGTCGACCCGCTTGCCGAGAAGGTTCTGGCGGAAGCGGCCCTGCTTGCCTTTCAGCATGTCCGACAGCGATTTCAGCGGGCGCTTGTTGGTGCCCGTGATCACGCGGCCACGACGGCCGTTGTCGAAGAGGGCGTCGACGGCTTCTTGCAGCATCCGCTTTTCGTTCCGGACGATGATGTCCGGGGCGCGAAGCTCGATCAGGCGCTTCAGGCGGTTGTTGCGGTTGATGACCCGGCGGTAAAGGTCGTTCAGGTCGGACGTGGCAAAACGGCCGCCATCCAGCGGGACCAGCGGGCGCAGTTCCGGCGGGATCACCGGAAGCACGGTCAGGATCATCCATTCCGGCCGGTTGCCGGATTCGAGGAAGGATTCGACGATCTTCAGACGCTTGATGATCTTCTTCGGCTTCAGTTCGCCGGTTGCTTCCTTCAGCTCTTCCCGCAGATGCTCAGCGGTCGCGTCCAGGTCGATCGCGGACAGCATCTCGCGGATCGCTTCAGCGCCGATGTTAGCGGTGAAGGCGTCAGCGCCATACTGGTCCTGCGCATCGAGGAACTCTTCTTCGGTCAGCATCTGGGCATAGGTCAGGTCGGTCAGACCCGGCTCGATGACGACGTAGTTTTCGAAGTACAGAATCCGCTCAAGGTCCCGCAATGTCATGTCAAGCATGAGGCCGATCCGGCTCGGGAGCGACTTCAGGAACCAGATGTGCGCGACAGGGGCGGCCAGTTCGATGTGGCCCATCCGCTCGCGCCGCACCTTCTGCAGCGTGACTTCAACGCCGCACTTTTCGCAGACGACGCCGCGATACTTCATGCGCTTGTATTTGCCGCAGAGGCATTCGTAGTCCTTGATCGGCCCGAAGATACGGGCGCAGAACAGGCCATCACGTTCCGGCTTGAACGTGCGGTAGTTGATGGTTTCCGGCTTCTTGATCTCCCCGAAGGACCACGACAGGATCCGCTCCGGGCTAGCCAGAGAGATCTTGATCTCGTCGAAGGTTTTGACCGGGGCAACCGGGCTGAACGGGTTGGTTGAGAGTTCCTGGTTCATTTCATATTCCCATATTCGGGGCTGCGGTCAGAGGGGTGGGAACCGGTTTCTTTGAAGAAACCGGTCCGGAATTTGCGAAAATTCCGGTCACTCCTCCTCCGCATCCAGGAGTTCCATGTTGAGGCCGAGGCCCCGCACTTCCTTGACAAGGACGTTGAACGATTCCGGCACGCCGGCCTCGAAGTTGTCCTCGCCCTTGACGATCGACTCGTAGACCTTGGTC
>JANOCQ010000253.1:0-2814 GCA_031412255.1 Paracoccaceae bacterium | reverse complement strand
CCTTCCATTTATAGACGGTCGCGTCGCTGACGCCGTGCTTGCGGCACAGATCGGCGACGGAAACCCCTGCCTCGTGCTCTTTCAAAATGCCGATGATCTGGTCTTCGGTGAACCTGCTGCGCTTCATCTCTGGTCCTTTCGCTTGGGCCAGAGTCTACCTCAAACTGGATTAGGTGCAGGGGGCAACGTCACAGAGGTCTTACCATTACACAACGCCCGCGTTGACTTTGCTAGGTATGCGGAGCCGAACGGCTAGTCAAGGCAGGACCATCATGACTGCCGCTACGAATGCCTGCAGCGGGTGTCACTAGCGGCAGCTATGCCTTCGGCACGTGAGGGGGTCCAGTCGGTCATCGCTCGATCCTGCCAAGGTTGTGACGGGATATGATGCCCGCTGACGGAATTTCAACGTGGCGAGGCTGCTTTGCGACAATGCGTTTCCACCATCGAGCGCAGGGCGACCCGCGCCCGCAGTTTTGCGGCCATCAGATACATGCCGCCGATCTTGCGGTGCAAAAACAGTGTGGCAGCCGGCGGCACATGCGCTAGCTCGCGGTCATTGCCAAGGACAAGGCCCATGTCGCGCAGGCGCTCCAGAAGATCGCTGCGGCCGAAATCGAAGGGAGTGGTTTGCCGCAATGGGGCCATCGCGGTGGTAAACATCGACTGGATCAGGTCCTGGTGATGTGGGACGGTCGCGGGGCTGAAATAGCCGATGCGCAGCATGGCTTCACGGGTTGCCGCCTCCCCACCCTCCAGCGCCACCCGCGCGAGGGCACGGAAGTCGGCGGCAAGCTCGGGGCTGATCGGTTGCACCGCGCCGAAATCCAGAAGGACGATCCGGTTGGTCTTCGGGTCATAACGATAGTTGGCAAGGTTGGGGTCGGTCTGCATCGCGCCGAACACGAACAGCTCGCGCAGGACAAGGTCGATCAGTGCGGTGGCCACCCGGTCGCGCACCGCCTGCGGGGCATCCACCAGACCGTCCAGCGGGGCGCTGTCCATGAAGCCCATCGCCAGCACCTGCGGCGTGCAGAGGTTTTCGTGCAAAGCTGGCAGGACAAAGGTATCTGACCCCGCCAGCAAGGCACCGAACCGCGTCAGATGCTGCGCTTCAGCCAGATAGTCCGCCTCGGCATGCAACTGGCGCTTGGCCTCCGACAGAAGGGGACCGATGTCCATCTCCCGCCGCAAAAGCCCCGGCAGACGCAGAAGCGTCGCTACGTTATCGACATCGCTGTCGATGCTGGCCCGCACGCCGGGATACTGCACCTTGATCGCCAGATCCTGACCGTCGCGCGTCACCGCCCTGTGCACCTGCCCGATCGAGGCGGCGGCAAAGGGACGCACGTCAAAGCGGGCAAACCGGCCATACCAGCCGGCGCCCCATTCGGCATTCAGCACGGTCTGCAACTGTTTGGGCGGCATATGGCGGGCGCTATCTCGCATTCGGCCGAGAATCGCCGTCAACTCGTCGGGCAGGACCAGCCCGGTGTCCATCGACAGCATCTGTCCGAGCTTCAGTGCCGCCCCCCGCAGATGCGACAGCCCATCTGTCAGCCGCAAGGTATTGGCCGGCGTCAAAAGGAGTTGCGCTAGATCGGGGCGCCTGCCGCTGGCCAGCGCCCGCAAACCCCCCGCAGCGACGCCCCCCGCGATCCCCGAAGCGATGCCGCCAAACCGCAGCAGCCGTGCCGCGCGTCCCGTTGGCACCGCTGCGCCATCCTCATCGCTGGGCAAGGCGCTCTCCTGTCAGTCCTGGCTGCCGACCGACTGCTTGTCCAACCGGCGCAGGTGCCAGCGATAGATTACCGGCGCAAGGACATGATCGTAGGCAGCCGAGGCGATCTGCTTGATCCCCGGCAATCCCACGACCTTTGCCAGCAAGCGATACCGTGGCATCTGCTCCCAAAGCACGAGGAACGCCGGAATCCCCGAGGTCAGCTTCCCCTCGTGCAGCACATATAGCCGACGGGCAGCAGTATCGGCATCCAGGCCCCAGCCTTCCCGCGCATCCGAGTTCAGATCGTCGAATCTGATCGGCAGACCGTTCTCACCGGCATAGCGTGCATAGTGCTGTATTTCGAAGTTACAGACCGGGCAGGTGGCGTTGTAGAGAACGGACGTTTTGGCGCTGCTTTCCATGACCGGCAGGTAGGTCTCCCCAGCGGGAAGTCCAGCCGGTGACGAAAAAGCAGACTTGCTTCGGCTTTCGCAAGAGCGTTGCATGGTAGGCTCGAAATGACGAGGTGAGGGCATGCAGCGCAGGCAGGTCGGACGTTCGGGACTTTGGGTCAGTGAAATTTGCATTGGTTGCATGACTTTTGGCGAACCGCAGCGCGGTGGCCATCCGTGGACCCTGCCACCAGAGAAGTCCAAACCGCTGATCGCTCAGGCAGTCGAGGCCGGTGTTGATTTCTTCGACACGGCCAACGTCTATTCGGACGGCTCGTCGGAGGAGATCCTTGGCGACTACCTCTGGACGCTTGCTCCGCGTGATCGGATTGTTCTCGCGACTAAGGTGCATGGCGATGCCGACCCTTATTTCCAGGGCTTGTCGCGGCGAGCGATCATGCGTCAGATCGACTTGTCACTGAAGCGTCTCAAGACGGACTATGTCGACCTTTACCAGATCCACCGCTTCGATCCCACGACACCAGTCGAAGAGACGATGCAGGTCCTGGATGATCTGATCCGCCTGGGCAAGGTGCGCTACATTGGCGCGTCCACCATGTCCGCCTGGCAGTTCGCAAAGATGCAAGCCGCGGCCAGTGCCAATAACTGGACGCCCTTCATCAGCATGCAGAACCAGAT
>JANOCQ010000252.1:0-3753 GCA_031412255.1 Paracoccaceae bacterium | reverse complement strand
CGACGACATGGACCCCCACTCCCAGCGCCTGATGGACGCCTGCGACTGGCGCAGCCTCAAGATCACCCCAGACCATATCCGCCGCGCCAGACAGGCCTATTTCGCCAACATCAGCTACATCGACGACAAGATCGGCGAGATCCTCGCGGTCCTCGAAGCCACCCGCCAGGACTCCCACGTGGTCTTCCTCTCCGACCACGGCGAGATGCTTGGCGAAAAGGGCCTCTGGTTCAAAATGAACTTCTTCGAAGGCTCCGCCCGCGTCCCCCTGATGATCGCCGCGCCCGAGATGCCCCTCGGCCGCATCGACACGCCGGTCTCCTCCATCGACCTCGCCCCCACCCTCGCCGCTCTCGCCGGCATCTCGATGGCAGAGGTCATGCCCTGGACCGAAGGCGTCAACCTGATCCCCGTCGCCAACGGGGGCCCCCGAGGCCCCGTCGCCATGGAATACGCCGCCGAAGGCACGATCACCCCAATGGTCGCCCTGCGCGAAGGGGCGTGGAAATACATCCGCTGCCCCGCCGACCCCGAACAGCTTTTCGACGTGGCGAACGACCCGCTGGAGGCAACGAACCTCGCCCAAGACCCCCGCGCCGCCGAAATCCTCACCCACTTCCGCGCCCTCGCCGACGCCCGCTGGGACCTGCCCGCCTATGACGCGCAGGTCCGCGAAAGTCAGGCCCGCCGCTGGGTGGTCTACGAGGCGCTGCGCAACGGCGCCTATTACCCTTGGGACCACCAACCCCTCCGCGCCGCCAGCGAGCGCTACATGCGCAACCACATGGACCTGAACGTGCTGGAAGACAGCAAACGCTTCCCGCGCGGAGAATAGGACGGGTGGGCAAGCGCCCACCCACTGCAGTCACGCCGCCGCCAGTGCCTCGATCTCGACCATCAGCCCCGGCACCGCCAGCCGGCTGACCCCCAGCAGCGTCATCGGCGGGCGCACCCCCGCCGGCCCGAACCGCATCCCCATAAGGTCGAAGTTCCGCAGCGCCGCGTCCACGTCGGTCGCATAGACCGTCAGCTTCACCACATCGGCCAACCCCATCCCGGCCCCGGCCAGAACCGCCTCCAGATTGTCCAGCACCAGCCCGATCTGCCCACGCATGTCGCCCGGAAACTGCGGCGCGCCCGTCCCATCCACGGCGGTCTGCCCCGCGCAGATCAGCTGACGGCTGACCCCCTCCAGAACCTCCCCCTGATTGTAACCCAAGGCCAGCGACCAGTCCCACGGGTTCACGGATGTGCGTTGCATGTCTTTCTCCTTGTTGACACCTGTCCGCTTTCCCTAGGGGGAAATGGTGCCACAATCTGTCACCAAAAGGTCTACCCTGCCCACATGGACAGCCGCACCCGCCAGAACGCCCTCATTCGCAACCTCCGCCGCAGCGGCACCACGACCGTGGCCGCCCTGGCGGCGGAGGTCCAAGCCTCCCGACGCACCATCCTGCGCGACATCGGCGCGCTGCGCGATCAGGGCTTTGTCATCCACTCGGAAGCCGGTCGCGGCGGTGGACTGCAACTAGATCCGCAGTCGGTCCAGACGACCCCGCGCCTGACCGTTTCCGAGGTCTTTGCCCTCCTCATCAGCGTCGCTGCGATGCGGGCCGCCGGCAGCCTGCCCTTTGCCAGCCTTGCCGACGCGGGCCTTGCCAAGATCGAACGCGCCCTCCCGCCCGACAGGCTCCGCGACCTGCGCCGCTTTCTCGACTGCCTGCATGTGGGCCAACTCGCGCCGGAACAGGACCTGTCCGACCTCGGCCCGATGGAGCCGGACCTCCTGCCTGCCTTCGAGACCGCCTTCCTGAACCGCCAGCACCTTTGGTTCCGCTACCGCGACGCCAAGGGCAGCCGCACCCAACGCACGGTAGAACCACAAGCGATGCTGATCCTCCCGCCGCTCTGGTATCTCGTCGCCTGGGACCCGACGCGCGACGGCTTCCGGCACTTCCGCATGGACCGGATCAGTGCCCCGGAGCCCCTGCCCGACACCAGCTTCCGCCGCCGCCACGTCCCCTTCGCCGCCGACGTCTGCCCCTACCGCAACCTCGCGCGCCGCCCTTGACGCCTGCCCTGCATTTGCTCTTTTTCCAAATACTCCCGCCGGAGGCTCTACCGCCCGCCTCAAGCGACCGGCCTGAAGGCATTCCGAAACGGTGATTCGCCTGACAGGGTTAGCGCCCCTCAACCCCGCCGCGTGTAGAGACGGAAGGAAGACGCAGGGAAGACGGCTAAAAGACCCCCGTCCCGCCTCGAAGCCCGCAGCTTAACGCAGGGTTCTCAGCGGCTTGCCATCCAATGGCCAGCCGTTGCGTTCCCCGCATAAAACCTGCCGTTCACCTTTCGAAAACCACACCCGCGCCCCTCCACGGCAGCGCCGTCCGCAGGGGGCTCAATGCCCCCAAGGGCGGCACTCCCGTCCAAGGTCACCGCGCGTCGCGCAGCACCGCCTCGGCGCCCTTCCAGCCCATCAGCATGGCCGGCGCATTGGTGTTCCCCGCGATGATCGTCGGAAAGGCGCTCGCGTCGATCACCCTGAGGCCCCCCACCCCATGCACCCGCAGCCCCCCATCCACCACCGAACTGGACGCATCCGGCCCCATCCGGCAGGTGCAGCTCGGATGATACACCGTCCCCGACCGCGCCCGGAAGTCGGCGATAAGTGCTTCATCCGTCACGACTTCAGGCCCCGGCCGCAGCTCTTCCTTGATCAGCCGCGCCAGCGCCGGTTGGGCCGCGATGGTCCGCAGGAATTTCACCGCTGCAAGCATCTCCTCGACGTCATGATTGGTGGAAAACGCATTCGCCGTGATCACGGGATGCTCCCCCGGATCGGAGGATCGCAGCCGGATATGCCCCCGGCTGGTCGGGCGGCAGTTCGACAGGCCGATGCTCATCCCCGACCACGGGTCCGGGTCCAGCACCGGACGCTCGCCCTCACGCGGGATCAGGGTGGAAAATGCCTGGAAATACAACTGCATGTTCGGGCGCGCCAAGTCGGGCGAGGTCCGGAAGAACCCGCCGGCATGGTTGATCGACTTGGCCAACGGCCCGCCCCGCGTCAGCAGGTACTGGATCCCGACCCGCAGCTTGCCCCACCAGGGGCGCAGCACGTCATTGTAGGTCGGCACGGTCATTGCCCAGCTGTAGTTGATCCCCTGATGGTCGCTGAGGTGGTCCCCGACATTCGCATTCTCCCGCACGATCGGAATGCCCAGGCCCTGCAACAGGCCCCCCGGCCCGATCCCGCTCAGCTGCAACAGCTGCGGCGAGTTGATCGCACCCCCCGCCAGGATCACCTCGGCCTTGGCACGCAGCACCCGCGTCTCGCCACCGCGCCGGTACTCGACGCCCACCGCCCGCCCGCCCTCGATCACCACCCGCGTGGCCAGTGCCCCGGTGATGACCCGCACATTCGCCCGCTTCATCGCCGGCCGCAGAAACGCCCGCGCTGCTGAGTTCCGGCGTCCACCCTTGATAGTCATCTGGTAGACGCCCGAGCCCTCTTGCTCCGCCACGTTGTAGTCCGGCGTCTCGGGCATGCCCGCCGCGCCACAAGCCGCAACATACTGATTCACAAGGAGATGCAGCCCCGACCGGTTGGCCGAGATGAAGAGCGGCCCGCCTCGTCCCCGCCACTCATCCCCGCCCGCCTCGTTGTCTTCCAGCGCCCGGTAGGCGCTCAAACACTCTTCCCAGCCCCAGCCGGGATTTTCGCGGCCCCAGTCCTCGTAATCCTCCCGGGGC
>JANOCQ010000251.1:0-29458 GCA_031412255.1 Paracoccaceae bacterium | reverse complement strand
ACCCCAGATGGTCCGATTGACATGCACCTGTCAATCGACCCGGGGCCGACGGGGTCCTAATCGAAGGCGTCGAAGCGCTGGCCGTAGAAACTGATCGCCCGCAGCGCACAGTCCTGTACGGCAAGGTGCAGATGCGCCCCTTCGTTCACGCCGGGTGCAGTGCTGTCCCGGGCGAGGGCCACCCGCCCGAGGCCAGGGCGCTGTCCGACGCGCGGGCGCCAGAAGGCCACCTGTTCGTCGAGATGTTTTTCAAGCCGGGGATCACCACGACCCTTGGTAATCTCGGAAATCCGCTCTGCTACGGCAAGGCAGTAGGCTGCCTCGGCCTCGGCGCTTTTGGCACCGTGAAGATAACCCGAAGGCGCGGCAAAGCCTTGCCACCAGACGGTAGTGAACAACGCCGCGACAAGGACCAGAAGCCCCGCAACCACCCATGACATGGCCGTCCCCCCTTTAGCGGCACATGAGGCCCTGAAGAGGTAAAGAAAAGGCGGACGCGACACCGTGGCCACGTCCGCCAAATTCAGACAAGTCTAGGGATTATTCGGCAAGGGCCTTGTCAGTGATCACGCTGGTCCAGGCTCCCTCGGGCGCCTTGGTGATCACCGGGTCCGACCCGCCAGAAAGAAGCGAAGCCACGGTCTTCTCTGCGGCCGCAACGTCCAGAGCTCCGTTCGAGCCGGCGGTCAGCTTCGCCACCTCCGCCATCATGCGCTTCTGGTGCTGTTCGGTCTGCGCGCCGGTCTGGTCGTTTTCGAGAACGATCATCGCGGCCTCGTCCGGGTTCGCTTCGGCATACTTCCAGCCCTTCATCGAGGCGCGGACAAACTTGACCATCGTCTCTTCGAAGGCCGGGTCCGCCAGCTTGTCCTCGAGGACATAAAGTCCATCCTCCAGCGTCGCCACCCCCATGTCCTGGTACTTGAAGGTCACCAGATCCTCGGGCGCTATTCCGGCGTCGATCACCTGCCAGTACTCGTTATAGGTCATGGTCGAGATGCAGGCCGCCTGCTTTTGCAGCAGGGGATCGACGTTGAAACCCTGCTTCAGGACGGTGACACCGCCCGGCGAGCCGTCGGTCTTGAGCCCAAGCTGGCTCATCCAGGACAGGAACGGGTATTCGTTGCCGAAGAACCAGACACCCAAAGTCTTGTCGGCGAAATCCTTCGGCTCGGTGATGCCGGTCTCTTTCAGACAGGTCAGCATCATTCCCGATGAGGCGAACGGCTGCGCGATGTTCACCACCGGCACCCCCTTTTCGCGTGCGGCCAGCGCGGACGGCATCCAGTCGACCATCACGTCGACTTCACCGTTCTGCAGCAAAGTCACGGGGGCGATGTCCGGCCCGCCCGGCATGATCGTGACGTTCAGGCCCTCTTCCTCGTAAAAGCCCTTGGCCTGTGCCACGTGATAGCCGGCGAACTGGGCCTGCGTGACCCACTTGAGTTGCAGCTTCACATCCTCGGCGCTGGCGCTGGTGGCCAGGGCCGCCAGAAAGGCCGCAGTGATCAGTTTCTTCATCGTGTTCTCCCGTGTTGAGCCCGGCGTTGCGGGCCTTTGTTAATGCCTTTGCGACGGGTGCCAGAAAGTCACCCACCGTTCGATCAGCGAGACCAGGCCGTACAGCGCCGACCCCGCCAATGCCGCCACCGCAATCTCGGCCCAGACCATGTCAAGGCCAAGCCGCCCCACCTCGGTCGAGATGCGGAACCCCATCCCATAGATCGGACTGCCGAAAAACTCGGCAACGATGGCCCCGATCAGAGCCAGAGTCGATGCAATTTTAAGCCCGTTGAAGATGAACGGCATGGCCGCGGGCAACCGCAGTTTGAGCAGTGTCTGCAGGTAGCTGGCCCCCCAGGTCGCCATCAGGTCGCGTTGCATCCGCTCTGATGCCTGTAGTCCCGCCACGGTGTTCACCAGCATCGGGAAGAAAACCATCACGACGACGACGGCGGCCTTGGACTGCCAGTCGAAACCGAACCACATCACCAAGATGGGCGCGAGGCCGACGATGGGAAGCGCCGCAACGAAGTTGCCGATCGGCAGAAGGCCCTGTTGCAGAAAGGGTGAGCGGTCGATCAGGATTGCCACCAACCCGCCTGCACCGCACCCGATCAGAAAACCGGGAATCGCGCCTTTCAGGATCGTCTGTGACGCGTCCTGCCACAGGGTCGGCAACGAGGTCGCAATCTTTGCTGCGATGGCGCTTGGTGGCGGCAGGATCACGAAGGACACCTCAAGGCCGCGCACCACGCCTTCCCACAGGATGAGAACCGTCGCCCCGAAAATCAGCGGCACAAGAACCTTGCCTGTCCGCATCTTCGACAGCCGGCTTCCCGCGAGCCGGACGTTCAGAGTCCAGGCTGCCAACCAGACGGCAACGGCAATCAGAAGGATGCTCATGCCGGCACCCCCATGCGCTTGCGGGCAAGCCGTTCCACTGTCCCCACCGCGACGATCAACAGTCCCGCCAGAATCGCTGCCGCAAAGAGGCTTGCCCACATGATCAGGGGTTCACCGAACTGCGATCCGATCAGCATCCGCGCGCCCAGACCCTCGATGGCGCCCGTCGGCAGTTCGCCCACGATGGTCCCCACCAGGCTTGCTGCGACCGCCACCTTCAACGACGCAAAGAAATAGGGCATCGAGGCGGGCAACCGCAGTTTCAGAAAGGTGGCGGTCTCGCCCGCACCATAGGTTTTCAGAAGATCGAGCTGCATCGGGTCAGGGCTGCGCAGCCCTTTCACCATGCTGACCAGAACCGGGAAGAAACTGAGATAGGCCGCGATGATCGCTTTTGGCAGGTCGCGCCCCTCCAGTCCCGACTGGCTGGACAGCGTGATGATCATCGGCGCCAATGCCACGATGGGGATGGTCTGGCTGATGATCGCCCACGGCATCACCGACATGTCCATCACCCGAAACCGGACGATTGCCATCGCCAAGAGCACTCCCATTACGATCCCGAGGCCGAAACCCATCATCGTGCCCTTGAAGGTGACGTAGGCATGATAGACCAGGCTGCGCTTGGACGTGATGGCCTGCCCGAACAGCCCCTTCCACAGCTCTGCTCCCACCTGGTGCGGCGGCGGCAACAGCGGTCGGTCCTGCGCCATCGTCTGCGGGATAACCTCGGCCCATGTCACGGTCGTACCGGCGCGTTCCGCCTGGTCATAGACCCAGGTGGAGTTCATCCAGACGGCTGCGGCATACCAGAGCCCAATGATCCCGGCGAGGACGGTGAGAATGGGAAGCGCGCGGCTCATAGCTTGGCTCCCGTCGGCCAGGCGATCATCGCGACGGCCACGCAACCCAATGCCATGCCAGCCATTTGCAACCCCGTCGGACGCTCGCCGAAGACAAAGATCGCCATTACGGAAATCGCGACCAGCTGGAAGATCGCCGAGAGAGCGATGGCAAGACCCAAGCCGTTCGCCTTCATCACCTGGACCATCAGCCAGTTGCCGACGCAGAACATCGCCAGCGCCCCGATCAGGATGGGCAATTGCCCCTTGGTCGCGTAAACTTTCAGGACGGCGTTGGCGGCCACGAAGACCACCGTCGCAGCAGAAAGCCAGACGAAGGTCATGGCGTTCATGCCGCGCCTCCGACTTCGCGTACATACGCCGTCTGCATGGGATACATACGCGGTGGATACGCGCTGAGCATGTCCCGCCTAGTCCTCATGATGCCCGGCGCGCAGCCCCTCCCTGACCCGGTGGGCGATCTCGATGAACGCCCGGCTTTCGCGGATATCCAGCGGGCGCTTCTTCGGCAGCGGGCTTTCGATCACATCCGTTATCCGCCCCGGACGCGGGGACATCACGACGATCTTGGTGGACAGATAGACGGCCTCGGGGATGGAATGGGTCACGAATGCGATGGTCTTCCCGGTGCGGGCCCAAAGCTTCAAGACTTCCTCATTCAACCTGTCGCGCACGATTTCATCCAGGGCCCCGAAGGGTTCGTCCATCAAAAGGATGTCCGCATCAAAGGCCAGCGCTCGGGCGATGCTGGCCCGCTGCTGCATCCCGCCCGACAACTGCCAGGGGAACTTCTTGCCGAACCCCTTCAGCTCCACCAGGTCCAGCACACGATCGGTCCGCTCTTCCTGCTCGGCCTTGGAAAATCCCATGATTTCAAGCGGCAGGCGGATGTTCCCAGCGATCGTCCGCCACGGATAGAGCCCCGCCGCCTGGAAGACGTAACCATAGGCGCGCCTGCGGCGGGCCTCGTCCGGCGTCATCCCGTTTACCGTCAGAGAGCCGCCCGTTGGATATTCCAGCGCCGCGATGGCCCGCAGGAGTGTCGTCTTGCCGCAGCCGGATGGCCCGATGAAACTGACGAAATCCCCCCGGTTGACGGTCAGGTTCACGTCCTTCAAAGCCTGCACCGGGCCGTCGTCGGTCTGGAACACCAGGTTCACGCCCGCAGCCTCGATCACCGGTTGGCTATTTCCGTCCTTCACGCCGCCTTCCCTTCACATTCCCGTTGCCTGCCGCCGCCACACTTGTGCCGCGCGGGGTGTGCCCCCACCTCGACCCGATACGGAGGACGGCCATGCTTATCAATGTCTTGCAGACGACCCTCGCCTTTGCTCCCGCCCCCGAGGACCTTGAAGAGGTCTTCTTCGACTCCCCTGTCATCGCCTTCGCGTGCCCCGAACGGGACAACGAGGAAAGCGAGCAAGGGGAGCCCTGACACCGTCAGACCCCCGTCGCCGGAATGCCGGTCCGTTCGACGGGTCGAGGGGCGGTCAGGTCCTTCCACTGGGTCAGCGCGCGGTTCACCGCGGGCCGGGCCTCGCGGGCGACAAACTTGCCGTGACCTTCCTGAGTGCGCACCTCGCCATCGTGGATCGCGACATGGCCGCGGGTCAGGGTAAAGCGGGGGAGGCCCTTCACGGTCTTTCCCTCGAAGACGTTGTAGTCGATCGAGGACTGCTGCTTGCCCGCCGTGATAGTCTTCGTCCTCGAAGGGTCCCAGACCACAAGGTCCGCGTCCGCTCCCACCAGAACCGCGCCCTTCTTCGGATAGCAGTTTAGGATTTTCGCGATATTGGTTGAGGTTACGGCGACAAATTCATTCGGCGTGAGCCGCCCCGTCGCCACCCCATGCGTCCAGAGCATCGGCATCCGGTCTTCCAGCCCCCCCGTCCCGTTCGGGATCTTGGCAAAGTTGCCTAGGCCGAAGCGCTTCTGCTCCGTCGTGAAGGCGCAGTGGTCGGTGGCCACCACCGAGAGCGAACCGCTCATCAGGCCCGCCCAAAGGCTGTCCTGGTGCTGCTTGTTGCGGAACGGGGGCGACATGACGCGGCGGGCGGCATGGTCCCAGTCGGGGTGGAAGTATTCGCTTTCATCCAGGGTCAGGTGCTGGATCAACGGCTCGCCACAGACCCGCTTTCCGGCCGCCCTTGCCCGCCGGATAGCCTCATGCGCGTCCTCGCACGAGACATGCACCACATAAAGCGGCACCCCCGCCATGTCGGCGATCATGATCGCGCGGTTGGTCGCCTCGCCCTCGACCTGCGGCGGACGGGAATAGGCGTGGCCTTCGGGTCCGGTGTTGCCCTCGGCCAGAAGCTTGGCGGTCAGTTCGGCCACCACATCGCCGTTCTCGGCATGGACCATGGCAAGGCCGCCCACGTCCCCTACCCGGCGGAAAGAGTTGAACAACTCGTCGTCGTTCACCATCAGCGCGCCCTTGTAGGCCATGAAGTGCTTGAAGCTGGTGATCCCGGCCTTGGCCGAGTCCTCGATGCCCTGCCAGACCTTCTCGCCCCACCAGGTGACAGCCATGTGGTAGGAATAATCGCAGGTCGCGCGGGTGGACTTGTTCGACCAGACCTTGGCCGCGTCCATCAGGTCCTGCCCCTGCCCCGGCAGGATGAAATCGACAACCATCGTGGTCCCGCCGCTCAGCGCCGCCCGCGTGCCGCTTTCAAAGTCATCCGCCGAGTAGGTGCCCATGAAGGGCATCTCCAGATGCGTATGCGGATCGATGCCGCCGGGCATCAAGTAGCATCCGGTCGCGTCAAGCTCGGTCCCGCCCTTGAGGCCCTGCCCGATCTCGGTGATCACCCCGCCCTCCACCCGGACATCGGCCTTGTAGGTTAGGTCGGCTGTGACGACGGTGCCGTTCTTGATGATGGTGGTCATGTGCGGCTCCTGTTGACGAAGAAGTTTCTGACGGCTGCGGCAACTGCAAGGAGCACCGACCCACCGATGCCGCCATAAAAGACGAGGCCAAGGAGGTCGCCCGGCGCAAGAGCGGTTCCGGCCTCTTGTACCAGTGCGCGGACCAGTGACACGACCGATCCGAGAACAAAGCCCAGACCGCCTAGTAGCCGGACGTTCGAGCGATTTTCCATGCTCACCCCACCACCTCCGCCACCTCAAGGCAGGCGTGCAGCAGCACATCCGTCCCCGCCGCCGCCCACTCCGGGCTGATCTTCTCCGCTTCGTTGTGGGAAAGGCAGTCCACGCAGGGGCACATCACCATCACCGTAGGCGCGACGCGGTTGATCCAGCAGGCGTCGTGGCCGGCGCCGCTGACAATGTCCATGTAGGAATAGCCCAGTTTTTCAGCGGATTGGCGGACGATCTTCACCAAGCCGGGGTCGAAGGTGACGGGGTCGAAGTGGCCCACATCCTCGATCTCACAACGCAGGCCCAGTTCCGCAGCCACCGCCTCGGCGGCGCGCATCACCTCGGCCTTCATTGCGTCCAGCTTGGCCTGTTCGGGTGACCGGATATCCACCGTGAAAACCACCTTGCCGGGGATCACGTTGCGGGAATTGGGATGCACGAATATCTGGCCCACCGTTCCCACCGCGTTCGGCTGGTGGCTCATCGCGATCTGATGCACGCGATCCACCACGCGCGCCATGCCAAGGCCCGCGTTGGCACGGAGGTTCATCGGGGTCGATCCGGTATGAGAATCTCGTCCGGTCAGCGTGATCTCCAGCCACCAGAGGCCCTGGCCGTGGGTGACAACGCCGATGTCCTTGCCCTCGGCCTCCAGGATCGGGCCCTGTTCGATGTGCAGCTCCAGCATCGCGTGCATCTTGCGGGCGCCGACCTTTTCGTCGCCGACCCAGCCGATGCGCGCCAGTTCGTCGCCAAAGAGCTTGCCATCCGGGTCCTTGCGCGACTTCGCGTAGTCCTCCGTATGGATCCCCGCGAAGACACCACTCGCCAGCATCGCGGGAGCAAATCGCGCGCCTTCCTCGTTCGTCCAGTTGGTCACCACGATCGGGTGCTTGGTCTTGACGCCCATGTCGTTCAGCGTCCGCACGACCTCCAGCGCGCCAAGGACGCCCAGAACGCCGTCGTATTTCCCGCCCGTCGGCTGAGTGTCGAGATGCGAGCCCATGTAGACCGGCAGCGCCGCAGGGTCCGTCCCCGGCCGCGTGGCAAACATGTTGCCCATCGTGTCGACGCCCATCGACATCCCCGCCGCCTCGCACCAGCGCTGGAACAGGTGGCGTCCCTCGGAATCCGCATCTGTCAGGGTCTGCCGGTTGCAGCCGCCCGCGATGCCGGGGCCGATCTTGGCCATCTCCTCCAGGCTGTCCCACAGGCGCGCAGGATCGATCCGCAGGTTGTCCCCGGTGTTTGGCATCTGGCTCTCCCCGTTGCGGTGGGGCCATGCTGCCCCTTGCCCCAACTGCGCATTGAACGACTCGTTTCCTGACCGTATGGTCAAAGTGAAGCGCACCACAACCTGACCAACCGGTCAACGAAAATATGGGAACCCAATGTCCGGCGACGCCCAGATTTCGCGCCTGAAGCCCGGTCGGCGCACAGATATCCGGCGCGAGAACGAGCGGGCCATCCTGGAAGCTGCCGAGAAGGTCTTTGCCGAAGCCGGGTTCGGAGGAGCCACGATGCAGCTGATCGCCGACATGGCGGGGCTGCCGAAGGCCAACCTGCATTACTACTTCGCCACCAAGGAAGACCTCTACCGCCGCGTCGTGCAGCAGATCTTCGAGATCTGGCTGGATGCCGCGACAAGTTTCGACGATGCGCCGGGGCCGGTGGAGGGGATCGGTTCCTATATCGAGGCCAAGATGGACATCAGCCGCACCCATCCGCATGGCTCGAAGGTCTGGGCGTCCGAAGTGATGCACGGCGCGCCGGTGATCCAGGACTATCTGGAAACAACGTTGCGGGACTGGACGAATGGCCGGATCGCGGTGATCCAGCGCTGGATCGACGAGGGGAAGATGCAGCCGATCAACCCGCGGCATCTGCTTTACATGCTCTGGGCCACGACCCAGCACTATGCTGATTTCGGGCATCAGATCCAGACCTTGAACGACGGGAAGCCCCTGACCGACAAGCAGTGGCGCGAGGCCAAGGCCAGCGTAAGGGACATGGTCCTGCGCGGGATCGGGGCGATCTAGGGGATGACGATGGATATTGCCGAGCTGGAAGCGGAATTTGCCGCGCTGGAGCTGCCGCGCTTTGACGAAGCGCAAGCACTCCGGCTGGGACAGTTCCTGGTCGATCTTGCTCTGTCCGAGCGCCTGCCGGTGGTGGTGAATATCCGGACCGCCGACCGGACCTTGTTCCACGCGGGCCTTCCGGGATCTGCCCCGCTGAACGACCTTTGGGCGCGGCGAAAGTCCAACACGGCGCTCTTGTTCCAACTTCCGACCCTTCTGATCGGCGAGCGGAACCGATCCAAGAATGAGACTCTGGCCCGACACGGTCTTCTTCCCGAAGACTATGCCGACAATGGCGGTGCCGTGCCCTTGCGTGTGGCGGGGGTCGGGATGGTCGCGGTTGCGACCGTCTCGGGCCTGCCGCAGGTCGAGGATCACAAGCTGGTGGTAAGGGCGATCAAGGCAGTCGCTGGGGAGTGAGAGGATAGCACTCGGGTCTGGTGCGGCGCTTCATCGCAGGCGCTTGTCATGGTCGAAGCTGCGCTTAGGTCATCCTGACGATAATCAGGGAGACTCCAATGTTTTCAGGCCTCAAGCGCTCGCTGCTCGTCATCACTGCGATGTTCACCATTGTTCCATGGGGCATCATGCAGGTGGTGCAGTAGCCTCACGGACGTGGGTGGTTGGAACCAGGGCCAATCTCCGGGGCAGTTAACGTTGCGGATACTGCGAATGATTTGACCTGTGCCGCGCCGCCGCGCTATCCAAGGGGTCCTCCTCCAGGAAGCGTTTCAGGACCCATGTCGCCAACTGCAAGACCCCGCTCCCGGATCCAGCAACGCAACCGCGAGCTTATTCTGGATGCGGCGCTGGAGGTTTTTTCGCTGCACGGCTTCCGGGGAGCGACGCTGGACCAGATCGCCGATGTGGCGGGGCTGTCGAAGCCCAATCTGCTGTATTATTTTCCTTCGAAGGAAGCGGTGCACAAGGTGCTTCTGACTGGCCTTCTTGACACCTGGCTCGACCCCCTGCGGGCGTTGGATGCCGACGGCGAACCGTTGACCGAAATTCTGGCCTACGTCCGCCGCAAGCTTGATCTGGCCCGCGATTATCCGCGGGAAAGCAGGCTTTTCGCAACCGAGATCCTGCAGGGTGCACCTCGGATGCGCGATGCAATTGAAGGAGATCTGCGGCGATTGGTTGCGGAAAAAGCTGCGGTGATGTTGCGCTGGATGGACGAGGGGCGGATTGCACGGGTCGACCCCGTGCATCTGGTTTTTTCGATCTGGGCCCTGACCCAGCATTATGCCGACTTCGACGTTCAGGTGCGTGCGGTCCTGGGTCCGGGACACGATCCGTTCGACGAGGCGAGCGGGTTCCTGTCGACCCTCTTCCGGCGGCTCTTGCAGCCGGAACCGTAAAATCCGAGGCATTCTCTAGCTGAGAAAGCGTTGAGTTTACGTTAAGATTCTCCAGCCAGCAGGTAGATCGGAGGGCGCGACATGATCAGCAGTATTCGAGCGACGTTGCCGCTAACCGAAAGCTTGCTGCCCCCGGCCACCCCGGAACCAAGGGCAAGCGGGGTTCATCCTTCTGGCTCGGCGCCACCTGTATCCGTGACGGTGCACGCGCAGGCCGTACAGCAGGCACCCCCGAAACGCATGGCGGGAGAGCGGCAGCTGATGGAAGCCCGGATGAACTCGGAGGCCAGCGCTGCGGCCCTGGCTGAAGCCGCCCGGGACGCCTACATCAAGGCCAGCATTGCGGCCGGGATCAGTCCACTGCCGCTGCCCTAGTCGATGTCAATCAGCAGGTCGAAGTCCTACAGTGGGACGGCGTTGGCGAAGAACCAGCTTCGGCGAGGTGCCACCGAGTTTCCCAGGGACCCATGGCGCAGGCTTCGCCGTGACCCAGGCGCGAGGTATGTCGTTCATTCCGCCGCCTGGGCCATCGGGTTGTTCGGGTGCGTGGTCCAGTCGGCGAAATCGCCCACCACCTTCCCGGTTCGCAGGTCAACGGCTCCCTTTGGCAGTTCACGCATTGTGATGCAGTTGTCCACCGGGCAGACATCGACACAAAGGTTGCAGGCCACACATTCATCGTCCTTCACCGTGAACACCCGCTCCGGCGACATGGCGATGGCCTGGTGGCTGGTATCCTCGCAGGCCGCATAGCAACGCCCGCAGGAAATGCAGAGATCCTGATCGATCTGCGCCTTGGTGACGTAATTCAGGTTCAGGTGCTGCCATTCGACAAAGTTCGGCACCGCGCGACCGACTAGATCGGACATCGGCATCTGTTTTTCGTCCAGGTATTGCGACAGGCCCGAGATCATCTCTTGCACGATCTTGAACCCATAGGTCATAGCCGCCGTGCAGACCTGGACGTTGCCCGCGCCAAGCGCCATGAATTCGGCCGCGTCGCGCCAGGTTGTAACCCCGCCGATCCCCGAAATCGGCATGCCGCGGGTTTCCTCGTGACGGGCGATCTCGGCCACCATGTTCAGTGCAATGGGCTTGACCGCCGGCCCGCAATAGCCGCCGTGGCTGCCCTTGCCGTCGATCATCGGGAAGGGCGAAAAGTGGTCGAGGTCGACGTTCGTGATCGACTTCACAGTATTGATCAGGCTGACCGCATCCGCCCCGCCCCGGTGCGCCGCCTGTGCCGGCGGCAGGATCGAGGTGACGTTGGGCGTCAGCTTAACGATGCAGGGCATGCGGCTGTACTGTTTGACCCAGCGGGTGACCATTTCTATGTATTCCGGGACCTGGCCCACGGCCGATCCCATCCCACGCTCGGCCATGCCATGCGGGCAGCCGAAGTTCAATTCGACTCCGTCCGCCTCGGTATCCTCGATCCGTTTCAGGATGTCCTTCCAGGACTCTTCGTCACAAGGCACCATCAGGGAAATCACCAGCGCGCGGTCCTTCCACTTGCGCTTGACCTCCTTGATCTCCTGCAGGTTCACCTCCAGCGGGCGGTCGGTGATTAGTTCGATGTTGTTCAGACCCAGAAGGCGGCGGTCCGCCCCCCAGATCGCGCCGTAGCGCGGGCCGTTGACGTTGACGATGGGCGGGCCTTCCGCGCCAAGTGTCTTCCAGACCACGCCGCCCCAGCCCGCCTCGAAGGCTCGCTCGACGTTATATTTCTTGTCCGTTGGCGGGGCCGAGGCCAGCCAGAACGGGTTCGGGGACTTTATTCCAATGAAATTCGAGCTGAGGTCAGCCATGAGAAGCCTCCTTGCGACGGGCGGAGAGAGATGTGGGCGATGAATGTGCGGCGGTGCGCCCGGCGGGCGTCAGAAGAAGGACCAGATCCAGCCGACGAAATGGCCTGCGACCTCGCCGAACAGCGGCGTCACGTAGGCCCAAAGCAGGCACCCGATGAAGTTCACTACCACGAAGACCGGAGGCGACATGCGCGCGACCCCCGCCATCACGAAGACCACGGCCCGCAGGGGGCCGAAGAAGTGTCCGATGATGACCGCGAAGACGCCCCAGCGACGGAACGCGGCATTGCCTTTCTCGATGAAGTCCGGGTGATTGCGGAACGGCCACATCGACAGGATTGCCTGGCCGTAGTGCCAACCAATGAAGTACGAGGCCATCGAGCCGATCAGCGCGCCGATGGACGCCCCCGCCCAGATCGGGAACAACGACAGCTCGCCCGTCGCAACCAGCGCGCCCACGCCCAGAAGAATCGCCGTGGACGGAATCACGATGGACAGAAAGGCGAGGTTCTCGCCAAAGGCGAAGACCAATGCGATCCAGAAGGCCCATTCCCGATGCTCGCGCACAAAGGCGAGAACGGCGTCGATCATACCTTCCACACGCACCATCCATTGCCAGCTTCCGCGCTTGGCCTAGCTGTGCCGCCGGAAATGCGCAAGCATCTGCCATAGGTCAGCTCATCAGATGGGTGTGGATCGCCTCGGCGGCATCGCGCCCTTCGGCAACGGCAGTGACGGTCAGGTCCTCCCCCCCCGCCGCGCAGTCGCCGCCGACCCAGACTTTGCTTGCTGGCCCAGCAAACTTGCCACCCAGGACGGTCGGTCCGTCCGGCACAGCGGTCAGCGTCTGGCCGATTGCCTTGAAGACCTGATCCGCCTTCAGCGTGAAGGTTTCCGCCGACAGCGCAAGGCCGTTCGGTCCGTCCGAGGTATAGGCGAACTCAACCGCCTCGGCGCTGCCATTGCCAAGGACGCGCACCGGAGCGGCGTTATGGATGATTCGCACACCAGCCTGGGCGGCGTGGTCCTGTTCGTAGCCCGAGGCGGACATCTTCTCCTGACCCCGGCGATAGACGATGGTGACGTTCTCTGCGCCCAGAAGCTTTGACTGAACCGCTGCGTCCACTGCGGTCATCCCGCCGCCGATGACCACAACGTCGCGGCCCACGGGCAGTTTCGACAGGTCCGATGACTGGCGCAGGTCGGCGATGAAATCGACAGCATTTCGCACGCCATCCAACTCTTCGCCCACGGCACGCAGTGCGTTGACTCCGGTAAGACCGATCCCCAGGAAGACCGCGTCATGTGCGGTCGTCAGCTGTTCCAGCGTGATGTCGCGGCCAAGCTCTATCCCGGTGCGGATCTCGATCCCGCCGATGGACAGAAGCCATTCGACCTCACGTTGGGCAAAGCCATCGGTCGCCTTGTAGCTTGCGATCCCGTATTCATTCAGGCCCCCCGCCTTTGGTCGGCGATCATAGACGATGACATCGTGACCATGCATCGCCAGCCGGTGCGCGCAGGCCAGACCTGCGGGCCCTGCCCCCACGACCGCAATGCGCTTGCCGGTTGACGCGGAGCGGGTGAAGGGATGCATCGCCTTGCCCATCGCCACATCCGTCGCATAGCGCTGAAGGCGACCGATTTCGACTGGCTTGCCCTCGGCGGCCTCGCGCACACAGGCTTCTTCACACAAGGTTTCAGTCGGACAAACCCGCGCGCAGATGCCCCCCAGGATGTTCTGGGTCCAGATCGTCCTGGCCGCCGCTTCGGGCGTGCCGGTCGCGATCTGGCGGATGAACAGGGGGATGTCGATCGAGGTCGGACAGGCCGTGATGCAGGGCGCATCATGGCAAAAATAGCAGCGATCCGCCGCCACCCGTGCCTCGTGCTTGTCGAAGGCAGGTTCGTGGTCCGAGAAATTCTGCACGTAGGCTTCGGCTGGCAGGCGACCCGGAACGATGCCGGGCGTCAGCGGGCTGTTCGTCATGGGACGTCCGTCCTCCCCTTTGGCTTCTTTTATGAAAGGCTCGCACAGGTTCATTTTTTTATCAAACGGTAAATTTTCTTGGATTACAGAATTCCCGACATTTGCCCATTTTCCAGGCAGAGCGCCTGGTAGCGCCAACGCTTTCGCGGCTTTTCAGCCCCCGCTGGGTCGCGTATAAGCGCCCGATACCAGACAGCGGGGAGCTTCAGGCCAACCCGCGCGCGCCCAGGGCAGAGTAGGACAGAGGACCCGATGAGCAAGCAGAACACCGACACCGACGTGGCCTTCATTTCGGCGCTTGCCGAGCTTCTGAACAAGAACGATCTGACCGAGCTGTCGGTAAAGCGCGAATACGGCGAGGATGACAGCCTTGAAGTTCGCGTCGTGAAGCAGAGCAACGTCGTGACGGTTTCGGCGGCCCCTGCCCCGGTGCAGTATGCCACACCTGCGGTTGCAGCAGCCCCCGCCGCCCCGGCGGCCCCGGAAGACCCGGCCCAGCATCCTGGCGCCGTGACCTCACCGATGGTGGGCACGATCTACCTGGCGGCCGAACCCGGAGCGACGCCCTTCGTGACCATTGGTGCCCAGGTGGCCGAGGGTCAGACGGTTCTGATCATCGAGGCGATGAAGACGATGAACCACATCCCAGCCCCGCGCGCAGGCACGGTGAAGCGTATCCTGGTCGAGGATGGCCACCCCGTCGAATACGGCGCCCCCTTGATGATCATCGAATAAGGTCAGCCGCATGTTCGATAAAATCCTGATCGCCAACCGGGGTGAGATTGCGCTGCGCGTGATCCGGGCCTGCCAGGAAATGGGGATCAAGTCGGTCGCCGTTCACTCCACCGCCGACGCCGATGCGATGCATGTCCGCATGGCGGATGAATCCGTCTGCATCGGGCCCGCCCCGTCCTCGGAAAGTTACCTCTCCAAGGCCGCGATCATCTCGGCCTGCGAGATCACGGGCGCGCAAGCCGTGCATCCGGGCTACGGTTTTCTGTCCGAAAACGCGGCCTTTGCGCAGGCTCTGGAAGACCATGGCCTGACCTTCATCGGTCCCTCGGCGGAACACATCCGCATCATGGGCGACAAGATCACGGCAAAGGTCACGGCCAAGGAACTTGGCATCCCGGTCGTGCCCGGCTCGGACGGCGGGGTTCCAGACTATGAAACCGCCCGGACTGTAGCCGAAGAGATCGGCTATCCGGTGATCATCAAGGCCACCGCCGGCGGCGGCGGGCGGGGCATGAAGGTCGCCACCAACGCGACAGAGCTGGAGATCGCCTTCCGCACAGCGCGATCGGAAGCGAAGAACGCCTTCGGCAACGACGAAGTCTACATGGAGAAGTACCTCCAGCGTCCGCGCCATATCGAGATCCAGGTCTTCGGCGACGGCATGGGGGATGCGGTGCATCTGGGAGAGCGCGACTGTTCCCTCCAGCGCCGCCACCAGAAAGTTTTCGAAGAAGCCCCCGGCCCGGCAATCACGCCAAAGCTGCGGTCCGAGATCGGCATGATCTGCGCCAACGCGATGAAGAAGCTGAAGTACATCGGCGCGGGCACGATTGAGTTTCTGTACGAAGACGGCAACTTCTACTTCATCGAGATGAACACCCGTCTGCAGGTCGAACATCCCGTCACCGAGGGCATTTTCGGAGTAGACCTCGTGCGCGAACAGATCCGCGTCGCGGGTGGAATGGGCCTGTCGTTCACCCAGGACGAGTTGGAGATCAACGGCCACTGCATCGAAGTCCGCATCAACGCCGAGAAGATCCCAAACTTCTCGCCCTGCCCCGGCCGGATCACCCAGTTCCATGCGCCAGGCGGGCTTGGCGTGCGGATGGATAGCGCGATCTATGACGGCTACCGCATCCCGCCGTATTACGACAGCCTGATCGGCAAGCTGATCGTCCACGGCCGCGACCGACCCGAGGCTTTGGCGCGACTGAAGCGGGCGCTCAGCGAGTTGATCATCGACGGCATCGACACCTCGATTCCGCTTTTCCATCTGCTCTTGGCCGAGCCGGATATCCAGAATGGCGAATACAACATTCACTGGCTGGAAAAGTGGCTGGAAAAGAAATTCAGCTGACGGATTGACCCCGGGTGCCCATAAGACGGTGCCCGGCCGCAAAAGTCTTCGATGGCTTTTGCAAAATCCTTCGAGGGATTTTGTAAGTGGACGAAGTACTTACTCCCGACATTCTGCTTCGCGCCTATGCGATGGGCATCTTTCCGATGTCCGATGGCCGCGATGACCCCGATATCCGCTGGATTGACCCGAGACGGAGGGGAGTCTTGCCGCTGGAGGGATTCCATCTCTCGCGGTCGCTGGCCAAGCGCATCCGGAAAGCGCAGTACCGCGTCACCACTGACACCAGCTTCCAGGCGGTCGTCGAGGCTTGTGCCGCTCGGGACGAGACCTGGATCAGCCACCGGATACAGCGGCTTTACATGCAACTGCACCAGCTTGGAAAGGCGCATAGCATCGAGGTCTGGGCAGGCAGGGAACTGGTCGGTGGTGTCTACGGCGTTACGCTTGGCGGAGCCTTCTTCGGCGAAAGCATGTTCTCGACCACAACCGATGCTTCGAAAATTGCCCTTGCACATGCGGTGCACCGGCTGCGGGCCGGGGGGTATCGTCTGTTCGATACCCAGTTCCTGACGCCGCATCTCGCCAGCCTTGGCGCTGTGGAAATCCCGCGCGCCGAATATCGCCGCCTGCTTGCCGAGGCGCTGTATGCGGAGGCCTCCTTCGACCCCGACGGCTACTCGCCTTCTGCCGGGGCCGTTTCGTCTGGCGGGGCGGCAGCTGCTGCGGGCAGTGTGCAATTAAGCACCCAGACATCATAGCGGGGATGATCCAGCGCGGACAACGCGGGAGACGACGCCAGCATCCAGCCGGTAAACAGCTGCGTATTGGTAGTTTCTTCCAGAATGGTAAGATGCGCTTCAGCATCCGACGCCGGGTTTCCGGTCGGGTAAAGGCAATTGTCCAGACGCACGACAAGCCGGCCGAATTTGGCAGACTGCCCGATCCCAAGCTCGACGTCCCCGGTTTCGCTGGTCAGCTTGTCAAGAAAGCGCAGCTCGGCCCCGTCTGACCGGCTATACTCGCCGCGGGTAGACGGTTCCGGATCAGCCTCCTGCGCAGCGGCTGGCAGAGCCAGCGCCAAGGCCAGAAGCGACGCTTTCACGGGGTCACCGGCGCCGGGGTAGCATCCGCATCGGCACCCCCACCCGCAAACTTCATCAAGAGGGTGATGAGGCTGACCGCGCCTTGAGTATCCTCGATCTCTGCTCCGGGTTCGAGCACCTCGAGTGCCCCACCAGGTTGGACCTCTACGAAATTACCGCCGAGCAGACCCTCGGAAGAGATCATGATCGTTGAGTCGACTGGCACGGACACGTCGTTCCGCATGGTGATGGTAGCGTCGGCGAAAAACGTTTCGGGGTTCAGGGAAAGCGAGGTCACCGTGCCGACCTTTACACCAGCCAAACGGACGTCTGTGCCAACGCTCACCCCCTCGACCGACCGGAAGCTGGCAGATAGCGCATAGCTTTCTGGCTGGCTTACCACGCCTGAGCCCCGGACCGCGTAGATCGCAAATCCGGCAGCTACAGCCAGGACAACTGCCCCGGCAACAATCTCTGCGCGCTCGTAAGCCATCACTCGGGCTGCCAAGCCTCGTAGTCGCGACGAGCCACCGGCTGCACCCGCCGGATTGAACCGGGAGGTGCGTAGGCAGCTTCGGTGCCGGTCAGGTTCTCCTGATGCGGTTTTTCCCAAGCCTTGTGCGTCAGCGGAGCCTTGGTCGGTGGATCGTCCCAGGTATGGTGCAGCCAGCCGTGCCAATCGGGCGAAACGCGGCTTGCCTCCATATCCCCGTTGAAGATCACCCAGCGGCGGACACCGTCGGCGGTCTGGTAGAAGATGTTACCCGCGTCATCCTCGCCGACCCGCACACCCTTGCGGGCGGTGAACAACTGAGTACCGATGGTCTGGCTGTTCCACCAGGTCAGCAGGCGCTTTAGGAAGTACATCGGGGCCTCCGTCTTCGTTTCCACCCATATGGCGGAAAGCCCGGGCGAGGTCTAGGGTGAAGCCGAAGTCGCAGCAAAATCCGCTGATTTCATGCCGATTCCGGCAATGAAACAGGCGGGCACAACGGCCCGCCTGTTTCAGAGATACCGGCGCGATCAGGCCTTGACGGGCTCTTTCTTCTTGGATTCCGTGTAGACCAGCATCGGGGCTGCACCGTTGTTCACGGCCTCTTCCTTGACCACGACTTCTTCGACACTGTCCATTCCGGGCAGTTCGAACATTGTGTTCAGCAGGATGTCCTCCATGATAGACCGCAGGCCCCGCGCACCGGTCTTGCGCTTGATTGCGCGCTTGGCGATGGCAATCAGCGCATCCGGGGTGAAGGTGAGCTTGACGCCTTCGATCTCGAACAGACGCTGGTACTGTTTGACCAGCGCATTCTTCGGCTCGGTCAGGATGGTGACAAGCGCGGCCTCGTCCAAGTCGGTCAGGGTGGCGATCACCGGCAGGCGGCCGACAAATTCCGGGATCAGACCAAACTTGAGCAAATCCTCGGGTTCCAGTTCCTTGAAAAGCTCGCCCACGCCCCGTTCTTCGGGACCCTTCACATCGGCGCCGAAACCGATGCCTGACCCTTTGTTGCGCTGCGCGATTATCTTTTCCAGGCCCGCGAAAGCGCCGCCGCAGATGAAAAGGATGTTCGTCGTGTCCACCTGCAGGAATTCCTGCTGCGGATGCTTGCGGCCACCTTGCGGGGGAACGCTGGCTACGGTGCCTTCCATGATCTTCAGCAGCGCCTGCTGCACGCCCTCCCCGCTCACGTCGCGGGTGATCGAGGGGTTGTCGGACTTGCGGGTTATCTTGTCGACCTCGTCGATGTAGACGATTCCGCGCTGCGCACGTTCGACGTTGTATTCGCTGGCCTGCAGCAGTTTAAGGATGATGTTTTCGACATCCTCACCCACGTAGCCAGCTTCAGTCAACGTGGTCGCATCGGCCATGGTGAAGGGCACATCCAGAATGCGGGCCAGGGTCTGGGCGAGCAGTGTCTTGCCGCAGCCGGTCGGGCCGATCAGGAGGATGTTCGACTTCGAAAGCTCGATATCGGTCTTCGACGAATGGTTCAGCCGTTTGTAGTGGTTGTGTACCGCCACCGACAACACCCGTTTCGCGTGGATCTGGCCGATCACATAGTCGTCCAGCACCTTGCAGATCTCGCGCGGGGTCGGCACGCCATCGGACGATTTCAGACCCGTGGTCTTTGTCTCTTCCCGGATGATGTCCATGCAAAGCTCGACGCATTCGTCGCAAATGAAGACCGTAGGCCCCGCGATCAGCTTGCGCACCTCATGCTGGCTCTTGCCACAGAACGAGCAGTAGAGAGTGTTCTTGCTGTCGCCGCCGGTGTTGTTCGCCATCCGCAGTCCTCTGAGCTTTGCCCTGCTTCGCCGGGCCGATGCTTGGTGGAAGTTTAGGCCAACCCCCAAGGCACCACAATCCGAAAAACCCGCCGGACCATCCGGCGGGAAATAGGCGTCATTTCGACGTATCGTCGGCCTTCCCGCGGCTTTCCAGGATTTGGTCGATCAGACCCCAGCCCTTGGCGTCCTCGGCCGACATGAAGTTGTCGCGTTCCAGGGCCGCTTCCACCGTCTCGTACTCGTTGCCGGTGTGCTTGACGTAGATCTCGTTCAGGCGACGCTTCAGCTTGAGCGTCTCCTGAGCGTGGATCATGATGTCGGTCGCCTGACCCTGATAGCCGCCCGAGGGCTGGTGCACCATGATCCGGCTGTTCGGCAGGCTGAAGCGCATGCCCTTTTCCCCGGCCGTGAGCAGAAGCGAGCCCATTGAGGCCGCCTGGCCGATCACCAGTGTCGAAATTTTCGGCCGGATGTACTGCATGGTGTCGTAGATCGACAGGCCCGCGGTCACGACGCCGCCGGGGCTGTTGATGTACATGCTGATTTCCTTGGACGGGTTCTCCGATTCCAGGAACAGCAGCTGGGCGCAGATCAGGCTGGACATGCCGTCATGCACCGGGCCGCCAAGGAAGATGATGCGCTCCTTCAGCAGCCGGCTGAAAATGTCATAGGCACGTTCCCCCCGGCTCGTCTGTTCGACGACCATGGGGACGAGCGTGTTCATGTAGTGCTCAACGGGATCGCGCATCAGTGCCTACCTCTTTCGGTCTCTCGAGGAATATCGTCGAATGTATTGCCAGAGTCTTAGTGGGGTGGAACGGGGGCTGCAAGGGCGGGTCAAGCCGATTTGCCGAAGGGGTGATGCGCGCTTGAAACCCTTGCGGCACGAGCTACATCGCACCCCATTTACCGTCCAGCGTCACTTGGCTTTACCGCCGGACCGCGTTTCTGCCTTGCACCGGCAAGCGTGGATGGTGCTGCCGAACCCCTGTTCTGGCTGCGGCACTAACGCGTCCGGGACACCGGGTAACCACGGCCGGGGTTCAGACTGGCCTGTCCGCTCGATACAGAAGGCTTGGGCCCCCAGGCCGCACCTTTTTTTGCATCAGGCAATCAGGGGCTAACGGAAGGTCCGCGCGGCAAGGGCAAGCCGTGCGCCCGCAGTGACAAGGCAAAGCGCGCCGAAGGCCCAGGCCAATGGGCTGAATATGCCGGGCCAAAGCGCCAAAAGCACGAAGCAAAGGATCGTCTCGGTCCCCTCCATCAGCCCGGCGGTGAAATAAAGAGACTTCTCGCCCCGAGACCGGGTCTCCAAGCCACGCTTCTCGGCCAGGATGGCATAGCCAAGAAAGGTTGCCGCGTTCACATAGAAACTGAACAGCAGGAAGGCCCCTGCGGCGGCATTTCCGCTGGGATCGCGCAGTACGAAGGCCAGCGGCACGGCGCCGTAAAAGGCAAAATCGCAAACGATGTCGAGATATCCGCCAAAATCCGTCTTGCCGCGGGCCCTGGCCACTGCCCCGTCCAGCCCATCCGCGAGCCGACTTGCAAGAAGCAGAGCGATGACGATCAGGCCCGACCAGCCAGCCCAGATCAGCCCGGACGCAACCAGGCCTAGCGCCAACCCCGCCAGCGTCACGGCATCGGGCGAAGCTCCGCGGGCGGCCAGCCATTTGCCACCGCGGTTCAGCGGTGCGTCGATCACGCCGCGCATCAATCCGTCCAGCATTGGTCCCCCATCCGCTGCGGCATCATTCCTCCATGCGTGCAGACTTGCAAAGTCACGTTTACGCGCCTCTCCAGCGAAGCATCGCTCACTCGCCCTAGGGAAGAGTGCTTTCCGGACAGTTCTCGCGTATTTCACCATTTACGCCACATTCTGCCTGAATCCGGCCCCACTGTTCTGGAATCGTCGGTCTGCGCCACAAGTCGGGGAGATGTCATGTTGACGCGTATGGGATTCGCGGCGATTGCCGTGTCGGTTTCTCTGTGTCTTGCCACTGCTGCGCAGGCAGGTTGCACGATACCTTCTAACGCGAAGGCGATGCAGCAAGAGCTGCTAAGCCACCTCAACGCCGAACGCAAAGCCCGCGGATTGCCCGGGCTCGTGCTTTCCGGCAAACTTGACAAGGCGGCACAAGGCCATGCCTGCGACAACGCCAAGCGCAAGTCGATCAGCCACACCTCTTCGGACGGTGGCACGCTGAAGACCCGCTTGCGGCGCGCGGGCTATGCATTCCGGACGGCGGCCGAGAATACCGGTCGCGGCTTTGCCTCGGGTGCCCGTGCGGTCGAATGGTGGATGCACTCGCCCAAACACAAGGACAACATCCTGCTGCGCAAGGCGCGTGAAGTCGGGGTCGGGATCGCCGTAAGCCCCGCCCCTGACAATAAGCTGCACTGGATCATCGTGGTCGGTGCCTCGAAGTAGGCCTAGCGCGCGATTATCAGATCCACCCGCAATCCCCCCAAGGTGGCGCTCTTGGACAATCGAAGAGCGCCACCGTGGCTAAGTGCGATGTCTGCTGCGATGGAGAGACCAAGACCAACGCCCACTCCGGCGTTCGGGTCGCGGGATGCATCAAGCCGCGTGAAAGGCCGCAGGGCTTCACCCCGCTGGTCGGCTGGAATTCCCGGTCCGTTATCCTCGACGACAATTCGCAGGCTCCGTTCCAGAAACATCAGACGCAGGTCGACCCGCGTGCCGTAGCGCAGCGCGTTGGCCACAAGGTTCTCGACAGCCCGGATGACTGCCTGCGGCCGCATTTCGACCGGCTGGGGTTCTCCCTCGATGGAAACCAGCCGCACCCGGTCCCTGTCTCGGTCGACGACGCCCTGGATGAGGGCTACGGCGTCCGTCCGCTCCGAGCCTTCCATCGCATCGCCTCGAACAAAGGCGAGGAACTCGTCCACCATCCGCTGCATCTGCGCCACGTCCGCCTGAAGTGCCGCCACTTCCGCATCTTCCGGCAACAGGGACAGGGCCAGCCGCATCCGGGTCAGCGGGGTGCGCAGGTCGTGGCTGACGCCCGACAACATCAAGGTCCGCTGCTCGATCTGGCGTTCGATGCGGTTTCGCATGTCCAGGAAGGCCCGGCCGGCGGCCCGTACTTCCAGCGCTCCGCGGGGGCGATAGTCGACCGTCCGGCCCTTTCCGAACTGCTCGGCGGCTTCTGCGAGTTTGGTGATCGGCCGCAACTGTCGGCGCAGGAAGAAATATGCGATGACAGTCAGCAGGACCGACGTGAAGATCATCAGCACAATCAGCTGATGCGGATTGGCCGCCGACATCCGGCGGCGGCTCAACTCGGCCTGAACCGGGCCGAACCGGCTGTTGAAGCGCATCTCCACGATGCGGTTTTCGCCGGTCAGATCGACGGCCTCCAATGCAGACAGACGCGAACGCAACGTGGTGATGATCGTATCGCCGGAAAGATCGATTGTCTCGCGGGCGTCCTGCTTCGGAGCGTCCTCGCCCGCCGGGATTGTCAGTTTGATCTCAAGCGCATCCGCCAAAGGCACCACCCGGGCTTTCGCATCTTCAAGATCCACGCTCTGGTCGATTTCCTCCATCAGGAAAGCCAGATCGATGGCAACCCCTTGCGTCATCTGGTCTGTCACGTCTTCATAGAAGCGCTGGATGAACTCGGTCGAAAAGATCAACTGAATCGTCACGATCGGCACGATCAGGATCAGAGCCGCGCGCCCGTAGATGCCTCTAGGAAGGATACGTTGAAAAAACGACATCGCCAGCAAGCCTATCCGGCCCGCGCCTGCTTGGAAAGCCGCTGAACCCGATGACCAGCGATCCGCTCATCCGGCGACTGCTTGCCCCCAATCCGTCCGCCCTTACGGGAACCGGTACCAATACCTGGCTGATCGGTACGACGCAGCTTGCCGTTGTCGATCCCGGACCGGACCACCCCGACCATCTGGCGGCGATCTTGCAGTGCGCGGGCCAGGGTCAGTCCATCAGCCTTATCGTCGTCACACATGCCCATCTGGATCATTCTGCTCTTGCCCCCCGCCTTGCAAAACTGACCGGCGCAGCTATCCATGCCTACGGAACGGCGACCGACGGGCGCAGTTCCTTGATGACCAGCCTGGGCACGAATCTTGCTTCGCGCGGCGAGGGCCTGGATCATGCCTTCGCGCCGGATCACCGGCTGACCGACGGCGACACCCTCACCGGTTCCGACTGGACCCTCACCGCCCTCCACACCCCCGGCCACCTCGGGGGACATCTTTGCCTTGCCCTTGGCGATATTCTGTTCTCGGGCGATCATGTGATGGGTTGGTCGACCACAATCATCTCGCCACCGGATGGCGACATGGCAGACTACATGGCCTCCCTCGCCCGCCTGGCCGCCGGCCACTGGCGCCGCTTCCTTCCGGGCCACGGGGATGCCGTGGCTGATCCTGCATCGCGCCTGGCGGAACTTGCGGCGCATCGACGCCGGCGCGAGACCCAGATCCTGCGTGCTTTGGACGAAGAGCCCGCGCAGATCCCGGTTTTGACCAGACGGGTCTATCAAGACACGCCCGATCACCTTCTTCCCGCCGCCGAGCGGAACGTCTTGGCGCATCTGGTTGATCTTGTGGCACGAAATGAGGTAATGGCCTTGCCTGCGCTTCAGCCGGATGCGCTCTTTTCACGCCTCTGATGGCCAGACCAATTTACCGCCATTTGCCCCTTGCCGCCCCTTGGTGGCCTTGCTATAGACCCGCCGGTGGTCCGGCGTAGCTCAGCGGTAGAGCAGTTGACTGTTAATCAATTGGTCGTAGGTTCGATCCCTACCGCCGGAGCCAAAAAATACCGAATGACCAAGACGTAAAGCGGGCGATACCTTCGCCCGCTTCTTTCATTTCAAGCCTTGTCACTTGAATTGGTCGCTAATCTGGAGTCACGGGTGCCTGAACCGTGGCGGCTCCGAAAATGGTCTGGCAACCAGGCCAAGCCCTGACCGGACAGCAAAGCGACCCTAGCAAGTGCACTGGCCGCCTTCGTCGGGCGTATTGCAGGTGCAATCGTCCGACCCGCCACCGCCCAAAAGAAGCACCCCGACAAGGATAAGCCCAGCGGTAAGGGCAATCTTCTCGCCGGGTGCCAGGAAAGCCACGGGGCTACCCTGTTCCGGTGGTTCATCGATGATCACTGGTCCGCCCGCGTTAGCTGGAACGGCGACGAGGAGCGTTAGGGTCAGGGCAAGCAGTTTCATTGGGTTTTTTCCTTGTAGTGAAAAGTTGCAAGTATCGCCTGCCAGACGAAAGCAGGAACGGAACCATTCAAGGAACAGCTGCCGGTGCGGGTTTGATCCAAGCCAAGGACGTAAATGCACATCCCTCGGCAAATAGGTCACACTGGTGCGCTTTAGGAAATTCGCCGTACCCGTGAAGGACGAAGGCCGTCACTTGCACCGCGTTGAGTTTCCGTCGGACCCTGCCCCCACTTCTATCCAGCGCGGCCGATCACCGGGATCCTTCGTGCTTCTGGCCCGGCGAATGGGGACAATTGGGCCCGGACCCGCTTGCCTTCCCTTTCCGGAATGACTAAATCCGAACAGACGCGGGTGTAGCTCAATGGTAGAGCAGAAGCTTCCCAAGCTTACGACGAGGGTTCGATTCCCTTCACCCGCTCCACCCCACCTTGCGCTTGACAGTGGGCCGGGCCCGCCCGACGGTGGTGTCAGTCCGATGGAGGCTGCAATGACCCGTCGCGTGTTATGCCTGACGTTCGTTCTGGCGGTGACGGCTTGCACGCAGGAAAGCAAGCTTACCGTTCCCTATGGCTTCGTCGGATCGTGGGATTACGAAGTCTCCACTTTCACGTTCACCAACAGCACCTACAACAATGGCTCGGAGAGTTACTCGATCCAAAGCGTCAGCCAGCAAGGGCGCGACTACGTCCTACGGTTTGCCGGTGGCTACACGATCGCCCTGGCCGCCGTGACGGAGACCGGGATGACCTGGGTTTCGGGCGCATCCGGCGACCAGTTCAACTGTCGCCGCGTGAAGTAGCTTCCGTTCGTTGCCGGAACCAGCTAACCAGCCGCCCGACGTTAACAGGAGAGCTCTTCATGAACACCGACATCACCCGCCATGGTACCGGCCCCCGCATGTCCGAGGCGGTGGCCTATAACGGCATCCTCTGGGTCGCGGGCCAGTTGGGCGAACCGGGCGGGTCCGTTGCAGATCAAACCCGTCAGGCACTGGCGGCGGTAGATGCGATCCTGGCAAAGGCGGGGACCGACAAGACCCGCATCCTGTCCGTGCAGCTCTGGCTGTCCGACATCTCGACCTTCGCCGAAATGAACTCGGTCTGGGACACCTGGGTTCCGCAGGGTCACACGCCGGCCCGCGCGACGGGAGAGGCGAAGCTGGCCACGCCGGACTACAAGGTCGAAGTGATTGTCACTGCCGCACTGAAGTAGTGTCGCCGCGCCAGTAGCTGAAATGGGAGGACCGGGGCACCAAGACCCCGTCCTTCTGTTTGCAAACGTCAGTCTCTCAGGAACGCAACCAGGGCGGCGGTAGAACCGTCCTTGTCATCCGTCCCGGTTTTGCCTTCCAGCACCGGTTGCAACGCCAGAGCCAGCTCCTTGCCCAGTTCCACCCCCCACTGGTCGAAGGAGTTCACCCCAAGGATCACGCCTTCAACGAACACCCGGTGCTCGTAAAGCGCGATGATCTGCCCGAGAACAAAAGGCGTCAGTTGATCGTAGGCAAGTACGGTTGACGGTCGATTGCCTGGAAAGACCCGGTGCCGCGACTGACGTTCCAGTTCGGACCCCGTCAGCCCCTTCTTCGCCATGATCGCCCGTGCCTCCTCCAGCGAACGCCCACGCAAAAGCGCCTCGGCCTGTGCAAGGCAGTTCGACACGAGCAGCCTGTGCTGGTGCGCGAGGTCCGGCTCGTGGCCTTTTCGCGCCACCAGGAACTCGCAAGGGACCACGCGCGTACCCTGGTGGATCAGCTGGTAAAAAGCGTGCTGCCCGTTCGTCCCTGGCTCACCCCAGACAACCGGTCCGGAATCCGTTTCAAGGTCGGATCCGTCACCGGCAACACGTTTGCCATTGCTCTCCATCTCCAGCTGCTGAAAATATGCAGGAAGCCTTGCAAGCCGCTGATCATAAGGCAGAACTGCGCGGGTTGCATGACCGCAGAGCTGGTTGTGCCAGACGCCCACCAAGGCCAGCATCACCGGCATGTTCTGTGCGAATGGCGCTGAAAAGAAGTGCTTGTCCATCGCTCGGCCGCCGGCGAGGAAGGCGTCGAACTGGTCCGGACCGATGGCGATCATAAGCGACAGGCCGATCGGCCCCCACATCGAATACCGACCGCCGACCCAGTCTTCAAATCCGAAAACTCGCGAAGGATCAATGCCGTAAGCTGCGGTCTTGTCCCCAGCCGTGCTGACGGCTGCAAATTGTGCCGCCGGATTGCTGACCTGCTCCCCCATCCACCGCTTGGCCGTATCGGCGTTGGTCATCGTTTCGATGGTGGTGAAGGTCTTCGAGGCAACAATCACCAACGTCGTTTCACGGTTCAGCCCTTGAAGCGTGTCATGGATATGGGCGCCATCGACGTTGCTGACGAAGTGGCAGCGCGGTCCATCGGCGAAAGGTGCAAGCGCCAGGTAGGCCATCGCAGGTCCCAGATCCGAGCCTCCAATTCCGATGTTCACCACGTCGGTGATCCGGCCGCCCTGCCCCTGGAATGCGCCCGACCGCACATCCCGAGCAAAGGCCGCGCAGGCTGCCCGGATACGGCGCACTTCTGGAAGCACATCCTGGCCGTCGACCTCAATGGCCGTGTCGTCCCCTGCGCGCAGGGCCACGTGCAGGACCGCCCTGCCTTCCGTGTCGTTGATCTTCGATCCACCGAACATCGCTGCGCGCTTTTCGGCCATTCCCGAGGCCTCGGCCAGCGTCAAAAGAGCCTTGCGGGTCACGACGTCGATGTTGGTTTTCGAGTAGTCGAAAAGCAAACCGTCGGCCTTCACCGAGAAATCCGCGGCGCGGTCTTCGTCGAAGAGTTCGATGATGCGGCGACCCTTTTTCACATCGTGCAGGCGCCGCAGGTCAGACCATTTGCTCATCTTATTCCGCCCAATGCACAGTTGCGTTGTCAAGGACCGCCCGCACAGGAGCCTCCATCACCGTCAGGCTCATCGCCCGCTCAAGCGCTGCCCGCTTTTCGGCTCCGGTAATCAGGATGTGGATGTTGAACGCGCCGCGAAGGACAGGCGCTGTCAGCGTGATCCGAGGTTCGCCCGCCGCCTCGGCCCGCATCGGCAGCAGCGGCGGCGCCGAGGCAGACAAGGCCTCCTCCAACCGGTCCGCACCGGGGAACAGACTTGCGGTATGCATGTCCGTCCCCATGCCCAGCAGCAGGACCGAAATCGGCAAGTGCGGCGTCAGCCCGTCCTCCAGCGCCGAAAGCATGTCTTCAGGCTGCTCGGCCGGGGCATAAAGCGGCACAAGCCGCGCCGTTGCCGCCCGACCCCGCAGCAGGCGCTCGCGCACCAAGCGCGTATTCGACCTGTCCGACGACTCTGGCACCCAGCGTTCGTCGTTCAGCACGACCGCAACGTTCGCCCAGTCCAGATCAACCCCCGATAGCGTGTCGAAGATCGGGCCGGGGGTCGTCCCCCCCGGCACGGACAAGGTCGCCTTACCCTCCCGGCGCAGAAAATCCGCCAACTGCCCGGCGATGGTATTCGCCAGACCCAGCATCAGGAACTCCCGATCCGGATAGGTCTCCAGTTTCATTCGCGTATCTCCCGCCAGCGCCGTCCATCGCGGTGCATCAGCATCAACGCGTCTTCGGGACCCGAGGATCCGGGGTCATAAGTCTGCGGCTTGTCGCCACGGGCTTCCCAGTCCTGGATGATCGGGTCAGTCCAGGCCCAGGCAGCCTCGACCTCGTCGCCGCGCATGAAGAGCGTCTGGTTGCCGCGAATCACGTCCATGATCAACCGCTCGTAAGCGTCCGGCACATCCTCTCCGTCACCGACCGCGTCAGCGAATGACATGTCCAGCGGCACCTGCATCAGACGCATGCCGCCCGGACCCGGCTCCTTGATCATCACCATTAGGTTCATGCCCTCATTCGGCTGCAACCGGATCACCAGCACATTCTCGTGCCAGCCCTTCGCGTCGTCAAAGATCGCGTGCGGCGGCTGGCGGAAGGTGATTGCAATCTCGCTGGCCCGCGCCCGCAGCCGCTTGCCGGTACGCAAGTAGAATGGCACGCCCTGCCAACGCCAGTTCGAAATTTGCACTTTCAGGGCGATATAGCTTTCGGTCTTGCTCGTAAGGTTCTCGGCGTGCGCCAGATACGCCTTCTCGCCCTTGCCAGCGCCGTATTGTCCGCGCACGATATCCTCCGGCGGCACCGGTTTCAGCGCACGGATCACCTTCAGCTTTTCATCCCGCACGGCGTCGGGGTCAAAGTGGTAAGGCGGCTCCATCGCGATCAGGCACAAAAGCTGCATCAGGTGGTTCTGCACCATGTCCCGCATCGCACCGGACTTGTCATAATAGGCCCCTCGCCCATCGACACCAACGGTTTCCGCCACGGTGATCTGGACGTGGTCGATGTATTCAGCCTTCCACAAGGGTTCGAAAAGGATGTTGGCAAAACGTACCGCCATCAGATTCTGCACGGTCTCCTTCCCCAGATAATGGTCGATCCGGTAGATTTGCGTCTCGTTGAAATGCTTGGCCAGCACCGCATTCAGCGCCTTGGCCGAGGTCAGATCTCGTCCGAACGGCTTTTCCACGACGATCCGGCTCCAGGCGTCTGCAATCCCGTGTTCAGACAGCCGCTGGGCGATGTCGCCAAAAAGGCTTGGCGCGACCGAGAAGTAGAAGGCCCGAACAACGTTTTCCCGCATCATCTCCTTCAATTGCGACCAGCCACCCGTCCCCGTCGCGTCGATCGAGACATAATGGATGCGGCCAAGGAATGCCTCGATCGCCGCTGCGTCCTGACGAGCTTTTGGGACAAATTCGGCAATAGCCACGCGGGCTTGCTCGCGAAACGCCTCTTCGGTCAGATCGGCTCGCGCCGCACCGATGATGCGGCTCTCCCCCACCATCTGACCCGCCAGGAACCGCCGATAGAGGCCGGGAAGGATCTTGCGCCGGGCAAGGTCGCCGGTCCCCCCGAAAATCACCAGATCGAAGACATCGACCGGAATGACACGCGAAACCATGGGCAACTCCTCGGCAGGCGCTGTTAGCGCTAACGGCGGCGTTCTACAGCCTGCACGCCCGCATGTCTAGCATCGCTATGAGGCAGGGGAAACCTTCCCCTCAGCCTTCCTCAATCGCTTCCCATCGCACCCGCAGCAAACCCGGCTCGGCCGCCAGCCGCT
>JANOCQ010000250.1:0-4642 GCA_031412255.1 Paracoccaceae bacterium | reverse complement strand
CCGGGTTGCCGCTGCAGGACATGGAGTTCGTGCAGTTCCACCCCACCGGCATCTACGGCTCGGGCTGCCTGATCACCGAAGGCGCGCGGGGCGAGGGCGGGTATCTGACGAACAGCGCGGGCGAGCGGTTCATGGAGCGGTATGCGCCGCACTACAAGGACCTGGCGCCGCGCGACTATGTCAGCCGCTGCATGACGATCGAGATCCGGGAAGGCCGGGGCGTAGGCGCGAATGGCGACCACATCCACCTGAACCTGTCGCATCTCCCGCGTGAGGCGCTGGAGCTGCGGTTGCCGGGGATCACCGAAAGCGCCCGGATTTTCGCGGGCGTCGACCTGCACAAGGAGCCGATCCCGGTGCTGCCGACCGTGCATTACAACATGGGCGGCATCCCGACGAACTATTGGGGCGAGGTCTTGAACCCGACGGCGGAATGCCCGGATGCAATCTTCCCGGGGCTGATGGCAGTGGGCGAGGCAGGGTGTGCCTCGGTGCATGGCGCAAACCGGCTGGGGTCGAACAGCTTGATCGACCTGGTGGTCTTTGGGCGCGCGGCGGCGATCCGGGCGGGGCAGGTTGTGGACCGTGCTGCAAGCGTCCCGGCGACGAACACGGCAGAAGTCGACAAGTCCCTGGGCAGATTCGACGACCTGCGCAACGCCAAGGGAGCGGTGCCGACGGCCGAGTTGCGGCTGGAGATGCAGAGGACCATGCAGGCCGACGCGGCGGTGTTCCGGGCTGAGGAAACGCTTGGGGCGGGTGAGAAGAAGATGACGGCGATTGCGGGCAAGATGAACGACCTGCACGTCACTGACCGCAGCTTGGTCTGGAACAGCGACCTGATGGAGACGCTGGAACTGACCAACCTGATGCCGAACGCCCTGGCGACGATTTACGGCGCGCATGCCCGGACCGAAAGCCGCGGGGCGCATGCCCATGAGGACCACCCGCAGCGCGACGATGTGAACTGGCGGAAGCACTCGCTGGCCTGGGTTGACGGCGACAAGGTGACGCTTGACTACCGGGCAGTCCATACTGACCCTCTGACGACCGAAGCACAGGGCGGCATCGCATTGGCGAAGATCGCACCGGCAGAAAGGAAGTTTTGACGATGAGGCGAGTTTCGCTACTGGGCAGACGGGTTCTTGCCATGGGCGCAATGCTGGGCCTGCTGACGGGTTGCGTCAGCCATGGCGGCCTGACACGGGACACAATGGCCGCCTGCATCAGCGAGGCGGCTATCACCGGCAGCTACTCGGCCAGTTCCGTCTTGCGAAATGACAGAATGACATTTGTTGTCCGCCCTGGCCCCAATGTCACCGATGCGCAGGCCGACATCGCCAATGCGTGCATCGCCCGGACCATCGGCAATACCGGCGTCCCGGTGGCGGCCGCCCCGCAAAGCACCCGTCCGGCTCCGGCTGGCGGTTCGTCCTGCCAGGCTGGCGGTGGCGTCTTTCAAGGAGGAACGGGATATTGCTGACTTTGATCCGTATCCTGGCCCCGGTTTCGGTGCTGCTGTTGGCGGGCTGCGATCCGGGTGAACTGGTCGATTCCGCGTTGAAGCGGACGGCGCATTCTGTGGTATTTCCGGTGGTCAACATCGACATGCCAGCCGAACCGGCCCGTCTGGCGACGAAATGCATCCTGGATGCGGCAAGCCAGGAAGAGTTGCAGCTTCTTGCCCGCGACCTGGGGGTCGAGGCCGGGACGGCGACCAAGGCCACGATCCGTGACATTGCGGTGCGTCCGGCGGCGCAGTCCTGCTACGCAGCAAGCGGCGTGCCGCCGGTGGTGGGCTGATCTTCGGATGGATGCGGCAGAGGCTACGGGGATTGCAGAGATGGGGCGGCTCAGGTCAAACCTGAAAATCGCCGTCGTCTTTTTCGGCATCACCCGCGCCTTGCGACTGACGCTGCCTTCGATCACCGCCAACCTTTTGGACCCCGCGCGGGCGGTCGCGCAGGAACTGCGGCTTTTCGGCCATTTCTACCGCCAATCCTTCATCCAGAACGCCCGGTCCGGCGAGGATGGAGCGCTTGACCCCGAGGAATACCGCTTGCTGAACCTGGACGAGGTTGAGATCGAAGAGCCGGGAGCCTGCCTGGACCTGTACCCTGTTGCCGAAATGCAGGCGCGGGGGGACGTCTGGCGCGATGGCTTCGCGTCATTTCGCAACCTGGTGCATCAGTTGCATTCGCTGAAACGGGCAACGCAGATGGCCGAGTTGTTCCAGCCCGACATCGTGATCTTTGCTCGACCGGACCTTTTCTACCATGACAGCGCGGCCGAACATC
Organism: Paracoccaceae bacterium; assembly: GCA_031412255.1. GTDB lineage: Bacteria > Pseudomonadota > Alphaproteobacteria > Rhodobacterales > Rhodobacteraceae > Tabrizicola. The sequence goes on along the minus strand of JANOCQ010000250.1, from coordinate 2,345 downwards.
TGGACATGCTCGGTCGGGCGCATCGGTCCTTCGTGCTGGCGCCGGACTGGTCCATGTGGTTCGGGCTGAATGACAGGTTGGCCTTGGTGAAGGGCACCTCAGCGATCCAGGCCTACGGCTTTCGGGCTGACAGGATGGGAGAATATTGTGCGCGGGGAAAGTGGCTGCATTCCGAACGCTTGTTGAAGTTCGCCCTCAAGAAGGAACGGGTGCGCACCATCCACCTGCGCGCTTCGCGCGTCAGGGCCAATGGGATGCAGGTGCTGGAAGATTTCACTCCGGGCCGAGGCCCGATCGGGCGACAGAAGCTGGTGCCGGTGGGTACCGTCCGGCCCGAAGTGTCGAACCAGGCGGCCAGGAGCGCATGATGGCAAAAGTTCCAGGAACCCTCCAGCGTCACGGCAGGGTCGGGAGTACCGTCCTTCTGATGCTAATTCCGCTGATTCTGGTTGGCTGCGGTCCAATGACGCTAGGCCAGGCCGAACGCCAGTGTTTCGAGCGGGCGCGCTTGGCCAAGCAGCCGCGGGGCGAGGTGTCGGTTGGCGCGGGAACGGGCGGGCGGACGTCGGCCGGGTTCGAACTGAACGTGAGTTCTGATTTCCTTCTGGGCCGAGACCCGGCGGCGGTCTATGAGTCCTGTGTGATGCAGAAGGCCGGGGAACCGCCAAGCCGTCCCCTCTACATGCGACCGGACTGGCGCTGATGGCCAAGGACGGCATCCCCACGCCGGACCCGCGGCAGGTGCGCTTTGCCAAGGCGGCGCTGGAGCGTATCCGGCGGCGGCGGGTCCGCGAATATGAGGCGATGCTGGCAACGGGTTTCACCCGTATCTGCCCGGTTTGCGGCTACGGGGGCGAGTTTGCCCCGGTGGGCGAACCTCCGCGTCTGGACGGGCTCTGTCCGCTGTGCCGGTCGCGGGAACGGCACCGGTTGTTCAAGCTTTGGATCGACCGGCGGGGTCGGATCGACAGGGACATGGCTGTGCTGCATTTCGCACCTGAACCGATGTTCGAGCCGATCCTGCGCGGTCAGGCCGGGACGTATGTCACCGCCGACTTCATGCGCACCAAGGTCGACCGGAAATTGAACATCGAGGCGCTGGAGATCGAGGATGCAAGTTTCGACCTGATCATCGCGCATCAGATCCTTGAGCACGTCGATCACCTTAAGGCTTTGGCAGAATGCTTCCGTTGCCTCAAACCCCGCGGGCGGATGGTGGTGACCACGCCGCTGATCGAAAGCTGGCAGACAACGTATGAAAATCCGGCCTTGGCAACCCCGCGCGAGCGGATGTTGCATTATGGCCAGAAGGACCACCTGCGGTATTTCGGTCGGGACCTGAAGAACCACATGCGCGCGGCTGGATTTGCCCTGCATGAATTTGTGGCGGTGGAGCCTGATGTTTCCACCTATGCCCTGACCCGGGGCGAGACACTGTTCGAACTGACAAAGCCCGTGGCGGCGCCGACGAAACCCTTCATGACCAAGACCAGGAAGGGTTGATTCCGTGACCCAGACAATCCTGATCGAAGACTTTGCCGCGTCTGGCCATGGGCGCATCGATCGCAGAGTTCCCACGGAATTCATCGGCAGATGAGCGAAGTACAGACATTTTCGGACATCCCTGTGATGCCGTTGCAGGCATTTTCCGGGCACGACCCGCAAGGCGGTCCGGTGTGGCCCGACTTTGCGTGGCAGACGACCGCCCGGTTCTGCCGCCAGCACGGGGTCCCCGTCGACGTCCCGCCGACGGTGGAACCCTGCAGCGCAGAGATCCAAGAGGACGCGGTATGGGGAGGATACATCCACCCCCACTTCGGACACCTGATTGCCGAGCATCTGACCAGGGTCCTGCCAAGCATCCATGCGCGTCCCGATGACCTGGTTCTTTTCAGTGTGGCTCGGGATCAGGATCCTGAAGCGCTTTCGCCCCATTTCTACCAGATCCTGGAGTGGTATGGCTTGCCGCGCGAGCGCGTCCGCGTCATTTCGGAGCCGACCAGGGCGCGCAAGCTGGCGGTCCTGCCACAAGGCGAAGTCCTGTGGGGAAAAGCTCCGGACGTCAGCTATTTGAACTTGCTGGACGCCCTGCCGGTTCGGAACGCCCTTGTTCCAAAGGTTGGCGACATTGTCTATGTGGGCAGAATGGGCCTTGTGTCAAAAGGCATGGGTTCCCATCTGGGTGAAGACTATCTGATCCAGCACCTGCAGGAGTTGGGGGTAACAATCGTTGACCCGGCGCATCTGGAACTGCGCGCGCAACTGGCAACCTATGCAGGCGCCAAGACGCTGATTTTTGCCGAAGGTTCGGCCATTCACGGACGTCAGTTGCTGGGCCGGGTTCA
>JANOCQ010000249.1:0-23553 GCA_031412255.1 Paracoccaceae bacterium | reverse complement strand
CCAGGACGCCGAGGTGAACTACGCCAAGGAGTCCATCGAGAACGCCCGAACCACCTTCCAGAAGGAGATGCGCATCGTCACCAAGATGGACATCGCCCTGACCTTCATCAACGGGCTGATGATCCTTGGCGTCTCCAGCCTGGCGATGTGGCTCTGGACCCACGACCTTGCCACCGTCGGCGTCGTCGCCGGGGCCGTCGCGCTGGTCCTGCGACTGCATTCGATGACCTACTGGATCATGTGGGCCTCGACCCAGCTCGTGCAGAACCTCGGCACGCTGGCCGAAGGGATGGAGACCATCGCCCAACCGGTCACCCTGGTCGACAAAACCGACGCCAAGCCCTTGGATTTCCAGCAGGGCCTCCTGGAACTGAAGGACGTCTCCCACCATTACGGGCGGGGCTTCGGCGGCCTGAAGAACGTCAGCCTCACCATCCGCCCCGGTGAGAAGATCGGCGTCGTCGGCCGCTCCGGCGCGGGGAAGTCCACGCTGGTCAAGCTGATCCTGCGGTTCTACGACACCGAATCCGGCGCGATTCTGATCGACGGGCAGAACATCGCCGACGTGACGCAGGAAAGCCTCCGCCAGAAGATTGGGATGGTTCAGCAGGACAGCAGCCTCCTCCACCGCTCGGTCCGCGACAACATCCTCTACGGTCGCCCCGACGCCTCCGAAGCGGACATGATCGCCGCCGCGAAGAAGGCCGAGGCGCATGACTTCATCCTGACGCTCGAGGACCCCCAGGGCCGCCAGGGCTATGACGCCCATGTTGGCGAACGCGGCGTCAAGCTTTCCGGCGGCCAGCGCCAGCGCGTCGCCATCGCCCGCGTGATCCTGAAGGACGCTCCCATCCTGATCCTGGACGAAGCCACCAGCGCGCTGGACAGCGAAGCCGAAGCCGCCATCCAGGGTGCCCTCTACGGCGTGATGGAGGGCAAGACGGTCATCGCCATCGCCCACCGCCTGTCCACCATCGCCGCGATGGACCGGATCGTGGTGCTGGAAGACGGCGAGGTGGTCGAGGACGGCCCGCATGCCGATCTTCTCCGCAAGGGCGGCCTCTACGCCCGCTTCTGGGCGCGGCAGTCGGGCGGCTTCATCGGCTTGGAAGAGGAAGCCGCCGAGTAACCCTCCTCGTTCGACTTCGTCTCCTTCTCGGCCCCGCCAGCGAGGAGCGACGAAGTCGAACGACGAGCGGCGTCACAGGGAACTGACCTCGTCCCAGGACGTAAACCCTTGCTTCCCCCCATGGACCGGCCTACCTCACCCAAATGAGCGCCCTTCAAAGCCTCGGCTCCCTCATCGACGCCTTCCGCCCCGCCGACGGCCCTCCGCCGCAACGGTTGGGCGCTTTTATGCGCTGGTCGCTGGCCGGGTCCTGGCCGATGCTGGTCGTCGCCGGCTTCCTGTCATCAATGGCAGGCGTGACCGAGGTTGTCAGTGCGCTCATCCTGGGCTGGGTGATCGACGCCGCCGTGAATTCTGGTCCCACCGATTTCTTCGCCGCGCACTGGAACCTCGTCGTCTGGTTCCTTGTCTTCTACATCATCCTCCGCCCCCTGGCGTTTGCGGTCTCCTCTGCGTCGAACAGCATCATAATCGGTCCGAATGTGCTGCCGCTGGTCCTGTCCCGCTTGCACCGCTGGACCTTGGGTCAGGCCGTCACCTTCTTCGACAACGACTTCGCAGGTCGCATTGCCCAGAAACAGATGCAGGCCGCCCGCGCCGTCACTGACGTGGCGACCGAGGTCATCAACACCGTCTGCTTCGCTCTGGCCTCGGTGATCGGCTCGGTCGCCTTCCTGGTCATCGTCGACTACCGCGTCGCAATCGCACTTCTCTCCTGGCTGATCGCCTATGTCTGGCTGATCCGCTTCTTCATGCCGATGATCCGCACCAACTCCGCTGCCCGTGCTTCGTCCCGCGCAATGGTCTCCGGCCAGGTCGTCGATACGATCACCAACATCAAGACCGTCAAGCTTTTCGCCCACCATGCCTTCGAGGACCGCGTGGCACTCGATGCGATGGAGGTGTTTCGCGAACGCTCCCTCGAATTCGGGGTCATTTCCACCTGGTTCCGCTTTGCGTTGATGCTGCTGGCAGGGGTTCTTCCCGTTCTTCTGATCGGTGGCACGGTGATGCTCTGGCAGCAAGGCAGCGCCACCGCCGGTGACATTGCCGCCGCCGGGGCCATCGCGCTCCGCATCGCGCAGATGTCAGGCTGGGTCAGCTTCACCCTCATGTCGATCTACACAAGCGTGGGCGAGGTCGAGGACGGGATGCGCACCCTCTCGGTTCCCCATACGCTTGCGGACGCCCCGGACGCCAAGCCCCTTCCCCGCGTCCAGGGCGAGATCCGTTACGACCACGTTACCTTTGCCTACGGCCGCAAGCGCGGCGGTGTGCAGGACATCGACCTGACGATCGGGGCTGGGGAAAAGTTGGGTATCGTCGGGGCTTCGGGCGCAGGTAAATCTTCGCTGGTCTCGCTGCTATTGCGGCTTTACGACCCCGAACAGGGCCGCATCAGCATTGATGGTCACGATCTGCGGCAAGTTACGCAAGAATCTCTCCGCCGCCAGATCGGCATGGTCACGCAGGAAACTGCGATGTTCAATCGCAGCGCGCGCGACAATATCGCTTACGGCCGGCCCGAGGCGTCGCAGGAAGAGATCGTCGCCGCCGCCAAGGCCGCCGAAGCGGACGAGTTCATCGCCCAGATGCTCGACCACAACGGCCGCAAGGGCTATGACGCCTTCCTGGGTGAGCGTGGCGTCAAGCTTTCGGGCGGCCAGCGCCAGCGCATCGCCCTGGCTCGCGCCTTCCTCAAGGACGCGCCGATCCTGGTGCTGGACGAGGCGACCTCGGCGCTCGACTCCGAAGTCGAGGCATCCATCCAGGAAGCCTTGGGCCGGGTGATGCAGGGCAAGACTGTCCTCGCCATCGCGCACCGCCTGTCCACCATCGCCGCGATGAACCGGATCATCGTCCTGGACCGTGGCCAGATTGTTGAAGTCGGCAGCCATGACGAGCTTCTGGCGAAAGACGGGCTTTACGCGCGCTACTGGAAACGGCAATCAGGCGGCTTCATCGGCGTAGAAGACGAAGAAGCGGAAGCGGCAGAGTGATCGTCACCATTGACCGGCTGGGTCACCTCGGCCACGGCATCGCCACCAATCCCGGCGCGGGGTCCCTTTACGTTCGTGGCACGCTGCCCGGCGAAGTGGTCGAGGGAACGCCCGAGGGCGACCGCCTCATTGATCCAAAGATCATCACCCCCTCACCCGACCGTGTGAAACCTCCCTGCCGACACGCTCGCGCCTGCGGTGGCTGCCAATTGCAGCACGTCTCCGAAACCTTCGTGGCGCATTGGAAACAGCATGTCGTCGAAACCGCGCTCACCGGCCAAGGCCTGACCGCCACCTTCCTGCCGCAGGTCACCTCGCCCCCGAACTCCCGCCGCCGCGCCACACTGTCCGGTCGCCGCACCAAGTCCGGCGTCCTGATCGGCTTCCACACGCGGGCATCGGACACCATCGCCGACATCCCTGACTGTCTTCTTCTGCACCCCGGCATCCTGGCCGCCTTTCCCGGCCTGCAAGCGCTGGTCTACGTCGGTGGCTCGCGGACGGCCGAGTTGTCGCTGCAGGTCACCCTCACCCGCGGCGGCCCTGACGTCATGGTGACAGGCGGCAAACCCCTGGATGCGACCCTGCGCATGGACCTCGCCCGGCTGGTCGAAGCCCATGCCTTCTCGCGCCTGACCTGGGACGGCGAAACCGTCGCACTGCGCGACCGCCCCGCCCTGACGATGGGCGAGGCCACGGTAGTCCCCCCGCCGGGCGCCTTCCTGCAAGCCACGCAAGAAGGCCAAGCCGCGCTTCTTGCGGCCGTGAAGCAGGCGCTCGGCCCGAAAAAACGCGTGGTCGACCTTTTCTCCGGCATCGGGACCTTTACCCTGCCGCTTGCCGAAACGATGGAAGTCCACGCCGTCGAAGGCGACACGGCCATGACCAAGGCCCTGGACCTTGCCGCCCGCAATACCCCGAACCTCCACCGCATCAGCACGGAAACCCGCGACCTTTTCCGCCGCCCGCTGGAACCTGACGAACTTCTCACCTTTACCGGAGCCGTCATCGACCCCCCGCGCGCCGGGGCCGAAGCGCAGATGCAGACCCTTGCCGCGTCGAGGATCCCCGTGATCGCCGCAGTCTCCTGCAATCCGGTGACCTTTGCCCGAGACACCAGGACCCTTGTCGGCGCAGGCTACCGCCTCGACTGGGTCCAGGTCGTCGACCAGTTCCGCTGGTCCACCCACATCGAGCTGGTGGCCCGGCTGTCGCGTCCCTGACACATCCGTGAAGCGCTTGGGGCTTTGCCGCACTAGGCAAATCACCGCAATTCCTGTACCGATAAGAAAAAAATACAGGCGGACAAGGGCATGCGGTTTATCGGTTGGTTGGCGATCCTCGTGGCGGTGATCGGCCTCTCGGGCTGCGGCTCGAAGTTCAAGCGTTACAACGGCCCCGAGGTGACGCAGGTCCAGGTCCACAAGGCCGACCGCAAGATGTATCTGCTGCACCATGACCGCGTATTGAAGTCCTACGATATCGGGCTCGGCTTCGCCCCCCAGGGCCACAAGCAGTTCGAGGGCGATGGCAAGACGCCCGAAGGCCAGTATTTCATCAGCCACAAGAATCCGGATTCGAAATATCACCTCTCGCTCGGCATCTCCTACCCGAACGAGGCGGACATCGCCTTTGCCGAAGCCCAGGGCAAATCGCCTGGGGGCGAGATCTTCATCCACGGCGGGCCGGACCAGCAAGTCAGCAAGCGCGACTGGACCTGGGGCTGCGTGGCCCTGACCGACAAGGAAATGGAGCGGGTCTATTCGATGGTAAAGCCGGGCACCCCGATCTTCATCCTGCCATGAAAAAGGGGCCCGCAGGCCCCTGTTCCGGCTGGATGGCAAGGGGCGCGCTTAAGCCCCCGTCACCATCGTCCACCAGATCTTGCCGCCGGCCTCCTGGAACCAGGAAAAGCCAAGCCTGGTTGCCAGCGGGTCCATTATGACCACCCGCGTGTCGTCGCGGGCCATCCAGGATGACAGCGTCTCCAACTCGGTTTCATAGGTCTCCGAGATGTTCTCGCCCAGCAGACGCCCGGTGAATCCCGCGCGTTGCGCCCGCACCAGCGGCGACGAGCCGTCCGACCCGAAATGCCATGGCCGGTTCTGCACCGACATATCCCGCGCATGGGTCGCAGCCGCCGCGTTCAGGTTCGCATCGAACGCCACCGGGGGCAGCGACTTTGCCGCCCGCAGCGTGTTCATCGCGTCCAGAAAACGGAACGAAACGGCGCGCTCATCCGAGATCCGGTAGACTCGTGGGAGAGGTTTGCCGTCGGCGCCCACTTGGGGCTCGCTTGTCGTCGCACAGGCCGCAAGTGTCAGGAACAGTCCCTGCACCAGGAAAACGCGTCTATCCATTCTGTCCACCAGATCAGAGCCGCTTGAAACGGCCATTCGGCCCCTCCTTAGCGGAAGCTGGCGGCAGGTTCAAACGGCCTTATGCTGATGGGCGGTCACTGACAGGTGTTTGATTTGCGCCGGCAGGGCAAAGGAGTTATACGCAGCGCGAAACACGGTCTTTTCAGGAGTATCAGCAATGGCGAGCGGTCCGATCAACCGTCGCGCGGTTCTGGGTGGTGTGGTTGGTGCCGCCAGTCTGGCGGCCCTGCCTTCCTTCGCGCAGGACGGCAGCACCGAGTTCACCCAGCCCGCTTCGGCTTCGGTGCGCAACAATGTGTCCAGCTTCCGGATGCTGCGCTGGGAAGATTACTTCGACAACACCCGCAACGGGGCGATCCTGGCAGACACCACCTCGCGCGCGTTGCACTACTGGTCCGAGGATCAGTCGATCTACCGCCTTTTCCCGACGTCGGTTCCACTTTCGGAAGAACTGACTCGTCGTGGCGTGACCTCGGTTGTCCAGAAGGTGGTCAACCCGTCCTGGCGCCCGACCGCCTCGATGAAGGAGCGCCATCCCGAATGGCCGGACGTGGTCGAGGGCGGGGCACCTGACAATCCGCTGGGGTCGCGCGCGCTCTATCTCGGCTGGACCTACTACCGGATCCACGGCACGCACGACACCCGCAAGATCGGTCGCCGTTCGTCGAACGGCTGCATCGGTCTTTACAACGAACACATTGAAGAGCTGTACGAATACGCAAAGGTCGGCACCCAGGTCCGCCTGATCTGACGCGCGCGAAACATGCCGGCCAACGGGACCGTGGGCCAAAAGCCCGCGGTCTTTCTCGTTGCACGGCGCCGACTTCCGATGAAGTCACGAGTTCAGGTTCCGAAACCCACTATGAGGGGGCCGTCTAGGTCACTTCTGCCCGCCGAGCTGCAGTTCTATCCACGTCGGCGCGTGGTCACTGGCCTTTTCCCAGCCTCGGACCTGCCGGTCCACCCCTGCGGCCTTCAGCCTTGGCCGAAGGTCCGGGGAAATCAAGAGATGGTCCAGCCGAAGCCCGGCATCACGACCCCAGGCGTTCCGGAAATAGTCCCAGAAGGTGTAGATCCGCTCGCCGGGGTACAGATGACGCAGGCAGTCGGTCCAGCCTTGCTCCAGCAGGTTTGCATATTCCGCGCGCACCTCGGGCCTGAAAAGCGCGTCCTTCTGCCAGCGCTCGGGCTTGTAGACGTCCAACTCCGTCGGCATCACGTTGTAATCGCCCGCCAGCACAACCGGGACCTCATGGCGCAGTAGCTCGGACGCATGATCCCGCAGGCGCTGGAACCAGGCCAGCTTGGCCGTGAACTTCGGGCCGGGCGAAGGGTTGCCGTTGGGCAGGTACAGGCAGCCGATCAGCAGGCCCGACACCGCAGCCTCGATATACCGGCTCTGCCCGTCCTCGACCTCGGGAAGCCCGCGCCTGGTCTCCACCGGCTCCCGCCCCTTGGCCAGGATCGCAACCCCGTTCCAGCTTTTCTGGCCGTGCCAGATCGCACCATAGCCCGCGTCGTCGATCGTCTTTGCGGGAAAGCGGTCGTCGCTGGCCTTCAACTCCTGCAGACAGACCACATCCGGCTGTGCCTCCTCCAGCCAGCGAAGCAGGACAGGCAGCCGCCCGTTGATCCCATTGACGTTGAAGGTTGCAATGCGCATGGGCAGGAGAACGCCCTGTCACGGGCCCGGTTCCTGCCTGCCACGGATACCCTGCGGGAAAGCCAGGATCGTCCGACTTCGCGCCGTCGGCACAGGGACCGTCGGGCAGCGCCGCGACGGCACCCGTGATCCGGGACGGCGAAGGAACCCTTTCAAACGTCGTTTTCTCTGCACGGTATAGTGACCCAAAGGCAAATCCTAAGATTTGCTCAAAGAGAAAATCCAACCCATTGTTTTCCTGGGATCGCAGATTCTGCCCACGCGTGGGCAGCTCACCCTTTCCGGGGCAGCCAGCCACCGAGATTTTCCTCGATCACCGCCACCAGCGCCTCGATATGGGGGGCGTCGTCGTTCAGACAGGGAATGTAGGTGAAGCTTTCCCCACCCGCATGTTCGAAGGCCTCCCGAATCTCGCCGTTAATCTCCTCCAGCGTCTCGATGCAGTCCGCACTGAAAGCCGGAGCCATCACCGCGATCCGCTTCTTCCCCGCCTTCGCCAGGTCCGCCACATGCTCGACCGTGTAGGGTTTCAGCCACTCCTCGCGCCCGAAGACCGACTGGAAGGTCGTGTCGATCGACCCCTTCTCCCACCCCAGCCGCTCGCGCAGCAACCGCGAGGTCTTGGCGCACTGGCAGTGATAGGGGTCGCCCTCCATCAGGTAGCGCTTCGGCATGCCGTGATAGCTGGCCACCAGCACGTCCGGGCGGTGATCCAGCCCGGCGTAGACAGCCTCCACCGACTTCGCCAGCGCGTCGATGTAACGGGGGTGATCGAAATACTCTGCCACGGTCCGCACTGCCGGCTGCCGCTTTTCCTTCATCAGGGCGCGGAAGAACTGGTCGTTCGCGGTGGCCGAAGTCGCCCCGGCGTAGTGCGGGTACAGCGGGAAGAACAGCACCTTCTCGCACCCCGCCGCGACCATCGCCTTGACCTTCGCGTCGGTCGAGGGGTTGCCGTAGCGCATGCAGAAGTCGACCATGATGTCGGCCCCGTGCCGCTGGGCGATCATCTCGGCAATCGCCGCCGTCTGGGCCTTGGTGATGGTCAGAAGCGGACTTTCGTCCAGCTCTTCGTTCCAGATCAGCTTGTAGTTCGCACCCGACGTGAAGGGCCGTTTCGTGAGAATGATCAGCTGCAAGAGCGGCTGCCACTTCCAGCTTGGAATATCGACCACCCGCTTGTCGGACAGGAACTCGTTCAGATACCGCCGCATCGACCAGTAGTCATAGGCGTCGGGCGTTCCGAGGTTGGCCAGCAATACCCCGATCCGCGGCTTTCGAACCACGGGATGGTCGGCCGGAGCATGGGAAAGACGGCCTTCGCCTGGGGAGACATCAGTCCCAGTCACGACAACGGTCCGGGCATCCAGCATGGTTTTCTTCCCTTGGGTTCTGCTCGGGACATAAGGGGTTGGTCGGCAGGGTCAACCGTCTTTGGCCAACGGCTTCTCGGGCACGCCCAAAGCTTCTGCAAGCCGCGTCTTTGCCGAACCCGGTCGCAACGGTTGCTGCTGGCTTTCATGGGGGGCCCAGCCGGTGAGAAAGACAAGCTCTGCCGTTGCGGTCAGCCGACCCTCGGGCGTCCCGTAGTTGCTGGTGTAGACACGTGCGGCCTCGGCAATGACCGCGCGGCGGGTGAAACGACGAAGACGTGCTTGCAGGGCGTTCGTCTCCCCTGCAGAACGAAGGTCGGTAAGCAGCGCGGGGAAGTTTCGGTACTCTACCGTCTGGACCAGGTTGTCTGCCACGGGTAGGGCAAATCCAGCGCGCTGCATCAACGCGCCCAGGTCCCGGATTTCGCCCATCGGCAGCACGCGAGGCGAAAGCCCGCCTGTCACCGCGGTTTCGGCCTCGGCCAGCGCTGCGCGAAGCTCTTGAAGGCTGCGGCCTCCCGGCAACACGATGAGGCACAACCCGTCCGGTTTCAGCGCGCGGCGGCACTGGACGAGCTGGCCCACGGGATCGTTTGCCCAATGCAACGCCATAAAGTGCACGACAAGATCGTGCGCGACTGGCTTTAAAGCCAGTAGATCGTCGTCCGGTACCGCGACCAGGTCACTCCAATGCGCGAAAATCTTTGGAAATCCGGTCACCACGGCCTTTGCCGTAAAGGTTCTGTTAACCTCGCGGAGTCTCTCCTCAAGGTCAGCCAGCGCCAGGCGGTGCAGAAACAGCGCCGCGTCGTGGCCGGGCAGGGTCGTGGCGCGCTTCCGGTGGCGCTCCAGGGCCTTTCGGTCGGTTAAGGTGGGTGGCTGGGTCATCGGCGGGACATTAGGAGCGGAGTATGGGATTGCAAGGCGCGCTACAGCTTCTTTACCCGCCGCAATGCATCTCGTGCCAGGCCCCGGTGCAATCGGACTTCGGCCTCTGCGCCGACTGCTGGAGGGAAACTCCTTTCATCAGCGGTCTGGTCTGTGATCAGTGCGGCGTGCCGCTGCCCGGTCAGGACCCAAGCGAGCGCGCCCTTTGTGACGACTGCATCGCTGTCGCGCGCCCCTGGGACCGGGGACGCGCTGCGTTGATGTATGACGAGAACGGGCGGCGGCTGGTCCTGGCACTGAAACACGGCGACCGCATGGACCTGGCACGGCCCGCAGCCGATTGGATGCTCAAGGCGGCGAAACCGATCCTAAAGCCCGAGATGCTGGTGGTTCCGGTGCCGCTGCACTGGATGCGGTTGTTCCGGCGGCGCTTCAACCAGGCGGCTCTTCTGTCGCGCAACATCGCCAGGACGGCGGCGTTGCAGCACTGCCCGGACGCTCTGGCACGCAGGCGGTCGACCGGCAACCAGGACGGCAAGACCCGCGAAGCGCGGTTCGCCAATCTCGTCGATGCGTTCGCTGTCCCGAAGGGCCGGGAAAAGCAGGTTTGCGCCCGCGACATTCTGGTGGTGGATGACGTCATGACATCGGGCGCGACATTTGCGGCGGCGACCGAGGCGCTTTTTGCGGCAGGCGCCCGCTCGGTTTCGGTCCTGAGTTTGGCGCGCGTTGCGAAAGGCGGCTGAACGCCTGTAGACTGGCGCGAAAGAGGAACCATCTATGCGCCCGGTCGAAATCTACACAACTCCGTTCTGCCCCTACTGCCACGCCGCAAAGCGGCTGTTGCAGAACAAGGGCGTCAGCTATTCCGAGATTGATGTCAGCCAGGACCCCGGCTCGCGTGCGAAGATGACCCAGCGCGCCAATGGCCGCCGGACCGTGCCGCAGATCTTCATCGGCGGCAAGCATGTCGGCGGATCGGATGACCTGCACGCGCTGGACCACGCGGGCAAGCTTGACCCGATGCTGGCCAGTTGATGCGCGTCGGTCTGGTTCAACTGACCGTCTGTGATGATCCGGCGACGAACCTTCCGGTGACGGTGGAATACGTCAGGGAGGCGGCGGCCGGCGGCGCGGACTTCGTGCTGACGCCGGAACTGACGAATGGTCTGTCCTCCAGCCGCGCCCATCAGCGCAGCGTCTTTCGGCATGAGGAAGACGACGGGACGCTGGCGGCGTTGAGAGCCGAGGCCAAAGCGGCGGGGATATGGCTGCTGATCGGCTCACTAGGCATGCTGACCCATGACTCCGACGGGCGCTTTGCGAACCGCAGCTTCCTGATCACACCAGATGGCAGCGTGGCAGCGCGTTACGACAAGATCCACATGTTCGACGTCAATGTCTCGCCAACCGAGATCTATCGGGAAAGCGACGGCTACCGTCCCGGCCTCAAGGCCGTCGTAGCAGAAACTCCGCAAGTCAAAATCGGGATGACGGTGTGCTACGACGTCCGCTTCCCGGCGCTGTATCGGCGGCTGGCGCAAGGCGGGGCGCAGGTGATCACGGTGCCGGCGGCCTTCAACCACATCACCGGTGCTGCCCATTGGGAAACCCTGCTTCGTGCCCGGGCGATCGAGACGGCCTGCTTCGTCCTCGCCCCGGCGCAGACGGGCTTCCATCCCGAAACCAACGGCAAAGGCCGCAGGACCCACGGTCATTCGCTGGCCATCGCGCCCTGGGGCGAAATCCTGGCGGACGCGGGCACGGAACCGGGGGTCACGCTGGTCGACCTGGACCTCGCCGAGGTTGACCACGCGCGCGGCAGAGTGCCTTCGCTAAGCCATGATCGGGGCTTTGACGGGCCATGAGCGGCGAAAAGGCGGATGACATCGCGGTTGCTCTCTTTGGCGAGCTGTTCATGGCCGACCAGCTGGCGCGCAACCGCATTTCGAAGGTTCTGCCCAAGGGAATGGAGCTGTCGCATTTTTCTGTGCTCAATCATCTTGCGCGGATCAATGATGAACGGACACCGGCCCAACTGGCCAAGTCGTTCCACGTGACGCGGGGGGCGATGACCAATACGTTGACCAAGCTGGAATGGGCGGGTCACGTCCACATCCGCCCGGACTGGGAGGACGCGCGGCAGAAGTTCGTGGCGATCAGTCCCGCGGGACGTTCTGCGCGGCAGTCGGCCTTGGCCAGCGTCGTGCCGCTGATTGCCGAGGTCGTGCAGGCTGTCGGCGCGGACCGCGTCCGGGCATTGCTGCCCGTGCTGCGCGAACTGCGGATCAAGCTTGAGGAGGGCTGACCCGGGGCGCATGGCGCAAAAGCCATAACCATCCATTTCGGTTGGCTTAAGCCAGGTTCGCCCTTGCCCTACCCACGTTAACTTCGCATAGATTGTGCCTACATCCTGGACCCGGTCATCATGCAGTCATCCTCTCGTCTTCTTGCATTGCTTGCCCTTGGCACCGCGCTGGTCAGTGTTCCGGCCCTGGCGGAAATGTCGGGCACGTTGAACCTGAACGGCGCGACGGGCCTGATCGACATGCCCTCCGGGGAGGCGCAGAAGGACGCGACATTTTCCTTCTCGACCTCGTTGATCGGGCAGATCACGCGATCGACGATCAGCTTTCAGTTCAGCGAACGCCTGTCGGGGTCGTTCCGTTTCCAGACCTGGCGCGACTGGGACGCATTGATTCCCGGCGACAGCGAGGAGAGCGACCGCAGCATCGACCTGCGGTATCAGGTTCTGAAAGAGGGCAGGATTACCCCGGCACTGACAATCGGATTGCAGGACCTGACGGCCCAGGGGTTGTTCGCTTCGGAATACGTCGCCGCGACAAAAACCTTTGGGGACAAGGTCAAGGTGACGGCCGGTCTGGGTTGGGGGCGTTTGGGAACGGATGGCGGCATCGGCTCTCCCTTCGGCAGCCGCCCCCCGGTCGACCCCACCGGCACGCCCAACGCCGACCAGTGGTTCCGGGGTGAGGCGGCGCCCTTCGCGGGTGTCGAATACAAGGTCAACGACAATTGGACGTTGAAGGCTGAATACTCCTCCGACGCCTATGTGCTGGAAGATGCCGAGCGCGGACTGATCGAGCGTGACAGCCCGTTCAACTTCGGCGTCGAATACCAGCGCAGTCCCTACATGCGCTTCGGGGCCTATTCGCTGTACGGCTCGGAATTCGCGCTGGCCTTCCATATCATCCTGGACCCCAAAAGCCGGGCCACCGGCGGGATCGTCGGCAAGGCTCCGGTCCCGGTCAAGGCGCGGCCAGCGCGTGGCGCCGACCCCGAGGCCTATGACGGCGGCTGGGTCACTCAGCCCGAGGCAGGGCCGATCCTGCGGCAGAACCTCGCCAAGCGGCTGGCGGCCGACGGGATCGCCATCGAGAACCTGGCCTATACTGCGGACACTGTGCAGGTCCGCATCCGCAATGGCCGGATCGATGCAGGCTCGCAGGCCGTCGGCCGCACTGCACGGGCCTTGAGCCACGTCATGCCGGCTTCGGTCGAGGTGTTCGAGATCGTTCCCGTGGTGAACGGTATCGGCGCGTCCAAGGTTACAATCCGCCGCAGCGACCTGGAAGCGCTGGAATACACTGCGGACAATGCAACCCTACTGCGTGAGCGCGTCACGGTCACGGACGCCGGACCTGCCCCTGCATGGTCCCTTGGCGATGAGGAGCTTTATCCGAAGTTCCGATGGAGCCTGCGCCCCGTCGTGCGTCTGTCCGAACCCATGGAAGGCGACGTCGGCCTTCGGCTCTCCTCGACCTACGACATTGCGCCGGGCTGGGTGCTTTCTGGCTCGATCTACAAGGAACTCGCCAGCAATCGCGATCTGTCCACGTCAAGCTCGGTGCTGCCGCATGTCCGCACCGACGGATCTCGTTACACCGAATTCGGCGACCCCGCGTTGGAGCGGTTGACCTTGGCCTGGTTCGCCCGCCCCGGCGAAAATCTTTATTCGCGGGTGTCGGTCGGTTACCTGGAACGGATGCACGCAGGGGTTTCGGGCGAACTTCTTTGGAAGCCTGTGGACAGCCAACTCGCCCTTGGGGCCGAGCTGAACTACACCAAGCAGCGCGATACGGACGGTGGTCTGGGCTTCGACGAATACGACTACGATATCATGACGGGCTATGTTTCGGCCTACTATGATTTCGGCAACGGCTACCTGGGCCAGCTGGATGTGGGCAAATACCTGGCCGGCGATGTCGGTGCCACCGTCTCGGTCGACCGGGTCTTTGCCAATGGCTGGCGTGTCGGTGCCTTTGCGACCGTCACTGATGCAAGTGCGGAAGAATTCGGCGAGGGCGGTTTCGACAAGGGTGTTCGGATCACCATCCCGTTCAATTGGGCTTTGGGGACCGACACGCGGCGCGGCTTTGATTTGAATTTCCGTCCAAGTGGCGGGGACGGCGGCGCGCGTCTGAACGTGGATGACCGGCTGTACCAGTCGATCCGCGAATATCACACCGACGGGCTTGACCCCGATTGGGGAAGGGTCTGGCGGTGACGTTGCCTAAAAGCTTGATTGCGGGGCTGGTTGCTCTGGCTTTGGTCGGGGCATGCGGCAACGACCGTGCGCCCAATCCGGTGCTGGCGGCAGTCGGTGCGGCGGCAAAGACAAGCGTCAGCAAGATGAAGGGGCAGAAGGCCGGGACTGCCCCCGCCACCAAGGCGGCATCACCAGAAGAGCTTCGCGCCGAGCTGGCCCAGGCCGGAAAGCCCGTGCTGTTGGTGTCCTCCAAGGCGCTGGGCCAGACTGGATTCCTCATGGTCAGTGATGCCAAGGGCGGCGTGCTGACCTGGGCCACCCCGGATGGCGCGACATTCACGCAGCGTGACGGCGTGTTGATCCAGACCCGCGGACTTGGCGCTGACTTGATGTCAGCCCAGGCCCCTTCGGTAAGTCAGCTTATGCAGGCTGGAGCGCGCTACCAACGGGTCTATTTCTTCCTTGGTGGTGACGACCAGGGCACGCGTCGGACATATGACTGTGCCACCAGCGTCGTTGGCCCCGAGAACATTGATGTCCTGGGGCGGGCCCATGCCACGATCCATGTGACCGAGACCTGTGCCCGCAGCACCGGTGGGGGCAAGCTGACCAACGAATTCTGGATCGAGGGCTCCATGATTCGGCAGTCGCGGCAATGGGTAAGCGCGGGCATTGGCTTCATCGACTTCGCCCGCGTGATCGACTAGGCATCTGCCCCGCTTTCACCCACCTGAGCCGGCGATCACATAAAACTGCTGCATTTTGCGCGCAGTTTAAGGTAATCTTTACCGATAGGCCGGAGAACCTAAGTCGACCCGGCGGAGTTCACCTAGATTGGGATGACACCGCGGAAAGGAGAGCCGATGAAACCCTTGGTCGCAATCGCGCTTTCGCTGGCACTCGTCGCAGGGCCGGTCCACGCCGGTGGTCCAGTCGTGGTGGTGGAAGAACCGGACGTCGTTGTCGAGGAAGGCTCTGTCTCAAGCAAGGGGCTTCTGCCTTGGCTGATGGTGCCTCTGGTTCTGTGCATCGTGATGTGCGGCCCCGAGGAAGAGCCTGACTGAAGGCTCAGTAATCCTTCTCCAGAAAGACCCCGATCCCGGTATCGCCATCCGCGCCCACGCGGCCTTTGACAGTGACGCCCTCGCGCAGATCGAGGTTGAGATTGATCTGACTTTTGCCGTCCTGATCAATCTCCACCTCGGTATAGATGTTCTCGGACAAGTACTTCCCCGCCTTCAGCGCCGCTGATCCGTCCTCGGACGTGGTCACGTCCAGATCGTCCAGTCCGAAGTTGCGCCGCAGGTTGCCCACCAAGCCTTCGCCGCCCCTGCCCGCCAGCACCGCCACCGCATTCGCCAGCTGCGCCGCCTGAAGCGCTGAAATCTTGTCCAGCCCGCGACCGAAAAGAAGCTGCGCCAGCACCTCTTCCTGCGGAAGGTCGGGGGATGAGCCAAAGCTGACCACCGGGTCATTGGCTGGTCCCTGCACTGTCACCGTACTGACGATCCCGTCACTTTCGGTGCTGGCAGCAACGTCGATCTGCGGGATGAGGCTGCCTACCAGAGCCAGGTCGGCACGGGACAGAACCAGCCGACGGCCGAGAATGTCCAGACGTCCCCGAATCAGCCGGAAGCTGCCAGACGGTCGCACGTCCTCGGTTGTGCCCAGAAGGCGCAACTCACCCCCCAGTTCCGCATCGATGCCGCGACCACGGATGAAGACCTGCGCAGGGGCCGAGATCGTGACGTCCAGCGCGACAGGCCGCGCCTGCGCGCGGCTGCCCGGGCCGCCGCGTTCTCCCAGAAGCCCGGCTTTCCGTCGGGTTTCACGGACCGACGCCGGCTCCCTGTTATGTGTGATGTCCAGAAGAGCGGCGGCCGAGCTGAAGCCGGATGCCGGAACCCGGACCTCGGTTTCCGAGAGCTGCAAGGTGCCTGACAACAGCGCCCCACCTAGAAGCGGCCCGCGAAATGTCAGGCTGCCGGTGACGCGCGTGTCGTAAAGTTCGGGGTCATACAGGCGCAGCGATTCCAGTGTCAGCGACAGGTCGGCATTGCGTTCGCCACTCAATTGGATCGGCCCGTCCACCCGGAGTCTGCCACCCGACGATAGCCCCGAGGTTGCCTGCACGCGCAGAGAACCGCCCTGCAGAGTGCCTATCGCCTCGACGCCCTGAAGCGACAAGCCCAGATTGGGGTCTGCGATGCGGCCGTTCGTCAGTGTCATGCGCCCGGTCAGCGAGGCGAGCGCGAGCGGTCCCTGCAGACGCAGGTCGTAACCGATATCCCCCGAAGCTGATCGCGGCGCGATGAACAGGTTCGCCAGTCCCGCCGACCCCGACCCCTTTATCGCCAGATCCGCCGAGCCGAAGCTGTTCGCAATCCGCCCTGCCACCGACGCACGGATCTGGCCCGGGCCGGCGCCAGTCAGGTCCACGGAATAACCAGATGCGTCCTGGGTTGCTTTGCCGGAAAATGTGAGCGGGCCGTCAAGTTCCGGGACGAACAGACCCAGGTTCGCCAGTCTCGCTTCCAGGTCGATGCGGCGGTTGTCTCCGGCGATCTCGCCTTGGGCCGCGGCCGACAGCTGGGGATTCGCAAGCTTGGCCGAGCGGACCTGCAGGACGCCATCCTTGAGGCCAAGGTCCAGGTCCAGCCGGCTTTCTCCTGCCAGAAGCCGGTCGACCTGCGGACTGCCCAGACGCAGCGACCGCCCGGTGCCGGAAAGTTGCAGTCGCCCATCCTCAGGCAGGCCAGTGAAGCTTCCTTCCAGTGCCAGGCCGCCCCCATAGCGGGGGTCCAGCGCAGACAGATCATCCAGCTGTGCCGATGCCGAAAGGCTCCACCCCTCCGACGCCAGCGTGCCGTCCGCTGTTGCACGCAGCCCGCCCGCCGCCAGTTGCAGATCGCGCAGGACCGTCCCACCCTCATCCCGGCGAACCGAGGCGACCAGTGTTGAGCGCCCCGACAGCAGTCGGTCAAGCTGCGGCACCTCCAGCTGCAATCCCGTGCCATCGAATGCAAGGTCCAGATCGAAGAACCCCGACAACCGGCTGGCCGAACCGGTTGCCACCAGCGTCCCCGATCCGCCGAGCGATCGCCCTGCCAAGCCAGAGAAACGGGCAAAGTCGTCGGCACGTATGGTCAGTTTGCCGGTGCCCAGAAAGGCTTCATCCAGCCCCTCGACCCGCACTGCACCCGTTCCCGTCAGCCCCGCTCCCTCCAGCCTGATATCCGACAGCTGCAGCGCACCTGCCTCGCTGAACATCCGGAGCGACCCTTCGATCTCGGTTCCCAGCGCGCGAGAAAGCGCCGCATCCGCTGGCTGGATACCCGCAGCGGTCAGGGTCAGCGTCCCGCCGAAACTGTTTCCAGCCGCCGTGCGTCCGATCCGACCAGACCCGGCAAGTTCGGCGCGGGCCAGTTTCAGGTCGGGCCGGTCCAATCCCTGCAGGAGGACTTCGCCCGACCAACCCTCGCCACCGGCTTCGGTCTTGAGGTGGAATTCAGCCCGGGCAATCTCGGTGTCCGCAGCAAAGGGCACCGCGACCGGCTCGCCATCCGGCGCGGCGAGGATTCCCGTCACATCGAACCACTCTGGCAAGCCGTCCGCCGCAATCTCGGCGGTGCCGGCCAAAGTCAGTGACCGAGCGGTCAGGTCAAATCTGTTGACGGTGGTTCTTCCGGCGTTGGTTCGTACAGCGTCCAGCTTCAAGGCGACTTCGGTGCCGAAGAACTCCACCTGATCCGGTGCAAGCACGGGCGCAAGGTCGCCGGACAGGTCCGCCAGCAGCCGGTAGCCGGACGGCTCAGCTGCCTGCAGCTGTACTGTGCCCTCCACGCGTTCTGCCCCGTCGGTCGCCAGGACGACGTTCGCCAGAAAATCGTCGATCAGCCCCTCGCCCTGAACCCGCAGCGAGGCGGATGGCTTGCCGGGAACATCGAGCAGATTCACTACGATACCTTCGGCGTCCTCTTCGGCCACCAAGTCCAGCCGAAGCACACCGGTCGCGTTCGAATAGGCGGCGTCCAGCGTGATCTCGCCCTGCGGACCATCGCCTAGCCGGATCAGGTCCAGCTTTGCAGTCCCCTCGCCGCCCGCCAATTGCGCCGAGGCGTCCAGCGTTCCGGTCACCTGCTGGCCCAGCACGCCCTCGGCAAGCTCGATCCGCCCGGCCGCAACCCGGTCGACACTGACCGACACCGGCAGCTCCGGCAGGGTGAACCCCGACGCCTCGGTCTCGGGTATGCCGTCGTCGGTCGTGGGCAGTCGGGCGACGATGATTTCATCGGCGGTCAACTCGGATACGTTCAATTCGCCCGAGAAAAGGGCCGAACGGCTCCAGTCCAGCACCACGCCGTTCAGCGTGATCCAGACGCCGTCTTGATCCGCGATGGTCAACTGCTGGATTGTCGCGCGCGATGACAATGCTCCGGCAAAGCCTGTCACCGTCACTTGGCGGCCAGCGTCGGACAAAGTGTCCTCCAGAAAAGCCGTCAGATAGTCGCGGTCGTCCTCCTGCGCCAAGGCGGGAGCAGCAAGAAGGCAACCGATCAGAAGAACCCGCCGCATCAAAACGACTGCCCCAGACCGACGTAGATCTGCACGCCGTCGCCCGTCGTGCCGCTGACCGGAGTGGCGACGTCGAAACGGATGGGTCCCAGCCCGGTATCATAACGCAGACCCAGACCCGCCCCGGCATGCGAATCGCCCAACCCGCCGGTGAACCCGTCCAGGCCGATGCTGCCCCAGTCGACAAATCCGACCACGCCGATCCTGTCGCTGACCTTGGCACGCAACTCCAGCGATCCGGCCAGGAAATACTTGCCGCCAATCAGGAACTCCGGACCAAAGCCGCGCGTGACATTGATCCCCAGCGACCGGTACGGTTGACCGCGCACGGTGCCACCGCCGCCGGAAAAGAACAGCTCATCCCGCGGCGTTTCCAGCAGGCCAGAACCCAGAACCGCGCCCGCCTGGACTCGTGCGGCCGCGACAAAGCGGCCAGGCTCGCCAAGACTGCGATAGGCGCGTCCGTCCATCGTTGCCCGCAACCCTGATCCTGTAGTGCCGAAACCCGCAAAGGGTTTGGCCTCGGCATCAAGGTAGAAGCCCTTGGTCGGGTCGTTCGCTACGTCCCGCTTGTCCCACGTCACGCCCAGTGGCAGCGACAGATTGCGGAAGGTGAAGTCCCCCCCCGGATCGCTACCGTCCAGATAGTCGTAGGTCAGTCCGACACGCGCAGTCAGCGTTTCGGAAAAGATGTGGTTGAACTTCAGACCGAAGGTTACAGCGTCCAACGAATAATCAATCTCGTCCTGATGCGAGTAGCCAAGGACCAGGCCTGCTGTCGTATCGGGGGTCAGGGTCGCCGGACGGTCCAGCGTGACCTCCAGCCCATAGTCGATCCCGCTTTCACCCGATCCGATGTTGGTGATGTCCGCCGAAACGCCCAGCCTTTCGCCGCCGCCCAGCAGGTTGCGATGCAGCCACGAGGCCGACAGCGACACCCCGTCCAGACTGGCGATCTCGGCCCCAAAGGAATAGCGGCGCGGTTTCTGCTCCACCACCGTTGCGGTAATGCCCAGAAGGTCTGGCGACGTGACCTGATCGTCCTCAACCAGCGCGACAGAAGCGAAGATGCCGGTTCGCCGCAACCGCGTTTCGGCACGGCGCAGCTCGGTCTCGCTGAAGGTCTCGCCCTCGGGTAAGCCTGCGATCTTGCGAATGCGCCGTTCGCGCATTCGCTCCTCGCCGGTGATCTCCAACCGGCCAAAGCGCAGTTTCGGTCCCGGAGCGACAGCGATATCCGCCTGGATCTGGCGCGCCGCGTGGTCAGCCACCACATCCTCGCGTGAAACGAACGCCTTGGCGTGACCCGTCTCGCGCCAGGCTTTGATCGCCACGTCGACAGCCGACGCCACGGCACCACTTTCCGCGACCGCTCCGGCGCGGAACTCCTCCGGTAACTCGGTTTCGGGAGCCAGAGGAGCAACCCGTGCCACTCCGAACCGGAAGGGGTCACCTGGATCAACGTCAATCCGGATCGCGGATATCGCGGTCGGATCTTCGAGGGCAGGGATCGCCGCGGCTTCTCGTCCGTCGATGCGAATGCGGATCGCAACCGAGTAATGTCCCTTGGCATACATCGCGCCAAGAATTCGGGCATAGTCCGAACGGGCTGCCGCCAGCAGGTCCTGAGGGGCGGTCTGGCCCTGAACCTGCAACGCGCGCACCTGCGAGGCATCCTTTGCAGCTTCGGTAAGGTCATTCGAACCGCCAGCAACGACGATATCCAGCCGGTCCAGCGCTTGGGACGGTGAAGCCGTCAGCAGAACGACCGCTGCGGCAATCCCCCGCAATCGCTTCCCCTCAGGCCCGAAGCCCATCCCGTCTTCCCCTTTCGCCGACACCTGCTTGAACTATCGCAGCTTGTGCCGACCCCTTCAATCACAGGAAACCCCATGGGCGACGTTGGGTTCCCGCGACCAGCCGTTTCGACCCGGCAGGTTTCACTTGCAGACTCGAGCCCAGCATCCTATATGCCCTCCAACAGCTGCTTCTGGGTCCAAACCTGAAGCTACCGAATGTCACGGGCGGGCCGCTGGGTCCGTTTTTTTATTTCTGGAACCTGAATGTCCGATCTGATCGCGAAAACTGCCATCGACCGCCGCCTGGCCGACATCGTCGGGCCGGTGATCGAAGGCCTTGGGTTCGAGCTGATCCGTTTGCGTCTGATGGGCGGCAAGACCCGGGTGTTGCAGATCATGGCCGACCGCCCCGATGGCGGTATCGGGGTCGATGAATGCGGCGACATCTCGACCGCCGTCTCTGCCGTGCTGGACGTCGAAGACCCACTGGAAGACAACTATGTCCTCGAAGTCTCCTCTCCCGGGATCGACCGGCCGCTGACCCGACTAAAGGACTTCGACGTCTGGAAGGGCTGGGAGGCCCGGATCGAGACGACGGAATTGGTCGACGGCCGCCGCCGCTTCAAGGGTGGCCTGGCCGGGATCGAAGGCGACGAAGTTCTGATCACGCTGGACGAGGGCGATCAGGAAGTGACCGTCGGGCTCAAGTTCGACTGGCTTTCCGACGCCAAGCTGATCCTGACAGACGAGCTGATTGCCGAAATGCTGCGTCAAAGGAAAGTGGCCGAGCCCACCGATGGCCAGTTCGACGAGATCGAAGAAATTGATGGGGACGAGGACGACGAGCCTGCCCCCGAGACAAAACACTAGGGAGAGCGACCCATGGCAATCACCTCCGCCAACCAGCTTGAGCTTCTGCAGACCGCAGAGGCTGTTGCCCGTGAAAAGATGATCGACCCGGAACTGGTGATCCAGGCCATGGAGGACAGCCTCGCCCGCGCCGCCAAGTCCCGCTACGGCGCGGAAATGGACATCCGGGTCAAGATCGACCGCAAGACCGGCCGCGCCTCCTTTACCCGCGTCCGCACTGTCGTGGAAGATGACGCGGTCGAGAATCACCACGCCCAAGTCACGCTGAAGCAGGCACAGACCATCAAGCCGGGCGCCGAGATGGGCGAAGAGATTGCAGACGATGTTCCGCCCGTCGACCTTGGCCGCATCGCCGCGCAATCCGCCAAGCAGGTCATCCTGCAGAAGGTCCGTGAAGCCGAGCGTGATCGCCAGTTCGAGGAATTCAAGGACCGCAAGGGCACGATCATCAACGGCGCCGTCAAGCGCGAGGAATACGGCAACGTCATCGTCGATATCGGTCGTGGCGAAGGCATCCTGCGCCGGAACGAAAAGATCGGCCGCGAAGCCTACCGCATCGGCGACCGGATCCGTTGCTTCATCAAGGACGTCCGCCGCGAACCGCGCGGCCCGCAGGTCTTTCTGTCGCGCACCGACCCGCAGTTCATGGCCGAGCTCTTCAAGATGGAAGTGCCGGAAATCTATGATGGCATCATCGAGATCAAGGCCGTCGCCCGTGACCCAGGTTCGCGCGCCAAGATCGCCGTCATCAGCTATGACAACTCCATCGACCCCGTCGGTGCCTGCGTCGGCATGCGCGGTTCGCGCGTGCAGGCAGTCGTGAACGAACTGCAGGGCGAAAAGATCGACATCATCCCGTGGAATCAGGACACAGCCACCTTCCTGGTGAACGCGCTGCAGCCCGCCGAAGTCTCGAAGGTCGTCTTCGACGAAGAAGCCGGCAAGATCGAAGTCGTTGTGCCGGATGAGCAACTCTCGCTGGCCATCGGTCGCCGTGGCCAAAACGTCCGCCTTGCCAGCCAGCTGACGGGTCTCGACATCGACATCCTGACCGAGGCCGAAGAATCGCAGCGCCGTCAGGCCGAATTCGCCGAACGCACCAAGCTGTTCATGGATTCGCTCGACGTTGACGAAATGATGGCCCAGCTGCTGGTTTCGGAAGGGTTCACCAACCTGGAAGAAGTCGCCTACGTGGAGCTGGACGAACTCTTGTCCATCGACGGCTTCGACGAGGGGACCGCAGGCGAGTTGCAGGCCCGTGCCCGCGACTACCTGGAAGCGGCCAACGCCAAGGCGATGGAAAACGCCCGCGCTCTGGGTGTGGAAGACAGCCTGGTGAACTTTGAAGGCCTGACGCCCCAGATGCTGGAAGCGCTGGCGAACGACGGCATCAAGACGCTGGAAGACTTCGCCACCTGCGCCGACTGGGAACTGGCCGGCGGCTGGACGACCGAAAATGGCCAACGCAAGAAGGACGAAGGGGTTCTCGAAAAGTTCGAGATGTCGCTTGAGGAAGCGCAGACCCTGATCATGACAGCACGCGTCATGCTGGGCTGGGTCGACCCGACGGAACTGGCGCAACCCGAGGCAGATGTTGCCGAAGACGAGGAGGCCGAGGTCTGATCGCAGACCTCGGAAACCCTGGCGTTGACGCGCGGCGGCCGAGAGAAAGACAGAGACGATCCCGAACGCAAGTGCATTGCGACCGGGGAAAGTCAGCCGAAAGTGGGTCTGATCCGCTTTTGCCTGGGCCCTGATGGTCAGATCGTCCCGGATATCATGGGAAAGCTTCCCGGACGCGGCATCTATGTCTCGGCGGATCGGACGGCGATCGACAAGGCGATAAAGAAGAACCTATTCACCCGCGCGGCCCGCCAGCCGGTCAAAGTGCCCGACGGGCTGGCCGATCTGGTCGAAGCGCTGGTGTTGCAACGGACCATCGACATGCTGTCGATGGCACGCAAGGCGGGTGGCGCTGTCACCGGCTACGAGAAGGTGAAGGACTGGCTGATGAAGGGCTCGGCGGTGACGCTGATCCAGGCCAGTGACGGGTCGGAACGGGGCAAGACGAAGCTGCACGCGCCGGAAGGCGAAAAGGGCTTCATCGGCTGTTTGTCGGCTGGGGAAATCGGTTTGGCATTCGGACGCGAACGTGCGATACACGCCGCGCTTGCCGCTGGTGGACTCAGGTCCCGTGTTGTAGAGGAAGCGGCAAAACTCGCTGGACTGCGTGGGCAGGCCGGTGGGGATGACGGCGGCGAGACCGCCATGAAGGATACGAAGAACGCATGAGCGATACTGACGGCAAGAAACCTCTTGGCCTTGGGGGCGCCCCCCGTTCCGGACAGGTGAAGCAAAGCTTCAGCCA
>JANOCQ010000248.1:0-1628 GCA_031412255.1 Paracoccaceae bacterium | reverse complement strand
CCGACGAAGGCGACGGAACGACCGCCGCTGCGCAGCGCCTTGATGGCCGCGACCTTGCCCTCCGGCAACACCTCTGCCACCACTTCGTCGATGCCCAACTCGGCGGCGATGGCTTCAGCAGTGCGCCGGTTGTCGCCGGTGACCATGGCGACCTTTACTCCCAGACGATGCAGCGCGGCAATCGCCGATGGCGTTGACGCCTTGATCGGATCGGCCACGGCGATCAGCGCGGCCAATTGGCCTTCGACCGCAACATAAAGCGGCGTGCGCGCCTTGGAACCAAGATCCGCGGCCTTTTCGGCAAACTGCGCTATGTCCAGACCAAGGCTTTCCATGAAGCGGTCGGCTCCGACTTCGATGCGCCGGTCATTGACCGTCGCCCGGATTCCGTAGCCGGGGATGGCTTCGAAAGCGCTTGATTCTGGAATGCCCAGACCTTCAGACCGCGCCGCTTCGACAATTGCAGATGCCACGGGATGCTCGGACGAGGATTCCGCTGCAGCAACCAGCGCCAGAATACCTGACCGGGTGAACCCGGCCGAGACCACAAGATCGGTCAGCAACGGGCGCCCTTCGGTCAGGGTGCCGGTCTTGTCCAGCGCAACGACAGCGACGGACGTCAGGCTTTGCAAGGCCTCTCCATTGCGGAACAGGACCCCAAGCTCTGCCGCCCGCCCGGTGCCGACCATGATTGAAGTGGGCGTGGCCAGCCCCATGGCACAGGGGCAAGCGATGATCAGGACGGCGACCGCATTGACCAGCGCAAAGCTGATCGCCGGCTCCGGTCCCCAGACAAACCACACGCCAAAGGTCAGAGCCGCAGCCAGCATTACGGCAGGAACGAACAATGCGGTCACCTTGTCGACCAGCGCCTGGATGGGCAGCTTCGCGCCTTGCGCGCTTTCGACCATGCGGATGATCTGCGACAGCATCATGTCCGCGCCAACCTTTTCGGCCCGGTACGTGAAAGAGCCCGTCTTGTTGATCGTCCCCCCGGTAACGTTCGAGCCTTCCGACTTTGCCACCGGTACTGGTTCGCCCGTGATCATCGCCTCGTCGACATAGGACGACCCGGTCAGGACAGCTCCGTCAACTGGAATGCGGTCGCCGGGACGCACCTGCAGCACATCGCCAGGTTGCACGGCTTCCAGCGCAACTTCCAGGAACTCGGCACCCTGCAGGACGCGCGCAGTCTTTGCCTGAAGACCCATCAGACGGCCGATAGCCTCGGAGGTGCGGCCCTTTGCCTTGGCTTCCAGGAACCGTCCGAGCAGGATCAACGTCACGATCACTGCGGACGCCTCGAAGTAGACATTCGCCGTGCCCTGCGGCAGCAAGCCGGGCGCGAATGTCGCGACGACCGAATACGCCCAGGCCGCCGAGGAGCCGAGAACGACCAGCGAGTTCATGTCGGGCGCAAGGCGCGCAAGTGCGGGCAGGCCCTTCTTGTAGAACCGAAGCCCGGGCCCGAATTGCACGATGGTCGCGAGCACGAAGTAGAAGATGTAGAGTGGCGTCTGCCCGATCGTCATCGCCAGCCAATGGTGCAAGGCCGGAATCAGGTGCCCGCCCATTTCCATAAGGAAGATCGGCAGGCTCAGACCGCCCGCAATCAGCAGATCACGCTT
>JANOCQ010000247.1:0-11326 GCA_031412255.1 Paracoccaceae bacterium | reverse complement strand
ACAGCCGCGAGGCGGGCCAGTGGCTGCCCAACAAGGACGGCGGGCGCGAGAACTACGAGGCCATCGCGCTGTTGCAGCGGATGAACATCGCGGCCTATGGCGAGGTGCCGGGAATCATGACGGCGGCCGAGGAAAGCACGGCTTTTCCCGGCGTGTCGCGCCCCGTCAACCACGGCGGTCTGGGGTTTGGGTTCAAGTGGAACATGGGGTGGATGAACGACACCCTTTCCTACATGCAGAAGGACCCGCTGTACCGGAAGTATCATCACCACCAGATGACCTTCGGCATGGTCTACGCCTGGTCCGAAAACTACATCCTGCCGATTTCTCATGACGAAGTGGTGCACGGCAAAGGGTCGATGCTGTCGAAGATGCCGGGCACTGCGTGGGAGAAATTCGCCAACCTGCGGGCCTATTACGGGTTCATGTGGGCGCATCCGGGCAAGAAACTGCTGTTCATGGGACAAGAGTTTGCCCAAGGCGCGGAATGGAACCACAACCAGAGCCTTGACTGGCATCAGCTTGATATTGCGGAGCATAGGGGCATGCAGCGCCTTGTCCGCGACCTGAACCGCGTCTACCGCAGCACCCGGGCCCTGCATGTCAACGACACCCGGCCGGAAGGCTTTGAATGGATCGAGGGCAACGACGCCGACGCAGGCGTTTTCGCCTGGGTTCGCAGGGGGAACGATGGCGACTGGCACGTCGTGACGGTGGTCAACATGACCCCGATAGAGCGCACCTATCGGTTGGGTCTGCCGACTGCGGGCAAATGGCATGAGATCCTGAACACCGACGCCGAGGCTTACGGCGGGGGCAACCGTGGCAATCTGGGAGGGGTGACCACGGAAAAGACGCCGTGGCAAGGCCAGGTGCAATCGGCGCTTGTCACGTTGCCGCCGCTGTCGGCAATCTATCTGCAACAGGATTGAATTTGGCGGGTTGAACCGCTTTGGGGAGGGAAGAGTGATGAAGGCAAGACCGAACCAGCGCCTGTCGAGCCAGGCCATGGCGTTCGTCCTGGCAGGGGGGCGCGGCAGTCGCTTGAAGGAGCTGACCGACCGGCGCGCGAAACCGGCGGTCTACTTCGGCGGCAAGACCCGGATCATCGACTTTGCACTGTCGAACGCGCTGAACTCGGGCATCCGGAAGATGGCGATAGCGACGCAGTACAAGGCGCACTCCCTCATCCGGCACGTCCAGCGCGGCTGGGGCTTCTTTCGGGCCGAGCGTAACGAATACCTGGATATTCTTCCGGCTTCCCAGCGGATGGACGAGGTGAACTGGTATCGCGGCACGGCGGATGCCATCGCGCAGAACATCGACATCATCGACAGCTACGGCATCAAGTATGTGATCGTGCTGGCGGGTGATCACATCTACAAGATGGATTACGAGGTCATGCTGCGCCAGCATGTCGAGCAGGCGGCGGACGTGACCATCGGCTGCCTGACCGTACCGCGGATGGAGGCGACGGCCTTTGGCGTGATGCATGTCGATGACACGATGCGGATCACCGATTTTCTGGAAAAACCGAAGGACCCCCCCGCGATTCCGGGCGATCCGGATCATGCGCTGGCGTCGATGGGGATCTATGTATTCGACTGGACCTTCTTGCGCGACCTTCTGTTGCAGGACATGCAGGACGACAATTCCAGCCATGATTTCGGCTTCGACCTGATCCCGAGCATCGTAAAGAACGGCAAGGCCGTGGCGCACAAGTTCTCGGACAGCTGCGTCACGAGCGGGCTGGAGACGGAACCCTACTGGCGCGACGTGGGGACGATCGACGCGTTCTGGCAGGCCAATATCGACCTGACGGATTTCACCCCGAAGCTGGACATCTATGACAGCTCGTGGCCGATCTGGACCTATGCCGAGATCCTGCCGCCGGCGAAGTTCATCCATGACGAGGATGGGCGGAGGGGGTCGGCGGTGTCGTCGCTGGTCAGCGGGGATTGCATCGTGTCGGGGTCGCATGTGTCAAACAGCCTGCTTTTCACCGGGGTTCGGACGCACAGCTACTCCAGCCTGGAGTATGTCGTGGCGCTGCCCCAGGTCTGTGTGGCCCGCAAGGCGCAGTTGAAGAACTGTGTGATCGACCGGGGGGTCATCATCCCCGAAGGATTGGTTGTGGGCGAGGACAGCGACGAAGATGGCAAGTGGTTCCGCCGCTCGGAAGGCGGGATCGTGCTGATCACCCAGGACATGCTGGACGCGCGCGCAAAGGCGCTTGGCTGAAGGACTGGACCTTGCCCGGAGCGTGGTTTAACTCCGGGCGGGAAGTTACGGAAAGGCAAGGCGAATGGGCGGACGGGTTCTGTCGGTGGCCTCGGAATGCGTCCCGCTGGTGAAGACTGGCGGGCTTGCTGACGTGGTGGGGGCATTGCCTCGGGCGCTGGCGGGCACTGGCTGGGACATGCGGGTGCTGCTGCCGGCTTACCGTGTGCTGCGGGAGCGGGCCAGGGACTGGCCGGTGGTCTGGGAGGAGCCTGACCTTTGGGGCGGGCCGGGCAAGGTTCTGGCGGGCGACGATTCCGGCGTGCCGGTGCTGCTGCTGGACGCGCCGCATCTTTATGACCGGGAGGGTGGGCCTTATTCCGGCCCGACCGGAGAGCACCCGGATAATGCCATCCGTTTTGCGGCGCTGTCCTGGGTCGCGGCCCGGATCGCGCGGGAAGGGCTGGAGGGGTGGAAGCCCGATGTCCTGCACGCGCATGATTGGCAGGCGGGGCTGGCTCCGGCCTATCTGGCCTACCACGGGAGTGGCGGCTGCAAATCGGTCATCACAATCCACAACATTGCGTTTCAGGGCTGGGCGCCGGGGCACATGCTGGGTGTGCTCCGGCTGCCGGACCACGCGTTCCACGCGGACGCACTGGAGTATTACGGCGGCATCTCGTCCCTGAAGGCCGGACTGGTGACAGCGGACTGGATCACCACGGTTTCGCCAAGCTACGCGGCCGAGATCATGCGGGAAGAGTTCGGGATGGGGCTGCAGGGCGTCATCAGCAACCGCGCTGCCGTCGTCTCGGGCATCCTGAACGGGGTGGATACCGAAAGCTGGTCGCCGATGGCCGAAGACCCGCCCTTCGGGCCGAAGGCGCTGACGGGCAAGGTCGCTTGCCGCTCGAAGCTGTGCGAGGAATTCGGGCTGGAGGTGCCGGGTCCGTTGGCCATTGTCGTCAGCCGGCTGACCGATCAGAAGGGCATCGACCTTCTGCCGCAGGTGATCCCCGACTTTGTGGTCGGCGGTGGCGGGTTGATCGTCCTTGGTTCGGGTGAGCCGCACCTGGAAACCGCGATGCGCGACCTTGCTGCGCGCTTCCCGGGGCGGGTCGCGGTGCAGATCGGGTATGACGAAAAATTGAGCCACAGGCTGTTTGCTGGGGCCGATGCCGTCCTGGTGCCGTCGCGGTTCGAGCCTTGCGGGCTGACGCAGATGTATGGCTTGCGGTATGGCACCTTGCCGGTTGTAAGCATGGTTGGTGGCCTTGCAGATACCGTGATCGGGGCGACCCCTGCCACGCTGGCTGCAGGGGCCGCGACCGGAGTGGCCTTCCATCCGGTCGATGCGCTGGCCTTCGGGCGCGCGCTGGCGCAGCTTGTCGAAATCCACGGCCAGCCAAAGCAGTGGGCCAAGCTGCGCGCCAATGCGATGGCGCAGCCGGTGGGCTGGAAGACCTCGGCCACCGCCTATGCCAGCCTTTACGAAAGGCTGACCGCGTGACACCGCAGGCCGTATCGCTGCCCGCACGGCTGCAAGGCCATGCAGTCAGCCCCGGCCGTCCCTGGCCGATGGGGTCAAGCCTGACCGGCGACGGGGTGAACTTCGCGGTCTTCTCGGCCCATGCCGAACGGATCGAGCTGTGCCTCTTCACCCCCGATGGCCGCAAGGAGATGTGCCGCCTGCCCATCACCGACCGCGATGGCGACATCTGGCATATCCATGTCGGCGGCCTGACCGTCGGCACCGTCTACGGCTTTCGCGTACACGGTCCCTATGCGCCCGAGCAGGGGCACCGGTTCAACCCCAACAAGCTGCTTCTGGACCCCTACGCCCGCGCGATGGAAGGGCGGCTGAAATGGTCCGATGCGTTGATGGGCTACAAGATCGGCAGCCCTCGCGGGGACCTCAGCTTCGACACACGCGACAGTGCCTTTGCGGTGCCGAAAGCCGTCGTGACCGACCCTTCGTTCACTTGGGGCAGCGATCAGTCCCCGCGGACGCCGCGCGCCGAGACTGTGATCTATGAGGCCCACGTCAAGTCGATGACGGCGCTGCATCCCGGTGTCGACAAGGGCTTGCGCGGCACCTATCTGGGATTGTCATCGGACCGTGTGATTGACCATCTGGCAAAGCTGGGTGTGACGGCGATCGAGCTCTTGCCAGTGCAGGCCTATATCGACGACCGCTTCCTGGTCTCGAAGGGGCTGAGGAACCACTGGGGCTACAATACGCTGGCTTTCTTTGCTCCGGAACCCCGCTACATGAGCCAGGGTGCCCTGTGGGAGTTCCAGACCATGGTCCGGCGCTTCCACTCGGCGGGGATCGAGGTGATCCTGGACGTGGTCTACAACCACACAGCCGAGGGAGACGAGTGGGGGCCGACCCTGTCTTTCCGGGGGTTCGACAATGCCAGCTATTACCGGCTAAGCGGTGGTGGTCGGGCTTATGCGAATGATGCCGGTACTGGGAACACGCTGAACCTGACGCATCCGATGGTGTTGCGTATGGTGATGGACAGCCTTCGCTACTGGGTGGAGATGACCCACGTCGACGGGTTCCGCTTCGACCTTGCCACGGTGCTGGGCCGCGAGGTGCATGGATTCGACCCGAACGGCGGCTTCTTCGATGCGATCCGGCAAGATCCGACCTTGAGCCGCGTAAAGCTGATCGCGGAGCCTTGGGATATCGGACCCGGGGGTTATCAGCTTGGAGCCTATCCGCATCCGTTCCTGGAATGGAACGACAAGTTCCGCGATGGGGTGCGCAGGTTCTGGAAGGGAGATGCGGGGCTGACCCGCGACCTCGCGGCGCGGCTGTTGGGCAGTGC
Source organism: Paracoccaceae bacterium (assembly GCA_031412255.1). GTDB lineage: Bacteria > Pseudomonadota > Alphaproteobacteria > Rhodobacterales > Rhodobacteraceae > Tabrizicola. The sequence goes on along the minus strand of JANOCQ010000247.1, from coordinate 6,269 downwards.
GGAGCGGTTCGACCATTCGGGACGCGCTGCGACGTCTTCGGTGAACTTCATCACCAGCCATGACGGTTTCACGCTGGAGGATCTGGTCAGTTTCACCATAAAGCGCAACTTCCAGAACGGCGAAGACAATCGGGACGGCCACCATGAAAACCACAGTGACAACATGGGGGTGGAGGGGCCAACCAAGGACGCCAAGGTACTGGCGGCTCGCGCACAGCGGAAGCGGAACCTGTTGGCGACGTTGATGTTGTCCCAGGGGGTGCCGATGTTGCTGACGGGGGATGAGATCGGGCACAGCCAAGGCGGCAACAACAACGCCTATGCCCAGGACAACGAAACATCATGGATCGACTGGTCGAAGTCCGATCCGGTGCTGCTGAGTTTTGCGCAGCGGCTTGGCGAGTTGCGCCGGGCGCTGCCCGTCCTGCGCCAGCGACGGTTTCTGCACGCACGGGCTCGGGCGTCGGACGGGGTGCCGGACGTGATCTGGCGACGGGCGAACGGCACGGTGCCGCAGAACGAGGAATGGCACGACCCTGCTTTTCGCTGCCTGTGCGTGGAACTTCGGATGGCCGCTGAGGGGGGCGATCCGAATCCCGAGGCCGTCTTTGCCGTGTTCAACACCGGAGCCGCTACCGCGCTGCACCTGCCCGATACCGCGGCCGGTTGGGAGCTTCTCCTGGATACCACTGCGCCAAAGCTGCAGCCGTCCGGCACGGCTTCGGACCTGACCACCGCGCCTGCGCAATCCGTTCTGCTGTTCCGGTCGCTGACCGGCAAGGGAGGAAGACCATGAGCCAGATCACAACGGTTTCGACCGTTCCGATTGCCGGGCAGAAGCCCGGAACCAGCGGGCTGCGGAAGAAGACTCCGGTCTTTATGGGTCGGCATTATCTGGAGAACTTTGTCCAGGCGATCTTTGACGTCGTGGGGGCGGCGGGGAAGACCTTTGTCCTTGGTGGCGATGGGCGCTACTTCAACGACCGGGCGGCGCAGGTCATCCTTCGGATGGCGGCGGCCAATGGCGCGGCGCGGGTCGTCGTGGGGCAGGGGGCGATCCTGTCGACGCCGGCGGCGTCGCATCTGATCCGGCTGAACAGGACGGACGGCGGGATCATCATGTCCGCAAGCCACAACCCGGGCGGACCGGAGGAGGATTTCGGGGTCAAGTTCAACATGCCGAACGGCGGGCCTGCGCCTGAAGGCGTGACCGAGGCGATGTACCGGCGCACGACCGAGATCACCGAGTACAAGGTGCTGGAGGCGCAGGATGTGGACCTTGACCGCATCGGCCGACACCAGCTCGGCGCGATGGTGGTCGATGTCGTCGATCCGGTCAGTGACTATGCCGCGCTGATGGAGACGCTGTTCGACTTTCCCGCCATCCGCGAGATGTTCGCGAGTGGCTTCCGGATGCGGATGGATTCAATGTGTGCCGTCACGGGGCCTTATGCGGTTGAGATCCTGGAAAACCGGCTTGGCGCGCAGAACGGGACCTGCGTGAACGCGACGCCGCTGCCGGATTTCGGGGGCATGCATCCCGACCCCAATCCAACCTGGGCCAAGGCGCTGATGGACGAGATGTTCTCGGATGCGGCACCGGACTTCGGGGCCGCCAGCGATGGAGACGGGGATCGGAACATGGTCGTCGGGCGGGGGATCTATGTTTCGCCGTCTGACAGTCTGGCGGTGCTCGCGGCCAATGCGCATCTGGCGCCGGGCTATGCCAAGGGGTTGAAGGGTGTGGCCCGCTCGATGCCGACCAGTGCGGCGGCGGACCGGGTGGCGGATGCGCTGGGGATCGGAAAGTTCGAGACTCCGACGGGGTGGAAGTTCTTCGGAAACCTGCTGGATGCCGAGAAAGCCACGATCTGCGGCGAGGAGAGCTTCGGCACCGGGTCGGACCACGTGCGCGAGAAGGATGGACTTTGGGCAATCCTTCTTTGGCTGAACGTCCTGGCCGTCCGCAAGCAGTCGGTTGCTGACATCCTGAAGGAACACTGGGGGAAGTACGGCCGCAACTACTATAGTCGCCACGACTTCGAGGCGATCGAGACGGGGCGGGCTGACGCCATGTTCACCGCGTTGCGGGGAGCGCTCGCCGGGCTTCCGGGCCGCGAGGTCGAGGGAATGACCGTGCAGTCGGCGGACGACTTCGCCTATACCGACCCGGTCGACGGATCAATCAGCCAGAAGCAGGGCATCCGGGTGTTGTTTGAGGATGGCAGCCGGATCGTCTATCGGTTGTCAGGCACGGGAACCGAGGGGGCGACGTTGCGGGTCTATCTGGAGCGTTATGCTGCGGGACCGGGGGGCCTGGACTTGGACGCGCAGACTGCACTGGCTCCGGTGATCCGGGTCGCCCACGAGCTGGCCGGAATTGCCGCTCATACCGGACGGACGGAACCGGACGTGGTGACCTAAGGCGGGGTGTCTTAGAACGGGGTGACTTAAGACGGGGTGACCTGGGACGCGGTGACCGACTGCCAGCCGTTTGCGGTCTGCAGGAACTGGAGCGGGGGAGCGGGTGCAAAGCCCTGACCCTGCTCTGCAAGCCAGGACTGACGGGTCACTCTGCCCGGGGCGAGGTCAATCACCGCGAAATCGTTCGTCCCGGTCTTGAGACGGGTGGAGATGGCAGTGCCGACTTGCAGAAAGAGGACTCCGGCGGCCGTTTCGGCAAAACCTGCATGCGGCATGTGGGTGTGGCCAGAGAGAACCACGTCGGTCCCGGCCTTGGCCAACGTGGCGAGAACGGCCGCAGGTGCTGACATGTCGGCAGGCGTTCCATCCGCTGCGGCGACCGGGGCATGGTGCATGACGGCGATGCGCAAGATCCCTGGGGCGGCATCCGCAAACGTTCGGGTGAGGCGTTCAACCGAAGTGGGGCGAAGGCGGCCGGATTTCCAGACAAAGGGATCGGCTGTATTGACGCCCTGGATCACGGCGTCGGGCAAGCAGACGGCAGGTTCCAGTTCCTTGGCGATTGCCCTGCGGTACCGAGCGAGTGGGGCCAGAAGCCGCAGCACGATGTTGTGGAGCGGCATGTCGTGATTTCCTGGGACTGACAGCACCGGTCCGGGCAGACTGTCGAGGAAACCCCTTGCGGCGGCGAATTGCTCGGGTCGGGCGCGCTGGGTCAGGTCGCCGGAAATGACGGTGAGATCGGGACGGAGGTCATATGCCAACGCCAGCATGGGTTGCACAAGGCGAGCATCGACGGCACCGAAATGCACATCCGAGAGGTGCAGAATTCGTGTCATGTCTTGGCCGCGGCTGGATTTTCGCGGGGCAGGATGACCTGCAACTGATGATCCGCGATCTCGATCCGCAGAGGGAGACGCATTTTCAGCTTTTCGCCATCCAGCGCCGCTGAAACCCGGCGTCGCCCCGGCACGCTGACCACGATCTGGCGCGGGGTCGAAACAATCACATCGCGGCCGTGATCGACCTTGCGGCGGATCAGCTTCCAGGCCAGCCGTAGAAAACCGAGCCGGGTCTGCTGAGGCGCCAGGAAAAGGACGAAGCGGTCGTCGGAGATCGCCCGCGCGCCCTCGAGGCCAAACTGGTCCAGTTGATAGGCCGACCTGGCGATGAACATCATTGGCGTGCGGATCCGGTGCTGGGTTTCGTCCTGCAGAAGCATCATCCGGTAGGGACGCTGGAAGCGCAGAATTGTCCGCAGCGACGCAAGGTGCGCAAGGATCCGGTAGCGGCCGAAGCGGGCATAGGTCGCTTCCCGCTCTTCCAGGATGGCGGGGTAAAGGCCGATGGAGACGTTGTTCAGAAAGACCCTGCCGTTCAGCGTGCCGACCGCAATGTCGTGTGGCGCGCCCTCCAGAATTGCCAGCGCCGCAGCCTCGGGGTCTTCCGGCATACCGAGACCGCGCGCGAAGTAGTTGAAGGTTCCCAAAGGCAGCACGGCCAGCGCAGTTTCAGTGCCAGCCAGGGCATGCGCCACGCCAGCAACGGTTCCGTCGCCTCCGGCTGCGACAACGATGCGGAACCCCTCGCGCACAGCGCGGGCAGCCTCGTCCGCCGGATCACCGGAAAAGGCGCGCAGTTCGGCCCGTGGACCGAACACGGCCATGCACCGCTCGACCGCGCCGGGATTGCGCATCGCGGTGCCGGAGCGCGGGTTCGAAAGCACACAGATATCGGGACCGCGGATTGGCATTTTCACCTCATGATCCTGGTAGGATCTAGGTGCGCAGGCCGGTCTCTTCCAGAAGCCCCAACCGTTTCGCCTCATAATAGTAGCCCTTGGCGTACCACATGACGGCGCGGTCCTCGGACCCGTCGGACACCATCCAGGCGCCGCGCAGATATTTCCCGGCGTAAAGAAGGTTGGTTTCGGCATCGAGTAGGCCCTCGGGCGGGCCTTGGTATCCCATGGTCTGGGCAGTCTGCGGCAGGATTTGCATCAAGCCGTAATAGGGGCCATTGCGGGCACCCGGGTTGTAACCGCTTTCGCGCTGGATGACCCGGTGCAACAGGGTTTCCGGGATGCCGTGAATGTCTGCGTAGCGGGCGACCAGCGCCAACATCTTGGGGCTTGCGCCCGGGGCCATCTGCGTTCGGGACGCTGGCTGTGAGCGGCGTCCACAAGCGACAAGGCCGGCGGCGCCTGCAAGTAGCAGAAGGCTGCGGCGGGAAAAATGCATGGGCAGACTCCGGATATGTGCACCATCGGTTACCGGGGTCGGGCAGTCGATGCAACCCTGGGGCAGGAAACTGGGCGGCAAACGGCGGCCAGAAGGGGCGCATGAATGGAACCACCCCGGTCATTGTATTGTTACCGTGCAGGTGCAGAAGACAGGCGGAACCCCGATTAGAGATCACAAGCTTGGGGGTTGCCATGGCCGGAACGCCAGATATAGTTTTCGGGAACGCGGCGGTAAATCCCGCTTGGGGGGCCCTGGACCTACGGGAGAAGTGCGGAGTCTTGGACGGAATGGACGGCGATTTCAGAACTCAATTCGTGCGCGATCCGGCGGCGCTGAAGCACTATCCAGCGCTGGTGCTGAATGCCGACTATCGCCCGCTTAGCTACTACCCGCTCAGTCTTTGGCCCTGGCAGGAGGCGATCAAGGCCGCTTTCCTTGATCGGGTGCAGATCGTCGCGGAATACGACCAGACCGTCCGAAGCCAACGGCAGGAATTCAGGATACCCTCGGTGGTCGTCCTGAAGGAGTTCGTAAGACCCCAGAAGCGCGTGGCCTTCACGCGCTTCAATCTTTTTCTGCGCGACGAGTTCTGCTGCCAGTACTGCGGCGCAAAGGGCGACCTGACCTTTGACCATGTGTTGCCGCGGTCCAAGGGCGGGATCACCACGTGGCAGAACGTGGTCGCAGCCTGCAGCCCCTGCAACCTTCGCAAGGGCAGTCGTACCCTCAAGCAGGCGGGCATGTACCTGAACCGGCTGCCGCGCGCCCCCTCGGCCGAGGAGATGCAGGCGCATGGCCGCCGTTTCCCGCCGAACCATCTGCACGAAAGCTGGATGGACTACCTTTACTGGGACGCCGAGCTGGAGGCGTAACGTCGCCTTCGGCTACGGGAAGCCGGTGTGCAACGTCGTCGGGCCCGCTGGCGATGCTTCTGGTACCGCTTCCAAAGGAGCATAAGGATGTTTACGGGACTTGAAGCGGCGGCGGTCAACCTTGGCGTCGCGCTTGGTTGTGGGGCGGTGATCGGGTCCGAACGCCAGGTCCGGCAGCGGATGGCCGGTCTGCGGACCAATGCACTGGTTGCCCTGGGCGCGGCGAGCTTCGTGATCTTCTCGGGGCTTTACCCGGACGAAGTCAGCCCTACCCGTGTTGCGGCACAGATCGTTTCCGGCATCGGTTTCCTTGGGGCGGGGATCATCTTTCGGGATGGCTTCAACGTGCACGGTCTGAATACGGCGGCCACGCTGTGGTGTTCGGCCGGCGTTGGCATGATGGCCGGACATGGGGCGTGGGAACATGCGGTGCTTTTGACCGCGATGGTTGTCTTCGTGAATCTGGGGCTGCGTCCCTTGGTCAAGCTTCTGAAGCGCTACACACGTGCAGGAATGCCGGTGATGCGGGCTTTTCGTGTCATGGTAACGGTTGAGCCTGCTCAGGAAGCAACCGTGCGCAGCCTGATACTGCGGACGCTGTCACTTGGGGGGCTGCACATTTCGGAGATCGGTGTCACGCAGTCCGAGGCGGGGCACAGGCTGGACCTCTCGGCGACGGTGACGGCGGAGGTTGTGGGCGAAGCGGGCCTGGAACAAGCCGTGCAGCGGC
>JANOCQ010000246.1:0-2169 GCA_031412255.1 Paracoccaceae bacterium | reverse complement strand
TGTAGCTGAGCAACCTGCGGGGCGGGGTGTTTCCGTGACGCGAAACACTCCCGTGCCTCGGGCGGAATACGGCGCCACCGAAAAGGGCCAGCGCCAGAACTGAACGCTGAAAACTGCCAACCGAACGGGCGGGGACTGCTCCTCGCCCGTTTTGTTATCCCCCCATCACCGCCAGCAGCATGATGATCGCGACGATCATCACTTCGCCCATGGGCAGGGGGATGCGCGACAGGGTCAAAAGGCGCGGTTTGGCTTGGGGTGCAACAGCGGTGTACATCGGGGAAACCTTCAGATTGGGGTCCCGCCAGTCTGGCGCGGGAGTATTAAAGACGAAAAAAGGCCCGGAAAGTTCCGGGCCCTTGTAGAAGAAACAGACTGTTTCGCGACTGAGGTCAATCAGACCTTCGCGAGATCCCGCAGCACGTAGTGCAGCACGCCGCCGTGTTCGACGTATTCGATCTCGATCTCGGTATCGATGCGGCACTTGATGGGGATGGTTTTCGTTGTGCCGTCGGCATAGGCGATGGTGCAATCGACCAGGCTCAGGGGCTTCAGATCGCCCGAAAGCCCGGCGATGCTGATGACTTCGTTGCCCTTTAATCCCAACGACTTGCGCGTCATGCCTTGAGTGAACTCGAACGGGATGACGCCCATGCCGACAAGGTTGGAGCGGTGGATGCGCTCAAAGCTTTCCGCAATGACCGCCTTGACCCCCAGCAGCGCCGTGCCCTTGGCCGCCCAGTCGCGTGACGAGCCCGCGCCGTATTCGATGCCGCCGAAGATGACCAGCGGCGTGCCCGCCGCCTGATAGGCCATCGAGGCGTCGAAGATCGAGGTCTGCGCGCCGTCCGGCCCGAGGGTATAGCCACCCTCCACGCCATCGAGCATCTCGTTCTTGATGCGGATGTTGGCAAAGGTGCCGCGCATCATCACCTCGTGGTTGCCGCGCCGGGCGCCGTAAGAGTTGAACTCGGATACCGGAACCTGCCGCTCGGTCAGATACTTGCCGGCCGGAGTTGTGGCTTTGAACGAACCGGCGGGCGAGATGTGGTCGGTGGTGATCATGTCACCCAGAAGCGCCAGCACGCGGGCGCCGGTGATGTTCTGGATGGTGCCGGGGGTCCTGGCCATGCCGCGGAAGTAGGGCGGGTTCTGGATATAGGTGGACGAGGCCGGCCAGTCGTAGGTTTCACTGTCGGTGATCTGAACGCCCTGCCATTTTTCGTCGCCCTTGAAGACATCAGCGTATTTCTTCTGAAAGGCGGCGCGGGTGACGGTGGCGTGGACAAGATCCGCGATCTCGGCATTGGTGGGCCAGACGTCCTTGAGATAGACCGGGCCGTTGGTGCCCATGCCCAGGGGCTCGGTGGTAAGGTCGATGTTCATATCACCGGCCAGCGCATAGGCCACCACGAGCGGCGGCGAGGCGAGGTAGTTGGCGCGCACGTCCGGCGAGATGCGGCCCTCGAAGTTGCGGTTGCCCGACAGGACGGCGGCGGCAACAAGGTCACCCTCGTTGATCGCGGCCGAGATTTCCGGCTGCAAGGGGCCGGAGTTGCCGATGCAGGTGGTGCAGCCATAGCCCACAAGGTTGAAGCCGATGGCATCAAGGTCGTCCTGCAGACCGGCGGCGTTCAGGTATTCGCTGACGACCTGGCTTCCGGGGGCAAGCGAGGTCTTGACCCACGGCTTGCGGGTCAGGCCAAGCGCGCGTGCCTTGCGGGCGACAAGCCCCGCGCCGATCATCACGTAGGGGTTCGATGTGTTGGTGCAAGACGTGATCGAGGCGATTACAACCTTGCCCGACGACATCGTATAAGTTTCCCCTTGTACGGGGATCTCAACGCCTTGCGGGCGTTTGAAGCCGTTGGTCATTTCGGTGGCAAAGCTGGCTTTCGCATCCGTCAGTGCCAGGAAATCCTGCGGACGCTTCGGACCGGAAATCGCCGGCACGATGGTGCCCATGTCGAGGTGGAGGGTAGAGGTGTAGATCGGATCGTAAGCCTCGTCGCGCCACATCCCGTTGGCTTTTGCATAGGCCTCGACCAGCGCGATGCGGGACTCCTCCCGGCCGGTCATGTGCAGATAGCGCAGGGTTTCGGCGTCGATCGGGAAGAAGCCGCAGGTGGCACCATATTCGGGGGCCATGTTGGCGATGGTGGCGCGGTC
>JANOCQ010000245.1:0-41872 GCA_031412255.1 Paracoccaceae bacterium | reverse complement strand
ATCATCACGGCGTCCTTGGTGCCGGCGATGACAAGGTCAAGCCGCTGGTCGGGCTTCAGACGCAGCTGCGTCATGTCGTCCATCGCGGGGTTCAGCACGTACTGGCCGTCGACGAAACCGACACGCGCCGCACCGATCGGGCCCATGAACGGGACACCCGAAACGGTCAGCGCCGCCGAGGTTGCGATCATCGCCACGACGTCGGGGTCGTTCACGAGGTCGCAGGACAGCACGGTCGCCATGACCAGCACTTCGTTGCGGAAGCCTTCGACGAACAGCGGGCGGATCGGACGGTCGATCAGACGTGAGGTCAGCGTCTCTTTTTCCGACGGGCGCGCTTCACGCTTGAAGAAGCCGCCGGGGATCTTGCCGGCCGCATAGTACTTTTCCTGGTAGTGAACGGTCAGGGGGAAGAAGTCCTGGCCCGGCTTCGCATTCCGCGCGAAGGTCACGTTGGCCATCACCTGGGTCTCGCCCAGCGTCGCGATCACCGACCCATCGGCCTGGCGCGCAACTTTCCCGGTTTCCAGTGTGAGCGTTTCATTGCCCCACTGGATGGATTTCTTGGTCATATTGAACATGTATCGTTTCCTCTGGAGGTCCGGCCCCTGCCGGTGCCCCCGATGTCTGGCGGCCCCATTGCCGCCCATCCCCCAAATCCTACGCACGGGCCCCGGGGGCGGGCCTCACGTCTCAGATGGCGGGGGCCATACAGGAAAAGCGTTACGATTGAAAGCGCCGAGGTTGCGGACGGTCAGAAGATCGCGTGCGCGCCCCGGTCGTCCGCCACGTCGCCCCTAAGCATGGCGGCATAGTGGTCTTCCAACCTGTCGGTGCCGAATTCCGGCGTGGCGTCGGCGTCGTGGCGCTGCGTGACGGTGTTCCACATCAGCATCGGCTGGGTGGCATAATAGCGGCCGATGCGGGCGAGTTGGGCCTTTGCGGCCAGACGGGGTGACAGGGTGCCAAGGACAGTCAGGGTGCGGACAATGGCGGACATCAGGGCCACGGGCACATGCTTGACAGGAACCGGCCTGCCAGTGAGACGCTCCAGCATCGCGGCCTGATCCAGCGGCGTGATCGCCGGGCCGGGTCCACCGATGGGCAGGATGCGGTTACGTTTTTCGGGGTCGGTCAGGCACAGCGCAAGGAACCGGCCAAGGTCCCCGTCCGAGATGGGCTTGCAGGCAGTAAGAGTGCCGTCGCCAAAGACGAGGAACCGCCGGCCCTGCTGGATACGGGGTATCTGACCGGAAAGGGATTTGAAGAAAGCAGTGGGGCGAACGATCGTCCAGTCCAGCGACGAAGCCTGCAGTTCGGCCTCGAAGGCAAGCTTGGCCTTCTGAAATTCCAGGAGGGGTTTCTGCACGCAGATGGCAGAAAGCAGGACATACTGGCGAACGCCCGCCGTCACGGCAGCCTTCAGCGCGGCAGAGTTCGCGGCATGGTCGACGGCCCAGGCGTCGGCGGGCGCGCCCGTTCGGCTGGCAAGGCAGGAGACAACGGCGTTGATGCCGGCCATGGCGGAGGCAAGTGTGCTGGGCGTAAGCTCGCCGCGGACCAAGGTGCAGCCGGGCAAGATGCTGGCGTCCGCGGCAGGGCGGATCAAGGCGGTCACGCGGTGGCCCCTGGCCTGCAGGGACCGGGCAGTCGCCCGACCGATGGTGCCGGTGCCGCCAAGGAGCAGAATGGAGAGTGGTGCCATGGTGTCAGTCTAGCATGACACTTTGGTTTGGCCAGCAGTCGTTGATGCGTCTATTCCGCAGTCGGGAGCGTCCGGATGTTCTTGGCATCGGCGTAGACCGACCGTGGCAACCACTTCTCCATCGTCCGCATCAGAACCGCATCGCCGGTGACGAAAAGGCGACCTGCGTCAATCTCGCGCGGGATGGTGGAGCGGCCGAGGAAGAGGGCGTTCCAGGACACCTTTGTCGTCTCGACATAAAGGTCAACGTCAACATCGGGGATCTGGACGCAGACTTGCATGGTGCGCCAGGGTCGGCCAAGAGCCACCAGGTTGGATAGGGTCCGGTCTCGTCAGAGAAATGCAGGCGTATCACGACACGGCGAGCGGGGAAGTGAGCGGTCTTTACTGCCGTGCCCAAGAACCACATCATGCTGCCAAGGTCGCCGTCCGACAGCGCCACCTCGGCGTCGATGTTGCGCTGTGCCCAGACGGAAAGCGCGTCCATCACGGGTTCGAGGTCGATGGCCATCTGGGTGCGGATATAATCCACCGAACCCTTCGCGCGGTCCTCCACCCGTTCGACGAGCCCGGCCTTTTCAAGCTCGCTCAGCCGCTTGGACAGCACGCCGGGAGAAATATTGCCAACAGCGCGGCGGATGTCATTGAAGCGGGTGTAGCCGGACCAGATCTGGTTGAGGATCAAGAGGGTCCAGCGCGGCTCGAGAAGCTCGCACGCCTTGGAGAGGGCACAGATCGTTCCGTAGGGCTTGGATGGCATTGCACCACCTCCTGTCCGCGAAAGTCTACAGGCCGGGTCTGGCGGTCGGCTAGTTCGAAAACCGTAGCGCCTTGCTTTGATCGCTGCACTGGAGGTGTTTGCCGGGGCTGGGCCAGGATCGGGGCATCGCAATCAGCATCGGGAGCTGCATCATGGACCGGACAAAAGAGACGACAAGCGCGGGCCAGGGACTGTTTCCCGCGCCGCTTATGCAGGCTTTGGGGCAACTGGCCGAATGGGGACGGCGGCAGCAGATCCGACGCGTCTACGGGCTGACCTCCGAGGTGTTGCTGCGCGGCATCGGCTTGACGCCAGACGATCTGGTCGAGGCTTTGGGTCAGCCGCTGAACCGGGATGCGTCTGATGCATTGGTGAAGGCAGCGGTTGAACGGGCGGGGAACTGGTAGATGGTGAAACGCCCGGCCCGTTGCCGGGGCCGAGCGTTGTTCGTCCGGATCAGGTGGCTCAGATTGCCGACTTGATCCAGTTTTCCAGTGCGGCCTTGGGCGCGGCGCCGACCTTGTTCGACACAACCTGACCGTCCTTGAACATGAACAGGGCCGGGATGCCGCGGACGCCCAGGACGGCGGGGCTGTCCGGGTTCTCGTCGACGTTGACCTTCACGATCTTGACCTGCCCGGCGTATTGCGTCGCCAGCTCTTCCAGAGCAGGGCCGATCTGGCGGCAAGGGCCACACCATTCGGCCCAGAAGTCCACGACGACCGGAATCGGTGACTTGCGGACTTCGGCATCGAAAGTGGCGTCGGTGACTGCGACTGTGGCAGCGCCCATGATCGTTCTCCTGCGGGATTTGTCGGGTTAGGAAGGTAAGAAGCCGCGCGGGGAACGTCAAGGTATCGTGGCACGGGACAGGGCTGCCCTCACGATATCGGGATTGACCACCATCAGACCCGGAGCGCGGGTCCACAAGATCGCGGTTTCGATGCGCCGGTCCGGGTAGATCTGCCCCAGCATGTGGGCATAGGCCCCCAGTTGCCGAAGGATGCCTTCCGGGATCGCCTCGGGCCGGTCGGGGACCACGGCGTTCGACTTGTAGTCGATGATCAGCACGCGGTCAGGCGTGACCACCAGCCGGTCGATGGTTCCCGCCAGTGTCCGGTCGCCCCAGGGGGCCGAAACGGCGACTTCGGCGAGGGTGTCGGACCCGAAGAGGGGCAAGAGGTCGGGATGGTTCAGAACGTGCTGCGCCTGGGCCAGAGCATCGTCCGTGTAAGTTGCCTCCAGCAGCGATGCGGCAGCTGCGGGCCAGTCGGTGGGAGGCAGGCCGGGCAATCGTTCCAGAAGCAGGTGCAACGCGGTGCCGCGGGCCTTCGCCTCGGCCTCGGGCCAGGCGGGTTCGCCTGGCAGGGCCTTTGCGCCGCCAAGGTCGGAGGGGGAGAGGACCTGCAACGGGCGGTTGGTATCGGGCGCAGGAAAATTGGCCCAGACCGGAGGCGCTACCGTGGTTTCGGCGGTGGGGACACGGGCCTCGGCCGGGGGCCAGACGCCTGCTTGATGACGCAGGGTGCCGCCCGTGGTGGGGACTGCCCCGGCAGCCTCGATCCCCTGGCGGATCAGGCTGTGCCAGCATTCCGACTGTTCGGTCTTGCCCGCTCCAGCGATCACCAGCCAACACCTTGCCCGGGTCATCGCGACGTACAAGAGCCGCAGCCGCTCTGCCGCGTCACGCGCCTGACGGGCCGCACGTTCGCTGGCGACCAAGGGGGGGCTTTCCTCCTTGGCGACCTTCCAGACCGGGGGACCGTCGGGGATGCGGTAGATCTGGTCGCGGTCCTGTGGACTGCGGTCGCAGGTGTCGGGAAGGATGACGATCTCGGCTTCCAGCCCCTTGGCGCCGTGCACGGTCATGACGCGGATCCGGTGGCCTTCGCCGCCCAGCTGGCGTTTAACCTCGACCTCGTCCGTCTCCATCCAGGTGAGGAATCCGGTCAGGCTGGGGACCTCCAGGGTCTCGTAGGACAGGGCCTGACCCAGAAGCTCGTCGATCCCGTCTTCGGCTTCCGGTCCAAGGCGACCGATCAGCTTGCGACGACCGTCGTGACGGTGAAGCACGCGCTCGATCAGATCATAGGGACGCAGGAAGTCGGCCTGGCCGCGCATGTCGTTCAGGAAATCCAGCGTAGCGGCATGGCCGGGATGGTCGCGCAGCGCTTCCCACAGATAGCCCTTGCGCGGGTGGGCCAGGCGGAAAAGGTCCGCCTCGGACCAGCCGCAAAGCGGTGAACGAAGGACAGCAGCCAGCGAGAGGTCATCCTCGGGAGTGTCGAGGAAGGCCAGAAGCGCGGTCAGGTCCTTGACCGCCAACTCGCCGCCCAGCTTCAACCGGTCGGCCCCGGCGATGGGCAGCTCCAGCGATTTGCAGGCGCGGATGATCTCGTGGAAAAGGTCCGACCGGCGCTGCACCAGAATCAGAAAGTCGCCGAAGTGAATCGGGCGCGGACCTTTCGCGGTTGGGATCTGCTCTCCGCCCGCCACCCGGTCGCGGATCCATTCCGAGATCCGGCGGGCAAGGACAACGTTGGGGTCTTCGGGGTGCGGCGTGTCGATGGGTTCAAACCAGGGGCCGGGGTCGTCCTTGGCCTCCTTCTCGATCACCGGCCAGATGTCGACGCGGCCGGGCAGGTGGTCGTTGAACGCCAGATGATGCGAGCCGCCGCCAAGCGCCTGAGCCTGGGCCGGGGTGAAGGTCTGGTCAACCACATTCAGGATCGCGGGAGACGAGCGGAAGGAGTGTTCCAGCGCGCTGGACGCCAACCCCGGTCCACCGGCCAGGCGTGAGTCAAAGTGCCCGCGCATCCGGTCGAAGGCGGCAACGTCGGCGCCCTGGAAGGAATAGATCGACTGCTTCTTGTCGCCCACCACGAACAGCGTCCGGGGCCGGGTATTGGCGCCTTCGCCAGCGATCAGTTCGGCGGCCAGCGCCTCGATCAGCTGCCATTGTTCGGGGCTGGTGTCCTGCGCCTCGTCCACCAGGATGTGGTCGATCCCGCCGTCCAGCCGGTACAGCACCCAGGCCGCCAGAGCCGGGTCGGTCAGGAGTGCCTTGGCGCGGGAGATCAGGTCGTCGAAGTCCAGAAGCCCCCGCGCGGCCTTACGGCTGGCGTATTCGGGCAGGAATCGGGCGGCGAATTCGTGCAGCGCCAGGGTCTTTTCGGCAGCCATCAGCGCGACGCGCTTGGACCGCGCCGCCTCGACCCGTGCCATCAGATTGTTCAATGGGTCGATCAGATCGCCCAGCAGCGGCTGGATGGGCTTGGTCGGAAAGCTGCCGATCTTGGCGGCATAGTGCTTGGACGTGTCCGCACTGCCGCCCTTGTTCAGCAGGCAGTCCTCCAGCGCCATGAGGGTGGTGGAGTTCGGGATGCGCAGGTCCAGCGCCCGCAAGGTCTCGGCCGCCTTGGCGTCGGATTTGGAGCCGTTCGCCAGGATGCTGACCACACCGGACATCCAGACCGCCTCATCGCCGAAGAAGACGTCTGCCAGAATGTCGCCGAGGGTAAAGCCCGCGGGCAAACCAAAGATTGGCCAGATTTCGGCTAGGGTCAGTGTCTTGGAGAAGGCGGCGCGGTGGCTGGCAATCTGCTCGACCAAAGTGCCAAAATCCTCGCCATTCTGGACCTCCGTCAGGCGGCGGACGACGGGGGCGGCGGGGCCGTCGGCGAGTTCCTCGACGATCTCGGCACGCATGTGTCTTGCGGCGCGGTCATCCATCTCGGCAAAGCCGGGGGGCACGCCGGCCTCGAGCGGGAAGCGACGCAGGAGGCTGGCGCAGAAGCTATGGATCGTCTGGATGCGCAGCCCGCCGGGGGTCTCGATGGCGCGGGCGAACAACTGGCGGGCGCGTTGCAGGCGGAGGGGGGAAAGGTCAGCCTCACCCAGATCGCCAAGAGCGGCGCGCAGGTCGCCGTCGGGCTTCATCGCCCATTCGCCAAGCCGCTTGAAGAGGCGGTTCTGCATCTCGGAGGCGGCGGCCTTGGTGTAGGTCAGGCAAAGAATGTGCTGCGGTTCGACGCCGGACAGAAGGAGCCGCGCCACCCGGTCGGTCAGAACGCGGGTCTTGCCCGACCCGGCATTGGCGGAAAGCCAGGTGTTGCGGGTCGGATCGGCGGCCTCGATCTGGCGCTGGGCGGCGGGAGTCATTACAGGTCCTCGGGCACCGGACTGGCGGTCAGGTCCCATTCGCCTAAGCGCGACAGGTGGTCGTAGTCGCTGGCGTCGCGCACGGATTCCAGAGCGCGGCGGGCGGTGTAGCCTTGGGCGGGGCGAGCGTAGGCGGCGATCAGTCGGGTGAACTCGGCCCAGGTCTCTGCGACCTGGCCGGGGTTGAGCGGGATGTCGACCATCTTCAGCTCGGCCTTGAGACCCACATAGACCACCCGCGCGACCTCCTCGGCGTCCAGACCCTTGAAACCACCGCCTTCCGCCATCGCTGCAAGCAGAAGCAGTTGCTTGTCGAAGTGCTGCTGCTGCTTTGCCGTCGGCGGATCGCCGGTCTTGTAGTCGATCAGAAGCAGCCGCCCATCTTCCAGCCGGTCGATGCGGTCGGGCTTGCCGGTCAGCGTGAATTCAAGGCCCGGAAGCTGGACTGCTCCCTTTTCCTCGACCAGGACCGAAGTCCCACCCGTCGTCGCAGAAAAGGCGAGGAAGGCATCCGCCGCTTTGGCGATGCGCGAAAGCCAGATGGTCCGGGCCAGGGGCCAGGCGACCTTTTCGGTAATCACGGCATCGGCAATGGCCATCAGCGCGTCCCGCCCGCCACCGCCCCGGCGCAGGAAGATCTCCAGAATCTCGTGCAACACGACACCGCGCAGGCGGGGGTCTGGCTCGGGCCGCAGGGGGTCCAGCGGCCGCAGCTTCAGGACATGGCGGGAATAGATCGCATAGGGATCGCGGATCAGGGTCTTAATCTCGGTCACCGACAGACGCTTGGGCCGCGCCGCGACTGGAGGCCGGGGGGCGGGTCGTTTCGCAGGGTCCGTGACCGGCACACGGTCGAAGGCGGCGGCCTTGGCCAGCCAATCGTCGCCGCGCCGGATCATCGCAGCCAGGGCCTCTGGTCCATGCCGTTCGGGCAGGCCCGCCATGAGGTTCACCAGCCGGTTCAGCCAGCGCGAGGGCACGGTTTCCGCTTCGGCGCCGCGCTTTGACCGCGACAGGACCACGCGCGGCGCGGCCACCGCCTGCTGGTAGTCATGTGCCGACAGGCCGATCCGACGTTCGGGCAGCAACAGCCCCGACTCTTTCCGCATCGCGCGGTTCAGCCATGGGTCGGGCGGCGGCTGGGCGGGCCAGGTGCCATCGTTGAGGCCGCCCAGGATCACCAGGTCCGCGCCTTGCACCCGGCTTTCCAGGGTGCCCCAGATCATGATGCCGGGATGGACGCTTTCCGTCTCGCGGACTTCATGGCGCTGCAGGACGCCGTGGAAGACGCCGACGTAATCCAAGGGAGACATCTCGCCCCCGGCATCGGCTTCGGCCTGCAACTCGGCCAGGGCTTTCGCCGCCTCTTCGCCGGCGGCCTTGTCCCACAGCCCGCCCGCCCCGGTTTCGGCAAAGCCGCGCGCCAGGGTTTCGGTCAGCTCCAGATGCAGCGCCACGAAATCGGTCAGCGGCATCCGGTCCATCTTTTCGTGCCCGCACAGCGTCCCTGCCACGATCCGCGCCCAGTCCACGGCGCAGTCGCGTTTCTGGGCTTCGGCCCAGGTCAGGATGCTGTCGGCAGTCGGGAAGGCGGGCCCGTGGCGGCGCAGGTGCAGTTCGAACTCGCGCGTCAGGATCAGGTGCGGACCGCGGCCGGGTCCGGAAAAGGCAAGTGGGTGCTTCAACAGCGCCAAGAGCCCGTCGCCGGTCAGCTTCTGGCCAAACAGCGCTGCCACCTGCCGCATGAGCCGACCGGGGGCGGACAGGGCCAGCGGGCGACCGGCGGAATCGTCCGGGCGGATGCCCCAGCGGTCCAAGGCGGCGGTGACGCGGCGGGTCAGGTTCCGGTCGGGGGTCACAAGGGCGGCGCGGGTCCCATCCTCTGCCGCCTGGCGCAGGATCAGGGCGATGGCCAGCGCCTCGGTCCGTTCGCTGGGGGCTTCCAGCAAGGTCACTGCGTCGGTCGCGGGCAGAAGGTCGGGCAGCAGCGGCCCCTCGGCCAGCCATTGATCGGTGATCGGCGCGGGGCGCAGCGACAGGGAAATCAGGCGGTTGCGATCAGAGGCCGGGGGCGGCGTCGTGGTCCAGGGCCGGATGTCCGTGGGGCCGCAGTCCAGCATGTCCATCAGCTTGCGGTAGCGGTACTGCGGGTGATCCTCGGCCGTCAGTGCATCGTCCATGCTGTGCCAGACGCCCGGCGGCAGGTCGAAGTCGAACCCTGGAAAGACCACGGCCCCGGCAGGCATTTGCATCAGCACCTGCATCAGAAGGGCCGTCGTCCCGCGCGAGCCGGTGGAGCCAGCCAGGATCACCGGGTGCGGCGGCGGCGTCTGCGTCCATGTCTCCCCCAAGGCAACGACCGATTGCCGCAAGACGGCTTCGGCGTCCGCGGATTCGCCCGCCAGCACCTGCGACACGATCGCGAGAAAAGCCTGCATGCGTGCCCAATGGGCAGAGTGGTTCGCGACGTCCAGCGCGGCAATCCGGTCGGGAGTGACGCCTTCGCCCTGCATCTCCTCCATCAGCGCGGCCAGGCTGTCGGACAGATCGTAGAGCGCGGTGCGGGGAAAATGCGTGGTCCCGGCCGTCAGAAGGCCGTCCAGCAGGACCGAAAGCTGCAACCGCCGCCGCAGGGGCGAGATCGGGCGCGGCAGTGTCAGGTTGGCCAACGCCGCCACCTCGGTCAGCAGCAGGATCCGGGGCAGGAGGAGCGCCCCCTTGGTCTGCAGGACCTCGGTCACCCGCCGCCGCATGCGCTGGGTGTTCACGATCAGCGTGACCCGCGCCAGCGCTTCGGGCGGCTGGCCAGCCATCCGGTCCAGAAGCCCCGCGACCAGTTCGGCAGAGAAGTCGGCGCCGGGCGGCAGGGCGAAAAGCATGTCAGCCATGCCGGGCAGAGTGGAGGAGCCGTTCCGCCTCGGCAATCCCCTCCGGGTGGCCCACGTCGCACCACCCGCCATCATGAACCAGGCCGTAGGCGGTGCCAGCCGAGATCATCTCGGTCCAGGTCCTGTTCAGTCCGAAGGCGGTGTCGGGCGTGGAGGCGATACGGTCGGTTCGCAGGATCTGCGCGCCGATGTAGACACGGTCCTCACCACCTGCGCCCCGGCTGATCCGACCGTCGGGTGCCAGGCGGAAATCGCCTTTCGCACCATGTGCCAGCGTGCGGTCAAGGGGCAGGAGAAGCAGCAGCGCCTCCATCCGGTCGGGGTCCCAGGCCTGGGCCAGTTGCGCCAGCGGATTGGCTCCGGTCCAGATGCCGTCGCTGTTGAGGATCGCCACCGGCCCGTCGCCCAAGAGCGGCAGGGCGGCCTTGAGACCCCCACCGGTTTCAAGGATGCGGTCGGATTCGTGGCTGATCCGCACAGTGCGTCCCGCAAGGTGGGCAGCCATCTGGTCCGCTTTGTAATGCGTGTTGACCACCGTCCGCGTCACCCCGGCCTGCGCGCCGATCTCCAGCGCGTGGTCGATCAGCGGTTTGCCCGCGACCGGGATCAGCGGCTTTGGCCGGTCTTGCGTCAGGGCGCCCATTCGGGTGCCGAAACCGGCGGCGAAAACCATCAGGGGGAAGGGGAAGCCGGGCATTGCTGTTCGATCTTCTGCAGGATGTCGGGGGTCGGCGCGGGGAGAAGGTCGTCGCAGATCGAGCGCAGCTCGGCAAGGGCGGGGTGGGCGAGGTTCGCCTGCAACTGGCCCCAGACCCGCGGGATCAGGCGCAGGTAGCTGGACTTGCCCGCGACGAGGCAGAGCCGCGCGAAGACACCCAGGATGCGCAGCGCCCGTTGCGCGCCGAGGGTGGCATAGTGGGCGGCGAAGGCCTGGGGGTCGGCACCGGTGGCCGAGACAAAATGGTCAATCATGGCGGTCTCGGTTCTGGATGAGACATCGCGGCGGGCGTCCTGCAGAAGCGAAACGAGGTCGTATCCGGGCTGGCCCAACTGCCCGAGTTGGAAGTCGAGAAGGCCCACCCGTTGCAAGCCCTGCCGGCCCGGCAACCAGAGCAGGTTTTCGCTGTGATAGTCGCGCAGGATCAGGACGCGCGGACCGTCGGCATGAGACTGCAAGGCGGCATTCAAGGCCGAGATGAAGTCCTTGGGGTCGGTCGCTCGCCCCGTCGCGGCGAGGGCATACCAATCCAGTGCAAAGCCGGCCGCTCTGACCCAGTCCGAGGCCGAGAGATTCGGCAGGTCGGGCGGCGCGGTCGCCCGTTGCAGGTGGACAAGGACGTCGACGGCGGGGGCATAAAGCTGTGCTTCCCGCGTCGGATCGGCGGCAAGCAGTCGGGCAAAGAGGTTATCGCCCAGATCCTCGAGCAGCAGCAAGCCGCGCCGCAGATCTTCGGCCAGGACCGCCGGTGCGGAAAGTCCAAGCCGTCCCAGATGGCGGGCCATTGCGGAAAAGGCGGCAGGATCGTCAGCACCGCCGGGCGGGTTGTCCATCAGGACAGCGGTCGCCGCTCCAAGGCGCAGGCGTTCGTAACGGCGGTCCGACGCGTCGCCAGCCAAGTGACTGCGTTCGGCCGCGCCCCAACCGGCGGTGGAGAGGAACGTGGCGGTTTCTGCGGCGCGGTCAATCATGTCGAAGCGCCTGCACCAGGCCGGTCCGGCCACCGGACACCTGCACGCGCCGACCTTCGCCGTCGGCCTCGAGCCGGATGTGCATCGCTCCGGGCGGCAGATGTGCGCCCAAGCGGTCGGGCCATTCGATCAGGCAAATCGCGGAGCTGAAGGCGTCATCAAGGCCAAGCTCCCAGACTTCATCTGGATGCGTCAGCCGGTAAAGGTCGGCATGCCAGATTTCGACCCCGTCCGCCTCATAGACCTGGACCAGGGTAAAGGTAGGTGATGGCACCTCCTCTTGGCGGCCCAGCCGGGCCCGGATGAAGGCTCGGGCCAGGCTGCTTTTCCCGGCGCCGATCGGGCCCTCGAGAAGGATCACGTCGCCTTTGTGCGCAAGGGTGGCCAGGCGTTGGCCAAGCGCCTCGGTCTGGACGGCGGTGGGCAGGGACAGGATCACATCAGCAGGCATCCGGCAACTGTAGCGGGGTGCGGGGCCGCTGCAAGCCTCAGGCTGAGAGCAGCCCCATCGTGCCGGTGTCGCGGACCGAACTAAAGCTGACCGGCCCTTGCGTGCGGAATGTGATCAAGGTTGCGCCACCGGTCAAAGGTCGAAAGCGGCACATCACCAGGCGACCATCCAGCAGGCGGACCTCACCTTCCCAGGGTGTTCGGTCCCCAGAGCTGGTGACATAGTCGATTGCGTCGTCCCACAGCAACGTTGGTGCTGCATGCTCGCGCCACCAGCCGCAAAGGGTGGAAACGCTGGCCTCCGACAGAAGGACCTGAGGGTCGTGCTGCCAAAGCTGGGCATAGGCGTGGTTCGACATCACCAGTTGTCCGCCCTGGGAGAAGACGGCGACCGCATCCTCGACCGCGTCGATCACCGATTGACCAAGTTCCACGTCGGCCCGGTAACGCCGGGTGCGCGACATTTCGTGCGAGATGTCCTCGAACATGAAGGCCAGAGCACCATTGGGATGGGGGCGACCGATCACCCGGTAGGTCTGACCGCCCGGCAGGCTCCAGGTTTCCTCGAAAAGGCCCATGGTCGCCTCTTCCTCCAGACGGGCCAACTGCTTGCGCCAGGTGCGATAGTCGCGTGGTTCCGGGATCATCGCTTTCGCTCGCATCGCGTCCAGGAAGGCGTTCAGCGACGGCCGCGAAATCAGAAGTTCGGGGGCAAGCGTGGTGAGGTCAGTCAGGGCCGGGTTGAACATCTGCAGGCAGCGCGAGCGGTCGAAGATCGCCAGGCCAATGGGAAGATCGGCGAAAGTCTTGGTCAGGGTCTGCATGAACTCGCGCAGCGCGGTTTCTGCCTGCACCGCCTTGTCAGCCTCAAGTGCATAGCACAGCGTTTCCTTGCCCGACGGCATCCGCACCAGATCGAACCACTCTGCCCCGCTGGGCATCTGGAGTTTCAGCCGGGGCAGACGGACCTTGCCCGGGTCGTGATCAAAGAGCTTCGGCAGCGGCCACGAGATATCCTCACCTTCCGGCAGAAGTTCGACGGCCCGGATCAGATAGGCGTGATTCGCCCATATTACGTCGCCGTCCGGATCTTCCTTCCACATCAGCACCGGTGCGCGCGACAGGACTGCGCGCTGCGACATCACCTCTTGCTGCAGGGCTGCAGCCGTCGCTGCATCGCCATGGTCGGTGTGGTCCTTCTGACCACTTTCCACGGTGAGCCGGGTCAGGCCCGAGACAAGTTCGGCGGTGAGGATGAGGGCTGGGGAGACGCCGGGACGCGACGGAATACGCGACATACCGACGCGATCCAGAGTCTTCAACTGTTCGGAAAGGTTCGGGAAATCGGGCCCGAAGCGGGCAATGACGCGGACCCAGGCGCCGCTGTCCTCTCCTTCTGGCAGCAGTGCGCGGGCGGCGGCAGAAGCGTCGACCAGACGCTCGCCATCGAAGAGATAGGCCACGCGCGACGGGCTTTGATCGAAGATGCTTGGCGCCGGCACCGGTCTGCGCGACTGCCAGGCTGCCATGAGCAACAAGCCCGCCATTGCCACCAGGAAGGCGCTTACCACCAGCCCCAACGCCATCGACCATTCGACTGCCATCTCAACCCCCGGAGTTTCACCCGTGGACCGAGGCTAGGCTGCAATGGGTTAATTGCCCGTTAACTCCGCTTTACTCCTGGATCCAGGTGTTCACGCCCAGGCCGCCCTGGGTCGGCGGGGCGAGCAGGTCGGCGGCCTCCCAGACCGCCTCGACCACAGCACCCGAGCGTTCCGGGCGTTCCTTGGGTGCGAGGAACGGGTCGGTTGCATTGGCGAAGGACATCTCGGCACCCGAGCGTTCCAAAAGCGTCTTTGCGATAAAGAGACCCAGGCCCATGCCGTCGTAGCCAGGTCGCTTTTCAGCGTCGGGATCCGACCGCCGGGCGCGCACAAAGGGATCGCCAATGCGCCCGATCAGGCCGGGAGGAAATCCGTCCCCATCGTCGGTAATCCGAACGACGATCCGGTGGGACGTCCATTCACCCTCGATCCAGACGCTTGAACGGGCGAAATCGACCGCGTTCTGCACAAGATTCCGCAGCCCATGGATCACCTCGGGTCTTCGCAGGATGGTGGGCTGTTCCTCCTGTCCGTCCTGCGTTGGCGCGAAGGCGAACTCCACCTGCTTGCCGCGGGAAAGGTGTGGCTCTGCCGCTTCGCGCAGGACCGCCGACAAAGGCGCCTGCCGCAAATGGAGGTCATCCTTCCCGGCACGTCCCATGTCGCGCAGTATGTCGCGGCAGCGGTCGGCCTGCTGACGGATCAGGCGTGCGTCCTCCTGCAGCTCTGGGTGGGCCTGCAACTCTTCGATGAGTTCCGCGCTGACCAGCTTTATGGTGGCGAGCGGAGTTCCAAGCTCATGCGCGGCGGCCGCGACCACGCCCGCAAGGTCCGTCAGCTTCTGTTCGCGCGCCAAGGCCATCTGAGTGGCCAACAACGCTTCGGACATCGAGCGCATCTCGGTTGCCACGCGCCGGGAATAAAGGCCCAGGAACAGGATGCCGATCACGATCGACAGCCAGAAGCCGAAGGCGAAAATGCCGGGGATGACCAGTTCACGACCATCGGCAAAGCGCAGCGGCAGGAACCAGCCCGTCGCCGCCGAAACGACCATGATCGCCAGCGCGCCCAATGCCACCGTGGAGCGGAGCCGCAGCACCGAGGCGGAAATGGTCACCGGTGCAAGGACCAGGATCGCGAAGGGGTTGGTCAGACCCCCCGTCAGAAACAGAAGGAAGGCAAGCTGGCCAAGGTCGAACAGCAGGGTGAAGAATGCCTCGGCTTCGCTCAGCCGCCGATTTTCCGGAAAGAGCATGATCAGGACGAGGTTCGCCAGCACCGACAAGCCCACCGCCAGGGCGCACAGGCCCAAGGGCAATTGCAGCCCGTAGACCTGGCTTGCCACGAGGATTGCTGCGACCTGGCCGACGATCGCCATCCAGCGCAACAGGATCAGCGTGCGCTGGCGGACCATGTTTGCGCCGACATCAGACGCCTGTAAGCCGTGGAATGCCGTGGTCATGCTGTGACCGGTTGTCCTTTCCGGGGGTTTGCCATTGTTAAGGGCGCCCTCATCTGAGATCAATGCGACCCGTCAGCCAAGGGAGTGGCATCATGACCAAACTCTACGCCGGAGTAGCCGCTGCTGCAGTGGCGGCCTTTCTGGGCCTCATGACCTGGAAGGTCGTCTATGATCGTCCGGATGACGCCTATGCCCAATGCCGCCAGGGCCAGTTTGCCGGGGGCGAGATCGGGGGGCCGTTCACTTTGCTGGACACTGCGGGCAAGACCGTGACCGAGGCCGAGGTGCTGACAAAGCCGACCCTCGTCTACTTCGGTTACACCTTCTGCCCCGACGTCTGCCCGCTGGACATGCAGCGCAATGTCGAAGCCGTGGACTTGCTGGAGGAACAGGGTCTGGATGTCACGCCGGTCTTCATCTCGATCGACCCCGAGCGCGATACGCCGGAAGCCCTGCAGGATTACTCGTCGAACATGCACCCCAAGCTGATTGCGCTGACCGGTTCAGCGGATCAGGTAAAGGCCGCCGCACAAGCCTACAAGACGGTCTACAACAAGCGCGAGACGGGCGATGAATACTATATGATGGATCACATGACCTTCACCTATCTGATGCTGCCGGGCGAAGGCTTTGTGGATTTCTTTCGCCGCGAGATTACCTCTGAGCAGATGGCAGAAAGCGTTGCTTGTTTCGTTCGGGCAAGCAAAGCTGCGCGCTGAAAGAAAGCAGGAAAGTTGCATGACCGAAGAGCCTATCGATCTTGGACCGGATCCCACGTTGCTTCTGGTCGACGATGACGAGCCTTTCGTCAAGCGGCTGGCCAAGGCGATGGAAAAGCGCGGTTTCCTGACCGAGACGGCGCAAAGCGTGGCCGAAGGTCGCGCAAAGGCCGTGGCCCGGCCCCCGGCTTATGCCGTGGTCGACTTGCGGCTTGAAGATGGCAATGGGCTTGAGGTGATCGAGACGCTGCGGGAAAAGCGTCCGTCGTGCCGCATCGTGGTGCTTACCGGATACGGGGCGATCGCCACGGCTGTGGCGGCGGTTAAGATCGGGGCGATTGATTACCTATCGAAGCCCGCCGATGCCAATGACGTGACCAATGCCTTGCTTGCACGGGCGGGCAATCTTCCGGATGTGTCGGAGAATCCGATGTCTGCGGACCGCGTGCGTTGGGAACATATCCAGCGCGTCTATGAAATGTGCGACCGCAATGTTTCTGAAACCGCGCGCCGTCTTTCGATGCATCGGCGCACGCTTCAGCGGATCTTGGCGAAAAGAAGCCCGAAGTAAACATCAATTGTTGCGCATATGAGGTTTCAGGCCTAATGATGTCCCGTCTTTATCCGAGGGGGATCAGACATTGAACCTGGACTTGAATAGCCTGTCCTTGAAAGAGCTGAAGGATCTGCAATCGCAGGTGGCAAAGGCGATTTCTGGATATGAAGATCGCCGCAAGCGCGAAGCGCTGGCGGAACTGGAAGAAAAAGCAAAGGCGATGGGGTTTTCGCTGGCCGAGTTGACGGGGGTCACGGCCACGCGCAAACGCTCGCCGTCGGTGGCGAAATATGCCAATCCGGCCAACAAGGCGGACACCTGGTCAGGCCGCGGGCGCAAGCCGCGCTGGTTCTCTGAAGCCTTGGCCAAGGGCAGGAAGCCGGAAGATCTGTCGGTCTGATCCGTCAGCTTCGGGCTTTCAGCCATCCAAGAAATGCCCGGGCTGCAGCACGCTTTGGCCCGGGTAACGTCACGACGAAATAGGCAGGAAGCTTCTCGCGGCTTTCGTGGACGATGCGCAAGCGCCCCTCTGCCACATCGGATTCGATCAGCGCAACGCTTTCCACCACCAGTCCCAATCCCTGCCGCGCTGCCGCCAGCGCCAATTCCTCATTGTTGATATCCGTGCTGCTCAGGGTTGCGGGCTCCAATCCTAATTGCCGAAGATACGCATCTTGCTCGGCCCAGTTGCGCGACAGGATCCAGTCCATCGCTGCCATCTCCTGGACCGTCGGCTTTGTGTCTCCGATCAGCGACGACGCCCCGGCGATCACCAGACGGGCCGAGGTCAGGTACTCCGCATCGACACCGGGCCAGTCGCCATTTCCGTAGCGGATGCCCAGATCCATCCTCTCGCGGTGAAGGTCGACGACCTTGCTGTCGGGATGCAGCGCAAGGCCGATGTCGGGATGCTGCTGCCAGAAGTCCTTTAGACGAGGCATCAACCACTGCGCGGCAAAGCTGGCGGTAAGGGTCACGCGGACCGGGCGGTCGGCCTCGCCCGCGCGCAGCGCCTCCAACCCGCGCTGGATCGCGCCGAAGCCTTCACCCAAGGCTTCCGCCAGTTGCTCGCCATCCGCGGTCAGGCTGACGCCGCGCCCTTCACGCTGAACCAGCGGGCGGCCCAATTGCTCTTCCAGTGCGCGGACCTGCTGGGCGACTGCGGCATGGGTCACATTCAGCACGCGCGCCGCCTGGCTGAAGTTGCGCAGTTCGGCCGTGGCCGCGAAGGCGCGCAACGCAGTCAAGGACGGAAGGCTGCGCCAGTCGATCGCCATATGATAGCCAGCCTTACAGTTGAAAAGCCTTCCTGAGTCGTATCACGTCGCGTTTCATGGCAAAAGAGTTCATCGAAAGCCTGAAAGGAGAAAGGCCATGTTGAATATCTTTGCAGATGCGCTGCTGATCGCAACCCGCTTCAAGCATACGTCCGAGGACTACCTTCCGCGTCACTATCCTCGGCGGTCCCCGCGTGAGTTCCACGATGATGCCGGCCTGCGCGCCGCCGACCATCTGCGGCACATGGGCCGCTGATGGCCTGTCGCCATAAACTCGGTCGTTGTCAGCACGCCTCAAGCAGTCTCGCAACTGTCGAGACATAGTCCGCCCGCACCTCAGCGGGCGGACGAAGCCTGATCTCCAGCCGATGCACCAGTTCCGGCAAGGGCCTCCCGAACAGCTTGTCGGCCTCCACCTCGCGAAACCCTGCGATCCGCACTGCCTCCAGCCAGGCTGAAACCTTGTCCGCCGCCTTTATCGCCTTCTTGATCGGCGCGGGCAGCACCGCAGGCAGCCCAAAGCGCAGATGCACCGCCGCCGTCAGCCGCTGGTCCAACTCGCCATACCCCGCCCCGACAGCCGCCTTCACCGGGCTGATCATGTCCCCGATCACATACTCCGGCGCGTCATGCAGCACCGCCGCCAGCCGCCACTTCGCTGCGATCCCCGGATTGTCCCGCGCAAAGATTTCCTCCACCAGCAGCGAGTGTTCTGCCACCGAATAAGGCCAGTCCCCCCGCGTCTGCCCGTTCCACCGCGCGACGAAGGCCAGACCATGCGCGATGTCCTCGATCTCGATATCCACCGGCGTCGGGTCCAGAAGATCCAGCCGACGGCCCGAAAGCATGCGTTGCCAGGCGCGGGGTTGTTTCATGCGTCGCGGCCTTTGTTGTCTCATTACCGGATCAATGCTATCTGCCCGCCCAACCAAGGATCAAGGAGAGCGCCAAGATGGCTGCGGATTACATCGTCAAGGACATCGCACTGGCCGAGTTCGGCCGCAAGGAACTGACCATCGCGGAAACCGAGATGCCGGGTCTGATGGCCTGCCGGGAGGAGTTCGGTGCCTCTAAGCCGCTGAAGGGTGCGCGCATCGTCGGTTCGCTCCACATGACGATCCAGACCGCAGCGCTGATCGAAACGCTGACAGCCCTTGGTGCTGATGTCCGCTGGGCGTCCTGCAACATCTTCTCGACGCAGGACCACGCCGCCGCCGCCATCGCGGCCGCTGGCATTCCGGTCTTCGCCGTCAAGGGTCAGACCCTGACCGAGCATTGGGATTACCTCGACAAGTCCTTCATGTTCCCCGAAGGCGCGAACATGATCCTGGATGACGGTGGCGACGCCACGCTTTACGTCCTTCTCGGCGCGCGCGCCGAAGCGGGCGAAGAGATCATCCCCGTCCCGCAGTCCGAGGAAGAGGAAGTCATCAAGCTTCAGATCGCCAAACGGATGAAGGAAACCCCCGGTTTCTTCACCAAGACCAAGGCCGCCATCAAGGGCGTGTCCGAAGAAACCACCACCGGCGTCCACCGGCTGTATGAGCTGCACAAGAACGGCCAGCTTCCTTTCCCGGCGATCAACGTCAATGACAGCGTCACCAAGTCGAAGTTCGACAACAAGTACGGCTGCAAGGAATCGCTGGTCGACGGCATCCGCCGCGCGACGGACACCATGATGGCCGGCAAGGTCGCCGTCGTCTGCGGCTATGGCGACGTGGGCAAAGGCTCGGCCGCCTCGCTGCGGGGCGCGGGTGCCCGGGTGAAGGTCACCGAAGTCGACCCGATCTGCGCGCTGCAGGCCGCGATGGACGGCTATGAGGTCACGCTGCTGGAAGACGAAGTCGCCACCGCCGACATCTTCATCACCACCACCGGCAACCGCGACGTCATCCGCATCGAGCATCTGCGCGGAATGAAGGACATGGCCATCGTCGGCAACATCGGCCACTTCGACAATGAGATCCAGGTCGCCGCCCTGCGCAACCACAAATGGACCAACATCAAGGAACAGGTCGACATGATCGAGATGCCCTCGGGCAGCCGGATCATCCTTTTGTCCGAAGGCCGCCTTTTGAACCTTGGCAACGCCACCGGGCACCCGTCCTTCGTGATGTCGGCCAGCTTCACCAACCAGGTTCTGGCGCAGATCGAGCTTTGGACCAAGGGCAAGGACTATGTTCCCGGCGTCTACATCCTGCCGAAGGCGCTGGACGAAAAGGTCGCCCGCCTGCACCTGAAGAAGATTGGCGTCAAACTGACGGAACTGCGCAAGGACCAGGCCGACTACATCGGCGTCAAGGTCGACGGCCCGTTCAAGTCCGAACACTACCGCTACTGATCAAGCGCGCCGGCCCGGTTACACCGGGCCGGGCCTTACGCCTGCCGTGCCGCCTCGACGGTCGTGACCTCGGCCGCGGCAAGTGCCGGCGATTTCTGGGTCATCAGCCCCCATAGGAAGCCCCCGGTAAAGGATTGCAGCCCCAGTGCCGAAAGCACGGCGACGAGGGAGGCCGCGCGCGTAATCGTTCCAGGGTCGATCGGCCCGAAACCGTTCGCTGCCCAGTGCCAGACCGAAGCGGCCGTGGCGACCAGTGCCAGAGACATGAAGATCGCCCCGCCTTGGCATGCCGTCTCCACCGACAGCCGGGCGCGCAGACGTTCAAACCGGGGCGAGGTCGGCAGGAGGTTCATCCGCACCGCAAACTGCCGCGCCAAGGCATGGAACCACATCAGTTGGAAGCCGATGATGATGAAGGTCGCGGCAAAGATCATCGCGCCGGTGTCCAGCGTCAGCGCGCCCAGGTCCAGCGGGCCGAACAGAAGCGGCAGAAACAGTGCCGATCCAAGCGCAAACAGCATGGCACCGGGATACAGGAACAGGCTAAACGGCGCGAAGGTCAGCAGCAGCTTCAGATGCCGCCAGCCGTCGTGCCATGTCCGCAGATGCGGCTTCCTCGACCGCCCGTCGGGTTTCAGCGTCGTGGGGACCTCGACGATCTTCAGACCTGCCATCGCGGCGCGCATCACCATTTCAGGACAGAATTCCAGCTGCTCGGTGATCAGGTTCAGCGCCAGAATCTTGTCACGGTCAAAACCGCGCAGGCCGCACTGAAAGTCGCCAACCGGCGCGCCGTAAAGTACCCGCCCGACGAACGACAGGACCGGGTTGCCAAGATAGCGGTGGAGGAACGGCATCGCTCCAGGTTCGATCCCCCCGCGGAAGCGGTTGCCCATCACCAGATCGGCCCCGGCGCGCAGCGCGTCGACGAAGGCATCAAGGCGTGAGAAGTCATAGCTGTCGTCGCTGTCGCCCATGATGACGTAGCGGCCCTTTGCCGCCGCAATCCCGGTGGACAGCGCAATGCCATTGCCCCGGCGCGGTGCGATCACCACCCGCGCGCCATGCGCCTTGGCGATTTCGCGGCTGCCGTCGGTGGACCCGTTGTCCGAAATCAGGACCTCGCCCTGGATGGCGGACCGCGCAAGAAAATCCTTGGCCTTCTGGATGCAGGTGCCAAGAGTCTCTGCTTCGTTCAGGCAAGGCATCAGGATCGTCAGTTCGACCATCAGCGGACCCTTTCCGGCCTTGGATTGGTGCACATCATCGAATTCACTGCTGAACTTTGCCGAAAATTGGGCGGCGCATGGTTGCAAACATGACGTACGTCGCAAGAGTCCATGGAAGCGGATCAATTTGGTCACAGTCCTGACTGTTTCCGATTAAATTAAGGTCTGAAGGGTTAGTCGCAGACTTCAGCAAGAGTTAGAAACATCTTGTAGGTATCGAGTTGAAACCGGGCTTCGAATCACGCTTCACCCTGATCTGGTGGATCAGCCTTCTTGGCATCTGCCTGGTGGTGCTGTCCGCGTTCCGCAGCCTGCCGCAAATATCCGACTTGCTCATCAACGCCGATGGTGACGACCAGATGCGACTGGTGCAAATTCGCGACTGGCTGGCAGGGCAGGGTTGGTACGATACCCGCCAGTATCGTGTGCTGCCACCCGAAGGCATCCCGATGCATTGGTCGCGCTATGTGGATGCCGGAATTGCCGGCGTTCTTGGGGTCTTTTCATTGGTCCTTCCAGCCGATCTGGCCGAGCAGGCGACGGTCATTCTTTGGCCCTGCCTGCTGGCGGTCCTGATGGTGCTCGTCTTGGCCCAAGGGAGCTTACGTTTGATGGGCGCGGTCTCTGCCCTGGGCGCGCTGGCAGTCTTTCTGAGCTGGGCCAAGCTGGGAGGTGAGTTCGTGCCACCCCGGATTGACCACCATAATGTGCAAATCCTGTGCGGAACGACGATCTTCTATCTTTCCTTGGTGCCCGGACGAAAGCGCTTCCTGGGGGCACTGGCCGGAGCCCTTGCCGCAGTCTCCCTGGCGGTCGGGCTGGAGATGCTGCCGTTTCTGGCCATGCTCTGGAGTATGGTCGCGATACGTCATGCCTTCGGCGAGATCCCGGCGGGCGACTGGTTGCTTGGCTTTGCCGGAGCCTTCGTCATTGCAGGTCCGCTGCTGATGGCCGGTCAGACCGCAGGCACAGACTGGTGGGTAGATCACTGCGACGTGCTGGCGCCTCCGGTTCTGGCGTTGGGGGCCGTCGGGGTCGTCGCCACGGTAACCCCGGTCCTTGCGTCCGCTGTGCTGGTCGGGCCGGTGCCGCGTCTTCTGGTGATGGTTGCACTCGCGGCCCTGGGGCTTTGGTTGGCATGGCCCGTTCTGGGCCACTGCATGTCCGGCCCCTATGCCCAGGTGTCGCCCGAAGTGCTTCGCATCATTGAAAGCAACGTCGTAGAGGGGCTTCCCGCCCGGACCCTGATCGACACCGATCCCGAGCTTCTGGCGCGAGTGCTGCTTCCGCCGCTGGTGCTTGCAGTGCTGGCAGCGCTGGTGGCATGGCGGCTGCGCCACCGCCTGGAGCCGATCCATGTCACGGCTCTGGCCCAGTCGTTCGTCATCTGCGCAGTTGGTTTCGTCTTTGCAACACTGCAGATACGGGCTGCCAACCTGATGACCCCGGCCGTCCCGCTGCTGGGTGGGTTCCTGATCTACGCCTTCACCTTGATCCCGAGGGCCAGCCCGGTACGCATTCCCGCCGCGATCATCCTGATCCTTGCCATGCCCGCAGTAGTGGAACGGGGTGCCGCCCTTGCGTTGCGTTTGTCGGCCAGTTCAGCCACGGCTCTGGCAGCTTCGGCTCCGTATTCGGACTGCCGGACATCAAAGGCCATGACCGAGATTGCCAGCCTGCCAAAATCGTTGGTCTTCTCTTCATTGAACCTGGGTCCAGCCATTCTGGCCTATACTCCGCACTCCGTGACCTCGGCTGGCTACCACAGAAGCTCCGACGCGTTCTGGAATGGAGTTGGGGCGTTTCAAGCGATGGGCAACCTGAAGACAGCCCTGCAACGCTCAGGGGCCGACTACCTTGTCCTCTGCCCCGGCGGGCGGCTGGAGCAATCGTCCGAGGTCATGCAATCCCTGCTGAACGGGCCCCTGCCGGTCTGGTTGACGGATGCCACCGGACCGCGCCGGGAAGTGCGCGTATTTCGGGTCGGACACGCAGCCTTGTCCGGAACCGCGCCGTGACCACGGGTGAAAGCCGGACCGTTCTGCGCTTCCTGTTCGTCGGGACCGCGCTGGCCGCAATCTATGCCCTGCTGGCAGCACTTGCCACCTCGCACCTTCCCCTGCCTCGAGCGGTGTCGGCCGGGCTGGCCTGGGTTGCCTGCATTCCACTTGGCTTCTGGTGCCACCGAAGGTTCACCTTCAGGGAAAGCCGGCAGCATCCGGGCGCGCTGGGTCTTTATGCCGCGACGCAGGTCATCGGAGTGGGGATCGGCGCGGGGATCAGCTTCCTGTTCGCGCGCGGTCTTTTCTGGCCGGACCTCGGCGTCCATTTGTCGGCCTCGGCACTGGCTGCGGCGATCAGCTATTCGATCAACCGAAGCTTCACGTTTCCCCGCCACCCGCCCTAATCGGGTTTCCGGACATGAGTTAAGGGCGCGCGACTGACGGCCGGCGCGAGAATTTCCCCTTCCACAACTCTTTTGGTCGCACTACGGTTCCATTGTTAACGATCACCGTTCCAGTCAAGGGAGACACAGATGGGCAAGAGGGACGATCTCATCGCCAAATACGCTGATGACCTGAAGAACAAGTGCAAGATGACGCCCGACATGGCGCTGCTGACCAAAGTCACAATCGGCTGCGGCCCATCGATCTATGACAACGACGCTCAGACCGTCGCGGCCTCGGACAAGGACGAGCTTGAGCGGATCAAGTCCAACTTCCTGGTCAAGAAACTGGGTCTCAAGGATGGGCCCAGCCTGATGGATGGCATCAATACCGCCGTCGAAGCCTATGGCAAGTCCGAGCGCAACAAGTTCCGCGCCGTGTTCTACTATCTGCTGGTCAAGCATTTCGGCCGCGAAGCCGCCTACAACTGACACGTCTGACCTGAATTCCAAGGCCCGCGCCCGTCCGGCGTGGGCCTTTTGCCATCCGCCCGTTGGATTTGAGGAAAAACTTTAGCACTCGCGGCTTGTCCGAAGGCGGCGATTCGAGGCATCAAGATCAAGTCGGGGCAGGACGCCCGGGACCCTTATACTACAGATCACGTGCGGTGCTTGGGGTGTGCGCGTGGGGTGGATGGAGGGTCCCGTAGGGGTGCGGGGCCCTCCATTTTTTTGTCAGTCTTGCGACCCAAAGGGTCCGGACCAGCATGGCAGCGTCGGTTAGCGCACCGCCCTGCACCCTTCTTCGCGGGCGTTCAACCGATCCGGCCCCGCACGCCACCTGTCTGTCCTCGGTCCAGAAGCAGATGGTCCAGAATCACGCAGGCCATCATCGCCTCGCCCACCGGAACCGCGCGAATGCCGACGCAGGGATCGTGGCGCCCCTTGGTGATCAGGTCCGTCTCCTGCCCGCCCTGAGTGATCGTCTGGCGCGGTGTCAGGATGCTGGACGTGGGTTTCACCGCAAAGCGGCAGACGACCGGTTGGCCGGTCGAAATCCCGCCCAGAATTCCGCCAGCATGGTTCGACAGAAACTCCGGCCCATCCCGCCCCATGCGGATCTCATCGGCGTTTTCGACACCGGTCAGGCTTGCCGAAGCCATCCCTTCTCCGATCTCGACGCCTTTCACGGCGTTTATCGACATCATTGCAGCCGCAAGGTCACTGTCGAGCTTGCCATACAGCGGAGCACCGAGGCCCGGAGGCACCCCCTCCGCCACCACTTCGATCACCGCTCCGACCGAGTTGTGCGACAGCCGCAGCGCGTCCAGGTAGTCAGCCCATTCCACGGCCGCCACCGCGTCGGGCACCCAGAACGGATTCCTCTCGATCTCCTCGGCGTCAAACCGGCTTCGGTCGATGGTCTTGGTGCCCATCTGCACCATGTAGCCGGTGATCTTCAGACCTGGCACCAGCGCGGCCAGCGCCGCCCGCGCTACGCCGCCGGCCGCGACGCGGCTTGCCGTCTCGCGCGCCGAGGAACGGCCGCCGCCGCGTGGGTCACGCAGCCCATATTTCTGATGATAGGTGATGTCGGCATGACCCGGCCGAAAGCTGTTGGCAATCTCGCTGTAGTCCTTCGATCGCTGGTCGGTGTTCTCGATCATCAGCTGCATCGGCGTGCCGGTGGTCTTTCCCAGATAGACGCCCGACAGGATGCGAACCTCGTCCGCTTCCTTGCGCTGGGTGGTGAACTTCGACTGACCGGGCTTGCGCTTGTCCAGCCAGGGTTGCAGATCCGCCTCACCGAGGCTGATACCCGGAGGGCATCCGTCCACCGTGCAGCCGATGGCCGGGCCATGGCTTTCGCCCCATGTGGTGACGCGGAACAGATGTCCGAAAGTGTTCAGGCTCATGTTGGGTCCCCGTTTGGACTTGGGCATACAGGTGCCTCGGCCCATGCCACAAGCCCGGGACCCGCAAAAAGCGGCCCACCGGCGCGAGATGGTCACGGTTCCGTGAAAAAAGCCCGATCCGAGGGTTGAATTGTCGCACCATGCGCCCACCTTACTCTCTTGCGGGCCGGGCCCCTCTGACGACATGTGTCGTGATGTCGGACCGCATCGAGAAATCGTGCTCGATGTCATGCCCGGCGCTCTGCCCCTCACAAGGCTGACCTCTCGACGCACCCGAATTGAGGGTAGTGGGGATGGATTTCCTCTTCGAATTGTTTGTGGGCAAGCCGCTCTGGCTGTGGCTGATGTTCCTTGGCATCGTCGTTGCGCTGATGGCCTTCGATCTTGGTGTGCTGCACAAGGACGACCACGAGTTGGGGGTCGCAGAAAGCCTGAAGCTTTCCGCCTTCTACATCATCATCGCGATCCTGTTTGGTGGCTACATCTGGTGGGCGTGGCAGAACGGCACGCTGGTCACGAGCGACGGCACCAACCCGGTGGCAAGCTACTTCCAAGGCTACATCATCGAGAAGGTCCTCTCGATCGACAACGTCTTCGTCATTTCGCTGATCTTCGGATATTTCGCCATTCCGCGGAAATATCAGTACCGGGCCCTCGTCTGGGGCATCATCGGTGTCATCATCCTGCGCGGCATCATGATCGCCGTCGGCGCCGAGCTGATTTCGAACTACGCCTGGGTGACGCTGGTCTTCGCCGCCTTCCTGGCGCTCACCGGCATCAAGATGCTCGTGGTCCCGGAAGGTGACATGGATGTGTCGAAGAATCCGGTGGTGAAGCTGACCGCAAAATACATGAACGTCACCAAGGACCTGCACGGGCAGAAGTTCTTCGTCCGCCAGCCACACCCGAACACGGGCAAGCTGGTGCTGTTCGCCACCCCATTGTTCGTGGCGCTGATCGTCATCAACTTTGCCGACCTGATCTTCGCCGTGGACTCGGTGCCTGCAATCTTTCTGATCACCACCGATACCTTCATCGTCTACACCGCGAACATCATGGCGATCCTCGGCCTGCGCGCGCTTTACTTCGCGCTGGCAGCCCTGGTGCACCGTTTCCACTACCTGAAGTATGCGCTGGCCGTGGTCCTGATCTTCATCGGAATGAAGGGCTTTTACAGCTACTTCTTCGGCAAGTTCGACCCCTACCTGTCGCTGGCGATCACCATCGGAATCATTGCCGCTGGCATCTTCTATTCGCTGTGGAAGACCCGTGACGACGGTGACGACGGCCACGGAAAAGAGGTCAAGGTGGCCGAATAACGCCGCCGGTTTAAGGCAGGCAGAGCAGCGCCCGTCCCGGATCCCCGGGGCGGGCGTTCCTATTCGCGGCCCCGCCGGATCTGGGTCGTCAGGTCATGCCCATCGGGCACTCCGGCGATGCGAAGGACTGACAGGCCCAGCGTGACGTCCACCCGCCCGTCGGTGCGGCGCAGGACCTGGGGCGGCTTTGGCCATGCTGTCAGGTCATAGACCTGCTCGGCTGCCCACTGGCTGAGATGCGTCACTCCTCCATAAGCAAGCACAAGCACCACCGCCCCCGGTCCCGGTTCGATCAGGTTGATCCCCGTTCCCGCGTGCACCGTGTCGTTCCCGCCCCCAAGCCGCACCAGGTTCCGGCCCGGTCCTGTATGGATCAGCGACGCGCCGTCTCCGTCATGGATCTCGTCGTTGCCGTGCCCGCCATAGATACGCTTGCGGCCTGCGGTGCCCAGGATCGTGTCATCCCCCGTCCCGCCGTCCAGCACATCGCGCCCGCCGCCTCCGACCAGCCGGTCGTTCCCCGCCCCGCCGTAGAAGAAATGGCGCGCGCTGTCGCTGATGGTGATAGCGCGCAATACGTCATCGCCTTCGCCCCCGTAGAAGGTCGAGCCGCCGTATTTCGGTCCGATCATCACGTCGTTCCCCCGTGACCCGCGCACGTCGACCACCACCCGCTCGGTGGTCTCGAAGGTGATCGGACTGTCGGGATGCGCCACGATCCGCAGGGCCCTTGGGGCCTGCTTTCGCGCCTCGGCATCCTCGTTGCGTGCCAGGACCGTGGCAATGCGGATGTTCTCGACGTTCATCGGGCAGTGCAGGACATAGTTGTCCGGCCCGCCCAGATACCACAGCGTGTCGTTGCCTCCGTCCTTTGTCTCGCGGATCTTTTCGGATTCCGCGCCATAGACCCAGTAGTTGTCGTTGCCGCGGTGCCCCTCCAGCACCACGGACCCGTCCACCGCCATCATCGCGTTGACTCCGTCCGCCGGGTTCTCGAACCCGCGCAGGTCAAGGCCCAGCTCCAGCGCGCCCTTCACCAGCTCGCCACGCAGCACGCCCATCGGGGCGCTTTCGACCAGGTTCTCGGTCTCGCCTGGATCGGCGACCACGTCGTAGACATGTTCTTCGCCGTTCGGATAGCGGAAATAGCGAAACTGCCGGTAGCCCTGGATCGAGGGACGCACCGACAATGTGCCGAAAACCGAGGTGATAGGCGACTTCGAGGTGTCGAACTCCCCAAAGCTGGAGTCAATAAGCGGCAGCAGGCTTTGCCCCGACACCCAGTCCGGGCGCGGCGGCAGGCCCGCAAGCTGCATGATGGTCTTGGGAAAGTTGTGCAGGCTGACGGGAAGGTCCACGACCCGGCCCGTCTCCATGCGTGGCGAACAGATGGCCAATGGCACATGTGCGGCCGAATCCCACTGGCTCATCTTGTGGAAGCTGTCGTGGTTCCCAAGGTTGAAGCCGTTGTCCGACAGGAAGATCACCGTCGTCCGGCCGCCCAGCGGGGAAGTCTCCAGCGCGGTCAGGAAGCGCCCGATCTCGTGATCCACGTGGCTGATCGCCGCGAAATAGGCGCGGACGACCTGCCGCCAGCCATCGTCGCCCCCCTTTTCCGGCGTCCAGTTGCCATTGGCGATATAGGCCGCCTCATAGACCGCAAAGCCGGGCGGGGGGCCGTAGTAATCCTCGGGCGCTGCGATATCGGGCCAGCGGATGTCGGCCGGGTCGTACAGCTGGTAGAAGCGGTCCGGGCATTCCAGATTGTAATGCGGATGCTTGAAGCCAAGCTGGATCAGGTGCCGCCGGTTCGGGTCCTCGATCCGGCCCAGAAAGTCGATGGCGTTCTGCGCGACGGTAAAGTCGTAGAACAGATGATCCTGCGCGCCGTCGTCGTCGGGGTGGTTGACCCCCGCGATCCCCGGTCCCCGGTCCAGATAGTGCTTCATCTTGGTCCGCCCACGGCTGTCATGGGCCACGGGCTCTTCGTGGAACAGCACCCGGCGGAAGCGGATCGGCATCGGCGTATAGGTCGCGTCGACCTTTCCGGTGGTGAAGTTGTAGAACCCCGCCCGCCGCAGGTCATAGGCCCAGACCTTCTCGGGCGGCAGCACCTGCCGCCAGAAGCGGTTTAGATCGACCAGGCCGGTCCGAAACGGCGACAGGCCTGTGGCGAGTTCCGCCCGGCAGGGGGCACAAAGGGGGATCGTCGAATAAGCGTTGCTGAACCGGACGCCCCGCGCCATCAGCCGGTCCAGGTTCGGCGTCTGGATGCTGAGGCCGAAGGTGTCGCGCCAGGTGAAGACGTCGATCATGTCATCCACCCAGATGACGCAGATGTTGTCGTCCTTGACGCTGTCGGCGTCGAACGCCATCACGGACCGCCTTCGGTCAGTTTCAATCGCGCGGGTAGCGCCCAGCGGCGCAAGCCCCCCGCACCAAACACGCCGCGAAGCGCCCCCCTATTAGCAGGGTAGGGGCCAGTGCCAGGTTTCGAACCATAGGCATAGGTGACATGGATCTCGCCCTCGGGACGATGCGAGCAGCGCAAGAGTATCGCCTTGGTATCGTGCTTGCCGAACTCGATCCCCGTCAAAGTCGCGCCATTGGTGACTCCTTCCAGCGCAAAGCCTGCCGTCTCACCGGCATCGAACGGGTCGTCTGGGTCGATCACCAACGCATCCTGCGCCTCGCAGACCAGGCGGATGTGGTCGCCGGCCCGTTCCGCCAGCTGGATCACCGGGCAATGCCAGCGAGAGCCGCCGTGGACCGCCAGCAGCGCCTCGGTCATCAAAAACGCCTTTTCCGCGCGTCCGGCATCGGTCAGCCGCCCGGTATCGTCGATCTGGAAAGCATAAGAAGGTGCGGCAAAGACCAGCTGGTGGTCGGCGTGGTTCCACGACAGCTCCCACTGGCCCTCCAGCCCCGGACCACGGGTCACCTCCTGCGTGCCGCAGTCGAACGACGTCAGGAAGATCGGCCGCGCCAGACCCCGTTGCGCCATGCCGCGGGTGATCCGCTCCATCAGGGCGATCATTCCGTCGCGGTAGGCCACCGGATCACCAGTCAGGTCCTCCAGCGTATAGTCCAGCACCACCGCCAGCACCTGCGCCCGGGTGCCCAGACGGATGGCGGCGGCCTGCAGGTTCGCAAAGGCCCGATCCAGGTTGGCCACGGCCGTCCCCGCCCCAAGTTCGTGTGCCGAGGCGGACATGTCGGTCTCGGTCCGGACCATCACCAGCGGCAGGGACTGTAGCGCCGCCCGACGGCGCGCCAGCAACTCGTCCGCGATCCTGGCCTCGACTGTCACTTCGCGCAGCGGCTCCAGACTGTCGGTTGCCGCCGCCTCCCCGTCCCCGCCCATGCCCACGGCACCGATATCGTCAGCCGGAGCCATCACATGCCACCGAAACCGCGCCGGCTCTTTCGTGCCAAGTCCCGCCCGCGCCCCTCCGGCCCCGAGGATCGCCAGAAGCGGTCCCAGCGTTTCGGCCAGGATTGCCCCACCATCCACATGTCGCCGATAGCCCCGTGGTCCGTCAGCGCCGGGCAGGTTCGCCTGAAAGAACACCCAGTCGCCCTCCCGTCGGGGGGCCCAGAGGTCAATGTCCTCCGGCAGGTCGGGGAGGGGCAGGGAGTCTGCCACGCAAGTGCTGGTGGATTCCGGTTTCAGCTCCAGCCGGGCGGCAATGTCCGCGATGACCTTGTCGGACAGACGCAGAACCAGACCTGTTGCATCATAGCGGATCACGTCCCCGTTCTCGGCCCGGATGATCACGCCCTCGGTCGAGATGTCATCCGCCATCAGAACAGCACCTTGAAACGTTCGGGCAGCCGGTAGACCCCCTTCGGTCGCGCCCCGCCGGGCGCGAAGAAGACCACCTTCTTCTCGCGCCAGCCGTCCGCCATCTCCTTGCGGAACTCCGGGAAGTCCACCGTCTCGCCGCGCGGCTTTTCCTTCGACAACGCGTTGTAGGTGTCCCAGGCGGTGTCCCAGCCGGTCTTTTCCCGCTGCACTTCGTCCAGCGCGCCGCTTTGGACCACGCGCTGGGCGCGACGGGTTGCAAGGCGCTTTTCGGTCATGTCGTGGTCGATGAAACGAAGGTGGAAGAGGTAAAGATGCGGGTCGAGGTGCAGCCTCGGGTGGTTGGCGAAATGGCCGCCCGGAGCGATGTCGATCTTGTCGCAGGTAATGCAGGGCTTGGCGTAGTTGGCGTTCAGCCGGAAGATCCGCCGAACGTCCAGGATGTTGCGGCCTTCGCTGATCGGTTCCGGTTCCAGGCCAGGGTTGTGCACCATCTCGATCGCGAACGGAGTGATCACCCGCGGGCCGCCCTTCTGCGCCGAATACTGCGCCATGTAATCCGGCAGGCTGTCAGACACCGCCGGATCGACGCAGACGATCTCATCCACATCGCCGACCAGCACCCAGTTGTAGAAGTTGGTGAAGCCCGTGGTCAGCCGAGACAGCATCTGCCACCGCCGCTGGTTGAAGCAGTTCCGCGTTTCGTCCAGTGGCAGGTAGATGATGTTGCAGCCTTCCGCGATCCGCTTGTGGGCGGGGTCGCCGCCATGGCTCAGGACAAAGCAGTTCTCGCGGCCCAGCTGACGGCCGTAATAGTCGACCCAACGCTGCAGGAAGAAGTGATCCCCCCCCACCATCGTCATCGCCATCATCCGCCCGCGCGTCTGGTCCATTCGGTCGTCCCTGCCTGCCGCACCCGCATAGCATGACCGCTGCGGCGGGGCCTAGCCCGCCTCTGTGGCCCGCAACGCATTCACCGCCGCCCGCCGCGCCCGGCGGATAAAGACCTTGTCTTCCTCCGGCAGGTCCGCCCCCAGCCGCAGCATCCCCTCGGCGGCCAGCACCACCAGCTGATGCCGCCCCTGGTTGGCCGCCGCCGCCAGGAGGGCGCGTTGCCACTTTGTCACCCCCCGCCGCGCGCGGTAGGCGACCCAGAACTCCGGCCCCACCTCGTCGCGTTCGACCACCTGGTCGATCAGCCGCTGAAAAGCTCCCGATTTCAGCACCACCCGGATCGCTTCATGCGTGGTGAAAGGTGTCCGCAGGAACTGCACATTCGACCCCGCCAGCCGGGCGGCATGGGCGCGGTCTTCCGGCACGAAGGGATCGTAAAGCACCACCGCCCGCCGGATGTAGGGCACGGCGGCCGCGGCATCCAGGAATGGCATCCCCTCCCAGTTCGACTTGCGCACCGCGAAGGGAAACCGCTGCTCGAAGGGCGCGATCACCTTGTTCATTGTCGACTGCGGGCTGAAGGCCAGCACCCGCGCATCGGGGATCAGGGGGGCAAAGTTCAACGCCGCAAAGCCGCCCATCGAAGCACCCGTCAGCACCACCCGGCGAAAGCGGCGGAAGAATCCCCGTTCCTCAAGCCCGCGCAGCAGCATCGGTGCCGTCGGCTGGCGGAACCAGTCCTTCGCATGGCTCTGCACGCCAAGCACCGAATGGCCCAAAGGCTCTAGCCGACCCCAAGCCCAGGGCGCGCGCGGCCAGCCCTCGTCTATGGTGGCGAGGTTGTCGAAGGACACGATCAGTGCGTCGCCTGCGCCCTCGAACCACAGGTTCGCATGGTCGCCCCTGACCAGGAACCGCTCCGCCCGCGCAGCCGCGTCCAGCCCCAACTCGGGCGGCACGTCCAGCGTGGACCCAGGCGTGTCCACTAGTAGCCCCAGCGGAAATGTCGTCGCAGCGCCGACAGCGCCGCCAGGTCCTCGGGATCTGACGAGCCCAAAAGCGACCGATCTGGCCAGAACAGCACCTCGTGCAGCCGCCCCTCGCCAAGGGTCTTCGCCAGGCCCGAACGGTTCGACCGGCATCCGATGAAGAAATCCGCCTGATGCGCCAACCCCGGCACCTTGCCCGAGGCCGTCGCCAGATCCCCCGCATAGTCCAGCCACATCGATCGCCCGTCAAACGCCAGGATCACCAATTTCGGCCCGCCGCCCTCGGCCAGAGGAAGCGAGACCTCGATTGTGGCCGCGCGGTCCTTGGCCATGACCCTGCCTTCCGCCTCGGCAAGGAAGATCATGTTGTTGGTCTGCCCGGTGAAGACCGACGCCAGCGTCCGCGCCTCACCACGCGAGCGGTAGACCACCGCCACAGTGAAGCTTTCGACCTCGGGCGCAAAGCCGGGCAACGTGAACCCGCAGTTCATCGCTTCCTTGCAGATCAGTGCGCCGGGAGGGCCGCCCTCGAAGCTGCTGTTCCCGCTGTTTGGGGCAGCGGCCCCGGCCTCGACTGCCAGCACGGAATCCCGCCAGCCCGTGATCCTGCCATCTGTCCGGATCAGATCGGCTTCACGTGCGACGAACCGCGCCCCGCCGGTCGCCAGGACGGCCTGCGCCAAAAGCGCATCCTCGCCCCCAATCAGTGCCCCCGACGGCAGTTTTGCGGCAATCTTCAGCATCGCACCTCCGTGCCTATTGTGACGGTCGCATCCTGCCGCCGCAAGGAGCGCGCGATATCAAGCGCCTGGGCCAGAATCAGCGCGCCATACTGTGCGTTGTGATGCTCGTAATCCGCCTTGGCCACATGATCGGCGATGGCATAGGCCGGATCAGTGAACAGGCCTGCCACCACCGTTTCCTCTGGCTGACGGATCAGCGTGATCCCGTCCTCCGCTGTGACTTCCGCCAGCACATCCCAGAACCATGGCAGACGATCCTCCATCAGCCGGGCCATCTGCGGGGTTATCGTGGCGATCCGTTCGGGATTTGCCGTGTAGTAAGCGACCGGTGCCAGAAGCACCTGCGCGGTCCGGGTTGAAGCAAGCCCGGCAGCCAGCCGATAGCCCTGGTAACCGCGCACACCGTCAGCCAGGAACCGGCGCTGCAACCCCTCGCTGACGAAAGGCCCCTCGCACAGCATCTGAAGCAGCCGGAAGAGCGCTCGCCAGACATAGACTCGGGCGCCCATCACCAGAATCGCGTCGAACTCTGCCGCAGGCAGGATCGTGCGGCCCTTGGCGTTGAATTTGGCGAACCGGCTTGCAACGGCGTCGTCGGGCGGATGGATCGCACCGTCGCGGAATTCCAGATAGCGGAAGCGACCCCCGATATTGCCCCAGTATTCCAGCTCCACGCCATGTCCGTCGACCAGCCCCTGCGCTGCGGCCTGACGAACGCAGGCGTAGTGGCTGTCGCCAAAGACGCAGAAGCGCGGCAGATCAGCCATTTCGAGTGCCGGGGGCAGAGGCCGAAAGGATTACCTCTTCGCACCGCAGCTCCTCGGCCTCGGTCAGGTCCCGAGTCTCCCCGGCCTCGGGCCTTGCGACCGTGGCAGGGAGGGCAACCGCCGCCTCACCGCCGAAGGCCGCCGCCTGCTCGCGGAAGAAATGGCTCATCACATGGTCCACGCCGTCGGGCAGGACCGACCGCAGGTTCGGCGCAAAAAACCGCCCCTTGTAAACCGGGTGCGTGATGATCTCGTAAGACGGGAAGTAGTCCACCCGAGCCTGCGCCGTGACCAGTTCCGAGGCCATCGCGCGCAGCAGCGATTTGGAATGACTGGTGGCCGTCAGCACATGCTGCCCCGAGGCGGTGGCGGTCAGCGGGACGGGAGAAACGGTCAGCAGAACCTGCAGTCGGCGGTTGGTGCGGAACAGCAACCGGAGCGCTGCCGTCATGTCTCCCATCAGTGCGCCAAAGCCGTGGTTCATGAAGACATGCCGGTCCGCATCGAACCGACCTGCCACCGTGCCGGGGCAGACGGCGTATTCCACGCCGAGGTGGGTGTCCTGCCACGCTTCTGTCAGCCCCAGCGTGAAGACGAAGACCTGTGCGCCCTTCACCGCCGCTGCAATGGCTGCCAGCGTCTCGGCCCGCGATGTCAGCATTTCATCGACCGAAACGAATCCACCCGGCTCAACCCCCGGACGGAACGGGTCGTAAAAGCGGCCATCCTTCTCCCACGCCACCTCGGGGGGATTGGTATCGGTCAGTGCCCAGGTCAGCCACTGCAGCAGCATCCGGGGCGTGTAGATGTTGCCCGTCCGGAAGCTGAAGGTGCCGTAATGGTAATCCTTCCGCTGTTCGGCCGTCAGACCCGCCGGTCCCGGCTCGAAGTCCAGCCAGCGGTAGCGCCGCGCGACCAGCGCCTTCGAGAAATGCTGCGCGAAGCAGGACCCCGCCGTGACAATCCGCGTCCGCCGCCCGATCGCAAGCTTGGGCTTCCACAGCCCCTCGATCTCCAACGCATCCCGGTTCGCCACGGCGGTGCGCCAGAAGCGGTCATCGGGCAGGGTCTCGTAAGGATGCGACATGCGTGCGGCGGTCCTTGGTTTCGCTCAGGATAAGGCGGCAGTGGTTGCGGGAACGTCAACCGCTTTCCACGGACGCACTCCACAGGCCCCGGTGGCCGTGGTAGCCTTGTCCCATCATGCCCAGCCTCTGCCGCGACTGCCTGACCCTGACCGACAGCCCGGCGTCGCGCTGCCCCGGCTGCCGCTCGCCCCGGATGGTCGCGCATGGCGAACTGACGCAGCTTTCCATCGCCCACATGGACTGCGACGCCTTCTACGCCTCCGTCGAAAAGCGCGACAACCCCGCCCTGCGCGACCAGCCCGTCATCGTCGGCGGCGGCACCCGAGGCGTCGTCTCAACCTGCTGCTACATCGCCCGCATCAAGGGCGTCCGTTCCGCCATGCCGATGTTCCAGGCGTTGAAGCTGTGCCCCGAAGCGGTGGTCGTCAAACCGCGCTTCCAAGCCTACACCGCAGCCTCCCGCGCCATCCGTGCGATGATGGAGGACCTCACTCCTTCCATCGAACCCCTGTCTCTGGACGAAGCCTTTCTCGACCTTACCGGCACCGCCCGCCTGCACGGATCTCCGCCCGCCGTCCTGCTGGCCCGCCTGACCAAGCGGATGGAGGACGAACTGGGCCTCACCGGCTCTGTCGGCCTGTCGCACAACAAGTTCCTCGCCAAGATCGCCTCCGACCTCGACAAACCGCGGGGCTTTTCGGTGATCGGAGTGGCCGAAACCGAAGCCTTTCTGCGTCCCAAACCCGTGCGCATCATCTGGGGCGTGGGCCAAACCACCCAGACCGCGCTGGAACAGGCCGGCATCCGCACCATCGCGGATCTCCTCCGCTGGGATCGCGGCGACCTCGGCGCGCGGTTCGGCAGCATGGGCGACCGGCTCTGGCATCTCGCCCGCGGTGTGGACACCCGCCGCATCCAGCGTGACGAACGCCCGAAATCAATCTCCAAGGAGACGACCTTCTTCGAGGACACGTCCAACCCCGACCTTCTCGATGGCCATATCTGGCGGCTTTCCGAACAGGTCGCCGACCGCGCCAAGGCCAAGGGCCTGTCAGGCCGGACCGTCACACTGAAGCTCAAACGCAAGGACTTCCAGCTGGTGACCCGCCGCCACGCTCTCGGTGATCCCACGCAGTTGACCGACCGCATCTACCGTGCCGCCCGCGACCTTTTCGACCACGCCCGCATCACCGGCCCGTTCCGGCT
The DNA here is from genome assembly GCA_031412255.1 of Paracoccaceae bacterium. Taxonomy (GTDB): domain Bacteria; phylum Pseudomonadota; class Alphaproteobacteria; order Rhodobacterales; family Rhodobacteraceae; genus Tabrizicola. The sequence continues at coordinate 5,918 of JANOCQ010000245.1, read as the reverse complement.
GATCGGCGTCGGCATATCTGACCTTGCAGCCGAGGATCAGGCCGACCTTGCCCAGGACCTTCTTGACCCAGACGCCCGCCGCCGCGCCGCCGCCGAACGCGCCACCGATGCGATTCGCGCCAAGTTCGGGGCCGAGGCGATCATCAAGGGGCGCGCCCTGCGCTGACTATTCGGCCGCGAGCCGAACCTCGCCTGTGCCCGACACAAGCTCGGCAACCACCCCCGCGATCAGTGCCCGGAAAGCGCCAAAGCCGGCCAGCGGCTCGATCCGCGCCTCGTCCATGTAGAGCGCCCGGTCGATCTCGACCTGCACGACATGCACGCCCCGCGACGGCCGCCCGTAGGCCTGTGCCACATAGGCCCCGGCGAAAGGTGCATTACGTCCCACTCGCAGCCCAGCACCTGCAAAGGCCGCCTCGACACGCTCCATCACCTCGCGCCCCGCTGTCGCGCCATAGCGGTCGCCAAGAACCACCTCGGGCCGCTGCTGACCGGGCCTGGTATGCGCCTCGATCGCCTCGTGCGGCATCGAGTGGCAATCGATCAGCACCGCCTGCCCGAACTCTGCCCGCACCTCCTCGACCAATCCCCCAAGAGCTTGGTGATAGGGATGCCAGAACCGCTTCAGGCGCGCCTCGGCCTCGGCCAGCGACAGCTTGCCGCGATAGATCGACCGCCCCCCGGCCACCACGCGGGGAATCACCCCAAGACCGGAAGAGATGCGCGGGTTGTGCGGGACCCGCATCAGACCTTCGATCACGGCAGGGTCCAACTCGTCTGCCGCCCGGTTCAGGTCGATGAAGGCTCTGGGTGCCCGCGCTGCCAGAAGCGGAGCGCCCAGATCAGGCGCCATTCCGAACAACTCGTCGACAAAGGCATCTTCGGAGGACCGGATCGCGCGCCGGTCCAGCACCGCCTGCGCCAGAAAAGCGGACGGATACTCCCGCCCCGAATGGGGCGAGGCGAAGATCATCGGGCCGGACCCCCCGTCGGGGCGGGTCAGGACATAGGCTTCGGTCTCTGTCCGCCCCACATGCGCCTCCGTTTGCATCCTCTGATATAGCCCCATAATTCCGAAAGCCAAAACCCCTTGCAGGCCGTAGCGCTTGCCAGTATAGACCCGCCGACCGACGCGGTTCTGCCCGCGTCCTTTTCGTTTAACCGAAGGGGACAAGGCGGGGTCGCAAAGGGCAAAGTGGGCGGTTAGCTCAGCGGTAGAGCACTACGTTGACATCGTAGTGGCCACTGGTTCGATCCCAGTACCGCCCACCATCACCGCTCCCGCAAGGGAGCACGTTTGTTTTCACTGGCGCAGACGCGCCGCGAACAAGGAGAAGATCGATGAAGGTTGCGAACTCGCTCCGCTCGCTGAAGACGCGTCATCGCGATTGCCAGGTCGTGCGCCGCAAAGGCCGCGTCTATGTGATCAACAAGACGCAGAAGCGCTACAAGGCCCGCCAGGGCTAAGCCGCGCACCGCGACGGAATCAGGGCCGCTGGGGGAAACCTCGGCGGCCTTTTCCATTGCGTCCGCATCTACCCTGTTGAACAGCGCTCCAATCTTTTCGAAAGATCTGCAAAACACTTCCAAGGGTTTTGACCTGCCCTTAGCAACCACGCGCCCGGAAAGAATCAGATGCATCCGAACCCCGCCTTCCGGCAGGAGCCTCGCGACAAAAACCTCGCCTTCGCCCGTGCCCGCGGCTTCGGGATCCTGTCCGTGAACGGCCCCGAAGGCCCGCTTGCCGCGCATGTCCCCTTCCTTCTGAACAACGACGCCAGCTTTGCCGAACTGCACCTTGCCCGCTCGAACGCCATCGTTCGCGCCGGACTTCCCACGCTCGCGCTGATCGTTGTGGTCGGCCCGGATGCCTACATCTCGCCTGACTGGTACGGCCCGCACGATCAGGTCCCCGACCAGGTCCCGACCTGGAACTACGTCGCCGTCCACCTGCGCGGCATGTTGGAGCCCCTGCCGGAAGACGCGCTTCGCCCGCATGTCGACGCGCTTTCCGCCGAACACGAGGGCCGACTCGCCGGCAAGCGCCCGTGGACAAGTGCCAAAATGTCCGAAGGCGCGATGCCCCGGATGATGCGGATGATCCTGCCGTTCCGGTTCCATGTCAGTTCGGTTGAGGGCACCTGGAAGCTGAACCAGAACAAGACCCCGGAAATCCGTGCCCGCGCGGTCAGGGCGCTGTCGCAAGGCAATGCCAACGCGCAGGAGATCGCCGCGTTGATCCAGCAGGAACGTGGCTATCGGAAATCATTGCCGGACAGCGACCGGCATGGCAATTTCCGCCCTGTCCAGATCGACGGGTTGCTCATGAAGGTCGTCCACCGTTCCGACCAGCTGCTTGTGATCGAGGACCGGCCCTGGATCACCGGCATTGCCATGATCGGCATGACGCTGGTCTTCGTCTTTGGCAGCATGATGCTGCTTTCGTCGGGCGAGGTTTTTGGCGGCCTGATGATGCTTCTCGTTGGCGGGGGTGTTCCGCTTCTGATCGCCGCGCTGATGGTGCGCCGGGTGCGGTTGACCTTCGACCGCGGTCAGGGGCTGGTGACCCGCACCAGCCGCTCGGTTCGCAGTCTGACGCGGCAGAACTATGCGCTGGACCGGCTGGAGATCGCACAACTGGGCATCAGCACGGACAGCGAGGGCACGACCTACCGGACCGAGCTGCGCCTGAAGGCCCCGCTTGAGACAGTGCCCTTCACCTCCTACTACACCAATGGACGACGGCCCGAAGAGATGGTCGAAGCGGTAAACGACTGGCTGACCACACCCAAGGCGCGCCCGGCGGCGGATATGCCAGTGGTCATCCGTTAAGATTTCGTGACTGTCCGCAGGCAAGTCATTGAAATCGTTATCCCCAGCGAACGCGCCACGCGTGGGCACTTGCCAGCCGGTTTACACCTGCCCCCGGTCCGCCCTACACTTCCCCATCTGTCCGGAGGTCCTCATGCCCCTGCCCCTTGCCCCCCTGATCCCGCTGGCCGTCCGCCTCGGCCTCTTCGCGTCGACGACCTGGGCGGTGACCCGACTGGTCCGCTCTGCCACCCACCCCGGCCGCACCGACCAGCGCGCCGAGGATGCGCTGGATGATCTGGGCGAGGGCCTGACCCTTCACCGCCCCGCTGACCGGGCAGACGACAGGCAGACCAATGCGACCGCGCGGGTCCGCCGCGTGATCCGCTTTCGTGGCCGCAGTTACGAGCTTGATGCCGGCCTCTTGGCCCGTCTTCGGCTGCGGGAGCGGTCGGAGTGAAGCTTTTCCACGCCCCCGCCTCACCCTTCGTCCGCAAGGTGATGGTCCTCCTCCACGAGGCCGATGCCACCGACCGCGTGACCCTGGTGCCCGTGTCGGGCAACCCGCTTGACCCCGGCACGATGCCCGTCGACCGCAACCCTCTGGGCAAGATCCCGGCGCTGGAGCGTCCCCACGGACCCACGCTTTACGACAGCCGGGTGATCACCCGTTACCTCGATGACCTTCTCCATGCCCACCTCTATCCTTCCGCTCCCCGCCTCTGGGATACTCTGGTGATCGAGGCAACCGGCGACGGCATCGCCGAAGCCGCCGTCCTGATGCGGTACGAGACGTTCGTCCGGCCCGAGGCGTCCCGCTCCCCCGCCTGGGCCGACGCCCAGTGGGCCAAGATCGCCCGCGCCCTGGCCGCGCTGGAGGATCGCTGGATGAGCCACCTCTTCGGTTCGCTGGACATGGGTCAGATTGCCGTCGGCTGCGCGCTGGGCTACCTGGACTTCCGACATTCCGAACGCGGCTGGCGGGCTGGCCATCCCGCTTTGGCCGCCTGGTACGCTGCCTTCGCAGCCCGCCCTTCGATGCAATCCACCGCGCCCACCACCTGATCCCGCGCGACTGCCACGACACACCGGACCAGCTGCCACACAGAAATGCGGGCCTGCGCCCCTTTGTCCGCTGGACGAGGGTTAAAGCCTTGGCTAGATACACGCGCGGCGGGGCAAGGAATATCCATTGCCCCTCAAGTCATATGGGTCGGCGTCCACCGGCCTGAAAGGGGAGAAGATCTCGTGTCCCACGCAGACGATCACGCAGGCACCGGCGAAGGCACTCGGCGGGATTTCCTGTACTACGCGACGGCGGGTGCCGGGGTAGTGGCCACCGGGGCCGCTGTCTGGCCGCTGGTCAACCAGATGAACCCCTCGGCCGACACCCGCGCCCTGGCCTCGATCCTGGTCGATGTCTCCGCGGTCGAAGTTGGCACGCAGCTTACGGTCAAGTGGCGCGGCAAGCCGGTATTCATCCGCCGCCGGAGCGCGGAAGAGATCGAAGCCGCCCGCGCCACCGCGCTGACCGACCTGGTCGACGCGAACTCGGAAAACGCCAACAAGCCGGACACGGACGCCTCGGATGCGAACCGCACCCTGGATGAGGCCGGCGAATGGCTGGTGATGATGGGCGTATGCACCCACCTCGGCTGTGTGCCTCTGGGCGACGGTGCGGGTGAGTTCGGCGGCTGGTTCTGCCCGTGCCACGGCTCGCATTACGACACCGCAGGCCGTATCCGCAAAGGGCCCGCCCCGCGGAACCTGCCGGTCCCGACGGCCGCCTTCTTCGATGAAACCACGATCAAGCTCGGGTAAGGACCAGAAACATGGCCGGAATTCCGCACGACCATTACGAGCCCAAGTCCAGCGGTGAGCGCTGGCTCTACAAGCGCCTGCCCATCGTCGGACTCTTGTATGACACCATCATGATCCCCACCCCCCGCAACCTGAACTGGATGTGGATCTGGGGCATCGTCCTGACCTTCTGCCTTGCGCTGCAGATCGTCACCGGGATCATCCTGGCGATGCATTACACTCCGCATGTCGACAAGGCCTTCGCCTCGATCGAGCACATCATGCGCGACGTCAACGGCGGCTACTTCCTGCGCTATCTGCACATGAACGGCGCGTCGCTATTCTTCTTCGCGGTCTACATGCACATCTTCCGCGGCCTCTATTATGGCAGCTACAAGGCCCCGCGCGAGATCACCTGGATCGTCGGCATGATCATCTACCTTCTGATGATGGGCACCGCGTTCATGGGCTACGTGCTGCCCTGGGGCCAGATGTCCTTCTGGGGCGCCACCGTGATCACCGGCCTTTTCGGGGCGATCCCGGGCGTCGGTGAATCGATCCAGACCTGGCTGCTGGGCGGCCCGGCCGTCGACAACGCCACGCTGAACCGCTTCTTCAGCCTGCACTACCTGCTGCCCTTCGTGATCGCGGCGCTGGTTGCGGTGCACATCTGGGCCTTCCACACCACCGGCAACAACAACCCCACCGGGGTCGAAGTGCGCCGCGGCTCGAAGGAAGAAGCCGAGCGCGACACCGTGCCGTTCTGGCCCTACTTCGTGATGAAGGACCTTTTCGCACTGGCGGTAATCCTTGCGGTGTTCTTCGCCATCGTCGGCTTCATGCCGAACTACCTGGGCCACCCCGACAACTACATCGAGGCGAACCCGCTGGCGACGCCGGCACACATCGTGCCGGAATGGTACTTCCTGCCGTTCTACGCGATCCTGCGTGCCTTTACCGCCGACGTCTGGGTCGTGATCGCGGCCGAGTGGCTGTCCTTCGGCATCATCGACGCCAAGTTCTTCGGCGTGCTGGCGATGTTCGGGGCCATCGCGGTCATGGCGCTGGCGCCTTGGCTGGATACCTCGGCGGTGCGTTCGGGCCGCTATCGCCCGATGTTCAAATGGTGGTTCGCCCGTCTCGTGATCGACTTCATCGTCCTGATGTGGTGCGGCGCAATGCCGGCGGAAGAGCCCTATGCCACGATTTCGCTGATCGCCTCGGCCTACTGGTTCGCCTACTTCCTGGTGATCCTGCCGCTCTTGGGAGTGATCGAGAAACCGCTGGCCCAGCCCGCGACCATCGAG